>JACRPT010000066.1 GCA_016223045.1 Candidatus Eiseniibacteriota bacterium
GACGACGGCCTGGCCGAGCTGCGCGCCGAGGTGGACACGCTCATCACCATCCCCAACGAGCGCCTGCTCGCCGTGGTGGAGCGGGGCACCTCGCTCACCGACGCCTTCGGCGTCGCCGACGAGGTGCTGCTCAAGGCCACCAAGGGCATCTCGGACCTGGTCACGGTGCCCGGGCTGGTGAACCTCGACTTCGCCGACGTCAAGGCGGTGATGTCGAACCGCGGCAACGCGCTGATGGGCACCGGCCGCGCGTCGGGCGAGCAGCGCGCGCTCGAGGCGGCGCAGGCCGCGGTGGCGAGTCCGCTGCTCGAGGACGTCTCGATCGCGGGCGCCGAGGGCGTGCTGGTCAACATCACCGGCGGGCGCGACCTCACGCTGCACGAGGTCAACGAGGCGGCCTCGGTGGTGGTGAACGCGGCCGGCGAGGACGCCAACGTCATCTTCGGCGCGGTCATCGATCCCAACATGGACGGGGAGCTGATGATCACCGTGATCGCCACCGGCTTCGGGCGCGTCGAGGCCGGCGTGCGGCCCGAGCGGTCGCGCGCCGAGGGCGAGGAGCACCGGCGCCCGCGCCCGTGGCGCCACGAGGAGGCGGGGACCGGCGGCGGGCGCGGCTGGGGCAAGAACGGGACGCGGGGCGGCGACTCGCTCGAGGTGCCGGCCTTCCTGCGCCGCCAGATGGACTGATCGCGCCGCCGCCGGGGCCGCGGGCGACCGCGGCCCCGGGCGGAGCGCGGCACGAAAGGAGCCCCGCCCTGTCGCTGTTCTCGGCCCTGCTCAAGTGGGGCCACAACCGGCACTACAACCGCGGCATGGTGCACTTCAACCGCGGCGAGTACGAGCGTGCCGCGGCCGAGTTCGAGGCCGTGCTGGCCGAGGTGCGCGATCCCTCGGACCCCGACCACAGCCTGGCGCTGTGCTACGCGGCCGAGGCGCGCGCGCACTTGGGGTTGGCGTTCTTCCACGCCGGGCAGTACGCCAGCGCCGGCGAGCAGTTCGCGAAGGCGCTCGAGGAGAACCCGTCCTTCCCCGACCTGCGTTACTACCGCGCCCGCATCCTCGAGCGCTCGGGGCGCGCCGCCGAAGCGGTGGTCGAGCTGGAGCGCGCGCTGGCCGAGCACCCGCGCTACGTCGAGGCCTGGCTGCTGCTCGCGGTGTGCCGCGGCCAGCTCGGCGAGCAGGAGCGCTCGGTCGAGGCCCTGAACCAGGCGCTGGCGCTCGGCGTCGAGCTGCCCTCCGGGCTGGCCGCCGCGCGCGCCTCGGAATGGGGCGCGGCCGACTGGCAGGGGCTGCTCGCGGTGCTGGCGCGCGGCGCCGGGGAGCAGGCGCCCCAGCCCTCGCCGATTGACCGCGCGCTCGAGCGCTACCACGGCGGCGACCTGGCCGGCGCGGTCACCGAGGTCGAGCGCGCGGTCGCGGAGCGCCCGGGCTACGCCGACCTGCGCTGCCGCCTGGGCGGCCTGCTGCTCGAGGCGGGGCGGCAGGAGGAGGCGCTGGTGCAGCTCGACTGGGCGCTGCGCATCAACCCGCGCTACCTGGAGGCGCGCCTGCTGGCGGCGCGCGCGCGGCTCGAGCGCGGCGAGGCGCGGCTCGCGGTGGAGCACGTGGAGGCCGCGCTCCAAGCCTTCCCGGGCTACCCCGACCTGCACTTCTGGCTGGGCCTGGCGCGCTTCCGCGCCGGCGACCTCGAGGCCGCGGTGGCGCCGCTCGAGCGGGCGGTGGCGCTCAACCGGCAGTTCGCCCGCGCCCAGCGCCTGCTCGGGCTGATCTACCACGCGCTCGGCCGGCATGAGGACGCGCTGCGCACGGTGCGGCGCGGGCTCACGCGCGACCACGAGATCCCGCAGGAGACGCTGGACGCGGCCTCGCTCCAGCTCGCCGTGGGAGACGCCGCGGGCGCCGAGGACGAGATCCAGCGCGCCATCGCGGTGCAGCCCGACTACCCCGACCTGCACCTGGCGCTGGCGCGCACGCGGCGGCTGCGCGGCCAGCTCGAGGCGGCGCGCGAGGCCTACCGCCGCGCGCTCGAGCTCAAGCCCGGCTACGACGCCGCGGCGCTCGAGCTGGCGGGGGTGGAGCTGGCGCTGGGTCACGGCGCCGCAGCCGAGGGACTGCTCGCGGAGCTGGTGGCGCGCCACCCCGACTGGCCGGACGCGCACGCTCTGCTGGGGCGCACGCGACTGCTGCGGGGCGACGCGGCCGGGGCGGAACCGCCGCTGCGCGCGGCGGTGGAGAAGAACCCCGGCTACGCCGCCGGGCGCGCGGACCTGGGCTGGGCGCTGCTCGCGCTCGGCCGCTCGTACGAGGCCGACGCGGAGTTCGCGCGGGCGCTGGAGCTCGATCCGCTCGGCACCCTGCCGCGCCAGCAACTCGAATGGCGCGAGCTGCTCAGCACCGCCCGGGACGCCGGAGCGCGGGCCGCGGCCAAGACCAGCCGGCCGGCGCCGCCCGCCCCCGCGGCTCAGGCCTGAAAGCGCCGGACTCCGCCGCGCTGCGGCAGCGGCGGAGTCCGGGCAGGCAGCCGGAGTGGCGGCGGATCAGGCCGTGACCGGGGCCTTGCCGCGGTTCCTGACGGCCTTCTCGACCTTGCCGCTGCGCAGGCAGCGGGTGCACACGTCGAGGTTGCGCACCTGCCCGTTCACGAGTGCGCGTACCCGCTGCAGGTTGGGGTTCCAGACGCGCTTGGTCAGGTTGTGAGCGTGGCTCACGCTGTGGCCAAACATGATCCCCTTCCCGCAGATATCGCAACGCTGAGCCACGGCAGAACCTCCTCGAGAACGGCAGGGTCCAAGGGGTGTCAGAAGGACGCGGGAGACTAGCAGGCCGGCGGGGCGAATGCAAAGCGCAGGGCCGTGCCCTGCACGGCCGGCCGACCGCTTCCCCCTTCGGCCCTACCGCTTCGGCCTACCGCTTCGGCCTTGTCCTGCCGGTGGACGTCCGCGATACTGGCGCTTCGTTCGATCATCGCCCGCCCCATCGCCCGATCCGGAGGGCCGGTGATGGCCGTCGCCGCATCGTTCGTCTCGCCGCGTCCGCTGGCAGGCGGGCATCGGCAAGTCTGCGACATATGTCGCGCGCTGCCGCACATGTCATGTCCGCGAGCCGGACATCGCTCGGCCGTGGGGCTGGCCGATCAGCCGGTGCCACTGCTGTGGGAAGCCCCACAAGAGCGTCCTGACGCGACCGTTGCATCAAGAGCGCAAGGAGCGGATTCAGGAGTACTTGAGGCGGTCGCAGTAGCCGCATGATGGCGCACGGCTGCCCAGCAGCATGCAGCGGCCGGCTCTCCGCGCTAGGCCGCAGGCGCCCTGCCGAGCCGGGGCGCCGCCGACGATGATAGGGTGGACGAATGTCTCCAACAGTGCTGCGATCCGGCCCATACCGGTTGTTCTTCTTCAGCAACGAGGCGGGCGAACCGCCCCACGTGCACGTCCAGCGTGAACGGATGCTGGCGAAGTTCTGGCTTGAGCCGGTGGCCCTCGCGCGGTCCACCGGGTTCTCCCCTCCCGAACTCCGGAGGATTCAGACCATCGTGATCGAGAACCTGAACGCCATTCTGGAGGCCTGGAATGAGTACTTCACCGATTGAACTCCGTCCCCTGGCGCGGACCGTCATCGTGTCCGAGGATGAGTTGACCGTTCACCTCGCAGATGGACGAGCCATCACCGTTCCACTCGTCTGGTTCCCCCGCCTGCTCCGAGCGACCGCCGCGGCGAGGAGCAATTGGGAACTTCTTGGCGACGGCGAGGGCATTCACTGGCCGGAAGCGGACGAGGACTTGAGCGTGGAGGGCTTGCTTGGAGGGAACCGGGCCAGAGGGGCGGCCTAACACCACAGTTCAGGGGTCGGACCGCTGAGGCCCCTGGCCAGCGCGCGGTTGCAGCGGCTGGCGCTCAGGCGCCGCCGCTGAACCGCGGGTGCCTGGCCCCCGGAGCCACGCCACGACCATGGACGCCAGAGCCCTCATCCACGCGTTCTACGAAGAGATCTGGAACCGCCACGACACGTCGCGAGTGCCGGCCCTGGTGGCGGAGGGCCTCGTCTTCCGCGGCTCGCTGGGCCAGGAGCGCCATGGCCACGACGAGTTCATCGCCTACGTGGACTTCGTGCACGCGGCTCTCGGGGGGTATCGGTGCGAGATCCAGGAGATCATCGCCGAGGGAGACCGGGCCTTCGCGCGCATGCTCTTCTCGGGTACGCATCGCGGTCCGTTCTTCGGCTACCCGCCCACCGGCAGGCCGGTGTCGTGGGCGGGTGCCGCGGTGTTCACGTTCCGCGACCAGAAGATCGCCACGCTGTGGGTCCTGGGCGACATCCACGATCTGCTGCGGCAGCTCGCGGCCGATGCGGAGCCGCAGTGAACGGTGACCGGCGCCATGCCGCCTGAGCCGCCCTTCGCGCCGCTGATTCGTATGACGCGGGCAGCGGCGGCGCACCGTCGCGCGCCCGACCGAGGTCCGTGCCGATCATGACCATCCATCGCTCGCCCACGCCCGGCTCCGCTTCGGGCCTGCGGCGGCTCGAACCCGCTTCGCGGCTCCAGTTCCTGCCCGGGGTGGGGCCGAAGCGCGCCCTGCGCTTCGAGCGCCTCGGGCTCACCACGCTCGAGCACCTGATCCGCCACTACCCGCGCACCTGGCTCGACGCGCGGCGCTTCGTGCGCATCGCCGACCTGGAGCCGGGCGAGCTCGTGACCGTGGACGGCACCATCCACAGCGCGGCCGCGGTCCGCACGCGCGCCGGGCGCACCGACTTCGTCGCGGCACTCGAGGACGGCAGCGGCGCGCCGCTCGGGCTCTACTTCTTCGGCCAGCCCTTCCTCGCCCGCACGCTGCGCAAGGGCACGCGGGTGCTGGTGAGCGGCGAGCTGGACGCGGTCGAGCACCGGATGCTCAACCCGATGTTCGAGGTGGTGGAGGGCGAGGTCGCGGACCTGCTCCACGTCGGGCGGCTGATCCCGGTGCACGCGCTCACCAGGGGGCTCACCGCGCGCGGCATGCGCAAGGCGGTGCGGCTCGCGCTCGACGCGGCGGCCGGCGATGTCCCCGACCCGATCCCCGCCGAGGTCGTGGCAGCGCACGGACTCGGGCCGCTGTGCGAGGCGCTCGCCCAGATCCACTTCCCGGACGACGAGGAACGCCTGCAGGCGGCGCGGCGCCGGCTCGCCTTCGAGGAGCTGTTCCTGCTCCAGTCCGTGCTCGAGCTGCGCCGTTGCGCGCTGGCGCAGGAGGGCCGCGGGCTCGCCACCGCGGGCCCGGGCGCTCTCGCCGCGCGCGCCCGCGCCGCCCTGCCGTTCGCGCTCACCGGCGACCAGGAGCGCGCGCTGGCCGAGATCGTGGCCGACATGCGGCGGCCGGCGCCGATGCAGCGCCTGCTGCTGGGCGACGTCGGCAGCGGCAAGACCGTGGTCGCGCTGCTGGCGGCGCTGCACGCGCTCGAAGCCGGACACCAGGTGGCGTTCATGGCGCCGACCGAGATCCTGGCGCGCCAGCATGGCGCCACGCTCGCCGCCCTCGCCGCCCCCGCGGGCGCGGAGGTGCTCGTGCTGACCGGCGCCACGCCCGCGGCGGAGCGCCGCGCGCTCGCGCGCCGGCTCGAAGCCGGGGAGCCGCTGCTGGTGGCCGGCACCCATGCGCTGCTCGAGGAGAAGGTCAGGATGCCGGAGCTGGGCCTCGCCATCGTGGACGAGCAGCACCGCTTCGGCGTGCGCCAGCGCGCCACGCTGGCGAAGAAGGGCGTGATCCCCGACGTGCTGGTGCTCACCGCCACGCCGATCCCGCGCACGCTCCAGCTCGCGTACTACGGCGACCTCGCGCTGAGCACGCTGCGCGCGCGCCCGGCCGGGCGCGGCCGGCTGGTGACGCGCGTGACCGGTGAGGAGAAGTTCCCGCAGGTGCTCGAGTTCATGGCCCGGGAGCTGGCGGCCGGGCGCCAGGCCTTCGTGGTGGTGCCGCTCATCGAGCAGGACGGGCGGCTCGACTCGCGCGCCGCCGAGGCCGAGCACGAGCGGCTCTCCGGGCATCCGCTGCTCGCGCGTTTCCGGGTCGGGCTGCTCCACGGCCGGCTCAAGGCCGAGGAGAAGCAGGCGGTGATGGAGGGATTCGCGGCCGGCGAGGTGCACGCGCTGGTGACCACCACGGTGATCGAGGTGGGGGTGGACATCCCGCACGCCACGCTCATGGTGGTGGAGAACGCCGAGCGCTTCGGCTTGACCCAGCTCCACCAGTTGCGCGGGCGGGTGGGGCGCGGGGCGCACCGCTCGGTGTGCGTGCTGGTGCCGGGCGCGGGCGCCGGGGCGCTGGCGCGCGAGCGGGTGGCGCTGATGGCCAGGACCGACGATGGCTTCGAGCTGGCGGAGGCGGATCTCAGGATGCGCGGCCCGGGCGAGCTGTGGGGCGTGCGCCAGAGCGGGCTGCCGCGGCTCAAGCTCGCCGACCTGGCGCGCGACCAGGCGCTGCTCGAGGAGGCCCGGGACGCCGCGCGCGGCGTGGTGGAGGCCGACGCCATGCTCCTGCAGCCGGCGCACGCCGCGCTCAGGGCCACGCTGCTCGCCCACTACCGCGAGCCGATCGAGCTGGCGCTCGCGGGGTGAGGGGGCGAGGCCGGTGCCTCTCCCCGGACGCGCGGCAGCCGGGGCCGTCGAGGCAGCGACCCGGCGACACGGCGCGCTCGATCAGGCGCCCCCCCGGGGGGCGCGACCGGCCCGATGGCGCGGCGCGCCGGCGCGAGCGGGCCGACGTGACGGGGCTCTCGAGACGAGCCCGACGGGACTTCACCCCGGCCGGGAATTGGGGCACAATGCCGGCCGTCCCCCATCGAACGGGAGCCATGATCGTCTCCTGCCCGCAGTGCTCGACCGGTTACCTGCTGCCCGACCACCTGCTGGGCGGAGCCGGCGCGCGCATCCGCTGCCCGCGCTGCCAGAACCTCTTCACGGTGGCCCGCGACGGTGCGCCTGCGGCCGCCATCCCGTCCGGGTCCGCGGCCGCCGCGGCGGACCCGCCGCCCGCCGCCGCGCGCCCGCTCGAGCCGACCGAGGAGACGTGGCCCCAGCAGCCGCAGCCCGCGCCGGCGGAGGGGATCGCGCTGGCGGTGCTGAACGAGCTGTCGGCGCGCGTCGGGCAGGCGCTCGATCAGGCCCGCCTGCGCGGGCGGCTGTTCAGCGAGTTCGGCGGGGAGCTGATGGACGCGTTCGACGAGTACCGCCGGCGCGCCGGCCAGCAGGCGGGCACCGCGCCGTTCCGCGCCGCCTTGCGCGAGCGCTGGGGCGTGGACCTGGTGACGCTGCGCGCCGCCGATGAGCGGCCGGCCGCGAAGCCCTGAGACGCCCGAGTCGCGCCCGCGTGGCGCCCGCGTGCCGCCCGAGTCGCGCCCGCGCTGACCGCACTGCCGTGCGCGCGGTGAGCGGAGGACGCGGGTGCCGGGCGTGGCGTGCTGAGGGTCCCGGAGGAGCGCCGCACCCGGGCCGTTCACCGACGGGGAGGTGGTGGCATGCGATGGCCTGGATTCCTGGGCGGCAGGCGCTACCCGAGCGGCCTCGTAGCGCGTGGCGACCCGCTGTTCAAGCAGAAGGAGCGGTGGGGCGAGGCGCTGCTCGAGCGACTCCTCCGCTACGCCGAGTGGGATGCGGCGAGGGACGTGGCGCGCTGCGTCATCGAGAACGGGTTCAGGACCGACAGCTTCCTCGAGGAACGGACCGTCACGGTGTTCGTTGACGTCATCATCCCGATCGTGCTCCCGCCGGATGTCGGCAGCCGCCGGGAGATCGTGCGGAAGGACGTCCACCGGCTCGATGTCCCGGGCCTGCTGCGCAGCGAAGAGGACGTCGCCCGCCGGCTCTTCCTGAGCTGGAGCAAGCGCTGGCTCTACGCCTTCGCCGCGATCAAGCTGGTGCTGCTCGTGACCAGCCCGCGGGATGAGCGCCGGGTGGGACCGAGGGAAGCCGTCCTGGCGTGGACCGCCCTCCGGCTGCAGGAAGCGGGCGCCGGCGCGCGCTCGATCGAGGAGAGCGCGGAGGCCTGGTACGGCTCACTGAGTGGCCTCCCCGGCTGACGGCCGCCACCGGTCCGCCAGCTCCGCGTCAGTCCGCCGCCGGCACCTTCGTCGCGCCGAGGGCGGGGTCGCGGTGGCCCCACGCCAGCACCACCACGCCGATCACCCCGACCATCGCGGCGCAGACCACCAGCGTGGCGCCGGTCCCCAGCCGCGGGGTCGCCCAGCCGGCGGCCGAGGTGCCCACCAGCAGCAGCAGGCGCATGAGGAAATCGCGCGCGCTGAACACCCGACCGCGCTGGCGCGGCTCGGTGCCGAGCTGGAGCAGCGTCTCCGAGAGCACGAACACCGGCGCGGCGGCGAGCCCGATCAGGAACCCCGCGACCGCGAACACCGCGAAGCGGCTCGAGACGGCGAGCGCGGTGAGGCCCACGGTCGCGAGCAGCAGCCCACCGCCCAGCAGCGTGGAGGGGCGCCGGCCGTGGCCGTGGCGGTTCACCAGCCAGGTCCCGAGCCCGCTCCCCGCGGTGAGCACGAACATCAGCCCGCCCAGGCGCTCCACGCCCGGGATGCTCGCGGCGCGCTGGATGTGCTGGTTGCCGGCCACGTGCACGAAGCCGCCGCCCGCCCACACCGCGCCCAGGGCGAGCAGCCCGAGCGCGACCGGCGCGCTGCCGCGCACCAGGCCCCAGCCTTCGCGCACCTCGTGCAGGTAGCCGCGCACCGACACCGCCATCGTCGCCGGCCGCGTCTCGTGCGGGCGGTAGGTGATGAACAACAGGCTCACCACCGAGACCAGGTAGGTCGCGGCGTTGATGTAGAGCGCCACGGGCCAGCCCCAGTGGTCCACCACCCAGCTGCCGGCGAGGAATCCGGCCCCGGTGGCGGCGATGCCGGCCGCCGACAGCAGGGTGTTGGCCAGCAGCAACTGGGCCGGGTCCACGATCTCGGGCGTGATGGCGCTCTTGGCCGGGAGGAAGAACACGTTGCAGGTGAACAGCAGGAAGACCAGCGCGAACACGGGTGCGACGGCATGGGTCGCCAGGTAGAGGACCGGCATGAAGATCACGATGGCGCCCCGCAGCAGGTCGGAGATCACCATCACGCGCTTGAGATCGCAGCGGTCCACCCACGCCCCGGTGAAGGGCGCCAGCAGCAGCACCGGGGCCAGCATGACGCCCAGCATCACCGCCAGCAGCAGCGAGGAGCGGTAGGGCTCGGTGAAGCTGGCGGTGTGCCGGGCGATGAGCCCGAGCAGCGCGAGGTAGGTGAGCCGCTCGCCGAGGATGGAGACGAGCTGGCCGCCCCACAGGGCGGCGAAGTTGCGCTGGCGGAAGAGCGGTACGGTCCCCACGGCCCTCAGCGCTCCCCCGAGTCCTCGCGCTCGAGGGCGCGCACGATCGCGGCGGTGCGCCACAGCGCGGTGCCCAGGGAGCCCGCCGCGATGAGCGCCACGGCAGCGACCAGCAGGCTGCCGTCCGGCCAGCCGGCGAGCGCGCTCACGGTGTGGTCGAGCACCGAGGCGACCGCCAGCAGGACCAGCCGCTCGGCGCGCTGCATCACGCCGCCCCTGCACTCGATGCCGAGCCCCTCGCCGCGCGCGCGTGTGTAGCTCACCAGCAGCGAGCCACCCAGCGCCAGCGCGGTGGCCAGCACCCGCCACGGCGCGTCCCGGTGGTACAGCGCGAGTCCGGCGAAGGTGAAGGTCTCGGCGAAGCGGTCGAGCGTGGAATCCAGGAAGGCGCCGGCGCGCGAGACTAGGCCGCGCGCGCGGGCGACCCGGCCGTCGAAGATGTCGGCCGCGCCGCCCAGCAGCACCAGCCAGCCGCCCAGGGCGAGCGCGCCGGCCGCGTAGGCCGCGCCCGCGGCCATCCCCAGCAGGGCGCCCAGCACGTTGAAGGCGACGGGCGGGACGCGCGCCGCGACCGAGGCGCGCACCAGCGGGCCGATGAGCCACATCAGCCAGTCGCGGACCCAGGTGCCGAGCAGCACGGTCCGAGGGCGGCGCGCCACCTCGACGTCCACGGGGCGGCCGCGCGCCACCAGCGCGAAGACCGGCATGGTGAGCAGCGCGACCGCCACCACCAGCAGCGATGCGAGTTCGGCCCGGCTCACGTCACCTCCGGCGTCGCGGCCGCGAAGCGAGGAAGCGCAGCGCTTTCGGCCACAGGAACAGGAGCGGCCAGCGCCGCTCGCGGGGCGTCAGCTCGATGACGACGCCGCTGCGGCGCTCGACCTTGTTCACCACGTAGTCCAGCCAGCCGTCGTAGAGCGCGACGTACTTGGCCCAGCGCAGCGTCGCCCGCAGCTTGCTCCCGGCGAACCACAGCCGCGCAACCAGCCGGCGCAGGGTACTCGGGGGCCGGCGCTGGCGGAAACGGTTTCCTTCGCGCGCCAGCACGCCGTGGCGCGCCAGGTGGCCGAGCAGCGCCTCGCACACCGGCAGCAGGGTGCCGCGCTGCGCGGTCACCAGCGCCGCCACGTGTCCGGGCTCCTCGGGGCGGATCTCGCCCGCGTACGAGGCGCGCAGCAGCGCGTGGGCGTACGCGTCCGCGTCGAAGAAGGCGGGCAGGAAGGTCCGGCCCCACTCGAAGGTCCGGGCGCGCGCCTCGCGCAGGGCCTCGAGCACCGCCTCGCGGCTCTGCGGGTCCCGCGCCCACACCAGCTGCACCTGCTGGAACAGCCGCCCGCGCACCCACTGGTCGCGCGGCCGCGGCCCGCACGCGGCGCGCAGGTCGCGCAGCGAGAGCACGGCGCACTTGGCGAGGCGCGGCCGGGACCCGCCCGGCACCTCGAGGCTCAGCACGTTGGGCGGCAGCACGCGGTTGAGGAAAGTCGCCAGGCCCGGTGGCCGGCGCAGGCGGCGCCCGGCCGCGAGCGCGCGGTAGGCGGCGCCGTAGCCGTCCACGATCACGAAGAAATCGCGGGCGCTCCCGGCCGGCGGGGCGAGCTGCTGGGCCCAGGAGCCGTAGTGGACCAGCGCCGCGGTCGCCGGGCCGAAGGCGGCGGCGACGTGCCTCGCGGCCGGCAGGGCCCCGGCGTCGGGCACGGCGTCGAGTCCCAGTTGCAGCGCGGCCCGGAGGTCCGGATCAGTGGAGGGGACGAGGGTCGGCGGCACGGGGGACCGGCGCGAGGTCGGGAGAAGGGCGATCCTGCCGGGCGCCGATCATCCGCTCGCGCAGGGACTCGATGAAGGGGCCGACTCGTCCTGCGGCCGCAGGAATGGTATAAGGCCCGAGGACGGTCACCCGCGCGGTCGTCCCGGCGATTCGGAGGGCGGTTTCGGCCATGCTTCCCAGGTGTCCGAGCCCGTCCGCCACAACGAGATAGACCGGTCGGTGGGGCGCGTGCCTGAAAACCAGGCGCAGTCCGGCAGGCATGAAGGGTAGGATACGTCCGTTGCGGGACCGGTGCCCTTCGGGAAAGATGAGCACCGACTGCTCGCCCCGGGCCACCGCGTCCGCGGCGGCGATGAGGGAGCGGAGCTCGGCTCGCGTGGGGGTCTCACGCTCCGAGACGAAGGGGAAGCCGGCCAGGGCCATCAGGGTCGAGACTCCCGGGACGCCGCGGCGATAGCGCGCCCGGGTGGGGATGACGGGAAGGGGCCCCGGGACCAGCGAGAGGCCGATGACGACGTCGAGGATGGACTGGTGGTTCATCAGGACGATGCAGCTCTCGGGCGGGATCGCGCCGCGCACCGAGACGCGGAGACCCGCCATCGCCCGCGCGACCCTGAGCATCAGGAGCAGCTGCCCGCGCAGCCACGCCCGCACGATCGCGCGGCGACGCGCGGGCATGAGCCTGACCAGCGGCCACAACACGAGCCACTGCAGGGGCTCCATCACGAGAGCGAGGTAGAGGAAGTAGGGGACGAAGAAGAAGAGACTGCGCGCTGAACGGCTCACTCGCTGTCCCAGGTGGAGGGGTGTGGGCCAGTCGTCATGATTCCCGATAGCAGGTTGCCAACCTGAGGTCGCCCATGGCAGGACAGATCGAAGCCGAGATGGAGTTCTTCGACTACGATTACAGTAGCTTCTACTACTCGTCAAGCGACGACGTCTTCGCGATCCTCGAGCCCTACACGCAGTGGTACGACCAGGCGCAGGTGCGCGGGTACGCGCTCTACGCGCAGCCGATGTCCTCGCGGCCGGCGACGCGCGTGGATCTCCGCGAGAAGCTCGGGCAGGGCCGCCTCAACCTGCTGAATCTCTCCTCGTACAACTACCTCGGGATGTCCGCGCGGCCCGAGGTCATCGCGGCCGCCAAGCGCGGCCTCGACCAGTACGGGCTGGGCGCGGCGGGCTCGCCGGTGCTGAGCGGCACGATGGACGTGCATCTCGAGCTGGAGCGCGAGCTGGCCTCGTTCAAGGACAAGCCGGCGGTGCTGCTGTTCCCCTCCGGCTACAGCACGAACGTCGGCCTGCTCCAGGGCCTGATGCGCCCCGGCGACCTGATCCTGTGCGACCAGAACGTGCACGCCAGCATCGTGGACGGCGCCATCCTGTCGAAGGCGGACGTGCGCTTCTTCAAGCACAACCGTCCCGACGACCTCGAGAAGAAGTTCAACGCGCGCCGGGGCAAGAAGCTGGTGGTGATCGAGGGCGTCTACTCGATGGACGGCGACGTCTGCCGGCTGCCCGAGATCGTCGAGATCGCGAAGGCGCACGACGCGCGCATCATGATCGACGAGGCCCACTCGACCTTCATCTACGGCGAGCACGGCCGCGGCGTGGCCGAGCACTTCGGGCTCGAGGACGAGATCGACATCCACGTCGGCACCCTGTCGAAGGCGATGGGCGGCCAGGGCGGCTTCGTCGCGGGCTCCACCAGCCTCTACAAGTACCTGGAGGGCTTCGCCCGCTCGCGCCTGTTCTCGTGCAGCCTCTCTCCGGTGGTGGCCTCGGGCGTGCTCGAGGCGGTGCGCATCGCGCGGCGCGAGCCGGAGTTGCGCGCGAAGCTGTGGGCGAATGTGCGGCACATGCGCGCGCGGCTGGCCGAGCACCAGGTGGACGTGGGCGATTCCACCTCGCAGATCATCCCGCTGATGATCCGCGACGACCGCCGCATCTTCGACATCGCGCACCACATGCAGCGTTCGGGCCTGTACCTCCAGCCGATCGTCTACCCGGCGGTGGCCAAGCATCGATCGCGCTTCCGCATCTCGGTCTCGGCGGCCCACACGACCGGGCAGCTCGACGAGGCGGTGGACATCCTGGTGCGCGTGCTGCGCACGGAGGGCGTGCTATGAACGCCGGCGAGATCCTCCAGTACCGCTACCGCGACGCGGTCAACGGCTTCTTCGAGTTCCCGACCCCGAACGCGCGCGACATCCTGCCGCGCGGCCTCCAGCCGGTCGAGCCGCACCACGGCTCGAGCATCCTCGCGGTGACGGCGTTCGAGTTCGAGGACAGCGCGGTGGGCGCCTACCGCGAGGTGGTGCTCTCGGTGGTGGTGGCGCCGCGCCTGCTGCCGGGCGAGCCGATGCCGCGGTCGGCGATGTACCCCTTCATGGTGGGCACCACCACGGCCGCGGCGCGGCGGCACGGCATCGAGGTGTGGAAGCTCCCGCACCTGCCGGCCGACCTCGAGGTGGAGTTCGACCGCCACGACTCCGAGGTGCGGGTCACGGCGGCGGAGGGCGGGTGCCCCGTCCTCGAGCTCACCGTCTGCGATCCCGGGCTCGCCTGGCAGCCGGTCGAGCACCGCTACCAGACTTGGTCCCAGGACGGCGCCGGGCTCTACCTCTCCAACCTGATGATGCGCGGCGCGTTCATGGAGAGCGAGGAGGAGCGCGGCAGCCTCAGGCTGCACCCGCACGCCTTCGCCGCCGGGATCGAGCTCGGCGAGATCACCGACACGCCGTTCCGCGAGCAGTGGATGCGGGATGGCGTGGAGAGCATCCACCCGCTCCAGCCGCTGCCCGCGTTCGCGGAGCGATGAATGCCGTGGTGCGCGTCATCGTCAACCCCGCCGCCGGGCGCGGCGCGGGGGGGCGGGCGCTGCCGGCGGTGCGGCGCGCCTTCGCCGCGGTCGGTGTCGACGGCGTCCTGACCACGGGGGCGCCGGGCGAGGAGCGCGCGCTGGCGCGCCGGGCCCTCGACCAGGGAGCGGCCACGCTGGTGGCGGTGGGTGGCGACGGCACCTGGAGCAACGTGGCGAACGCCATCCTCGAATCGGGCGCGGACTGCCGCCTCGCCCTGGTCGCGGCAGGCACCGGCAACGATTTCGCGAAGACCCTGGGCGTGCCGGCCACCGACCTCGCGGCCGCCGCGCGCCTCGCGGTCGAGGGGCCCGATGCGCGCGTGGACGTCGGGCGCATCGAGGGGCGCTGCTTCCTCAACATCGCCGGGTTCGGCTTCGACATCGCGGTGCTCGAGGACATCGGCAGGATCCCGCTGCTCTCGGGCAGCGCGCTCTACCTGTTCTCGGCGCTGCGCCAGCTGTTCGGCTACGGCGGCATCGCCATTGACGTGGCCTCGCCGGAGCGGCGCCGCGGCGAGCGGCGCCACCTCATGCTCATCATCGCGAACGCACGCCACTTCGGCGGCGCGTTCCACATCGCGCCCGGGGCCGACGTCACCGACGGCCGGCTCGACGCCGTCGCCATCCTCGACGCGCCGCCGTTGCAGCGTCTGAAGCTGTTCCGGGCGGTGGGTAAGGGCGCGCACCTGGGGCTGCCCGGGGTGAGCACCGAGCAGGCGCCGCGCTTCACGCTGCGCTTCGCGTCGCCCCCGGCCTACGAGACCGACGGCGAGTACCGCCGCGCCGCCACGCCGGAGCTCGAGGTGACGTGCCTGCCGCGCGCGCTGCGCGTGGTCGGCGCCCCCGGGGGCGCCCCGGCGTGAAGGCCATCTCGTTCGCGGCGCCCGTTCCTACCTACCTGCTGACGCTCGCGGGGCGACTGGGTGCGCGTGCGGACCCGGCTCGGCGGTATCTGCGGCAGCGACCTGGCGGTGGTCTCGCTCGCGGCCAGCCCCGCCACCTCGCCGTTCTCCTCGTTCCCCTTCGTGCTCGGTCACGAGAACGTGGGCGAGGTGGTCGAGGTCGGCCGGGACGTCCGCGGGTTCGCGCCCGGCGACCGCGTGGTGGCGAACCCGCTGCTCGCGTGCCGCGCCCGCGGCATCGCGCCGCCGTGCGCGGCGTGCGCCGCCGGAGCGCCGCAGCGCTGCGAGCGCTTCCCCGACGGCGCGCTCCCGGCCGGGATGCTGATCGGCACCACGCGCGGGCTGGGCGGCAGCTGGGGCGAGCGCTTCGTGGCGCCCGCCGCGCAGCTCCTGCCCGTGCCCGCGGGCGTGGCGGACGAAGCGGCGGTGCTGGCGGAACCGCTGGCCTGCGCGGTCCACGCGGTGCGCGGGAGCCTGCCGGCGGCGGGGGAGCGCGTCCTGGTGCTGGGCGCCGGCTCGATCGGGCTCCTCACCCTGGCCGCGCTGCGGGCGCTGGCCCCGCAGGCGGAGGTCACGACGCTGGCCCGCCACCGCTTCCAGGCGGAGCACGCGGAGCGCCTGGGCGCCGCGCGCGTGGTGATGGCGGCCGCGGGCACGCGGGCGCTCGCCGCGGCGGCCGGAGCGCGGCTGCTCGCCCCCGTGGTGGGCCCGCCGGTGGCGCTCGGGGGCTTCGACCGCAGCTACGTGTGCGTGGCGGGACGGCGCGCCATGGAGGAGGCGCTGCGCTTCACGCGCGCCGGCGGCACGGTGGCGCTGCTCGGCAACGCGCGCTCGCTCGATCGCGTGGACTGGACCCCGCTGTGGCTCAAGGAACTCGCCCTGCGCGGCAGCGTGTGCTACGGCGGCGGCCACGCCGGGGCCGCCCGGGGAGACTTCGAGGAGGCGATGCGGCTGGTGGTGGAGCACGGGGCCGCGCTGCGGCCGCTGGTGACCCACACCTTCCCGCTCGCCGAGCACCGGCGCGCGCTGGCCACGGCCCGGGACAGGGCGAGCGCGGGCAGCGTGAAGGTGGCGTTCCGGTTCTAGTGTCCCGGGTCAGCGGTCTGCCGTGGCGCCGGGGGCGCCACCGCGCCCGGATGCAGGCGAACCTCCGGCTCGGGACGCTGGCCGGCGGCGCTCACGCCGCGGAGGGGCAGCCGTCGGGAGCGCCGGTGCGGACGGGGCGTCCGCCGGGCGCGGAGCGCTTCGCGAGCGCCTGGCGGTAGACCTCCTCGATGCGCTCGGTGACGCGCGGCCAGGCGAGCTCGAGGGAGCGCGCGCGTCCGCGCTCGGCCAGGCGCTGGCGCCGCCCAGGATCGTCCACCAGCGCCACCAGCGCGGACGCCAGGGCGGGCACGTCACCGGGCGGGAACATCACGCCGTTCTCGCCCGGCGTCACCACCGAGCGGTAGCCGGGGATGTCCGAGGCCACCACCGCACGGCCCGCGGCCATCGCCTCCGCCAGCACGATGCCGAAGCTCTCGTTGCCGGAGGCGGGCGAGACGAAGATGTCGCCGGTGGCGTACCAGCGTGGCAGTTCGGCGCTCGGCACGTGCCCGAAGAACCGCACGCTGCCGCGGATCGAGGCCGGCACCATGGCCTCGAAGCGCGCGCGCAGGTAGGAGTCACCGACCACCAGCAGCCGGGCGCGACCCCGCGTGCGCTCGACCACCCCGGGCATCGCCGCGATCAGGTACTGCAGGCCCTTGCGCGGGTCGAGCCGGCCCACGAACAGGAGGTTCACCTTGTCCGGGTCGCGCCACTCCTCGAAGGGCCGCACCTCCGGGTGGAAGCGGGCCACGTCCACGCCGTTGGGGATCACGACGTACTCGCCCGGGTAGTAGCGTGCGGCTGTGGCCTCCGCGGTGCGCGACACCGCGATGCGCGCGTCGAGCCGCGCCATCGCCCTCGCCAGGTACGCGCGGCCCATGTCCTGCAGCAGACTCCGCCCGCAGGTGGTGTGGAAGGTCCCCACCTGAGCGCAGGTCGCGATCTGGACCGCCAGCAGCGGCAGGGTGGGGGCGCTGGGGCTGTGGATGTGGAGCAGGTCGAAGTCGTAGGCCCGCATCAGCCGGCGCAGCTCCTGGCGCAGGGTGAGGCCGACGGTCACGTCCACGAAGGCGCCGTTGAAGGGGATGAGCAGGTTGTGGCCCACCCGCTCGACGCCCACGGTCCCGTTCGTCTCACCGTGGCGGAACCGGCTGGTGATGATGGTGACCTCGTGGCCGCGCCGGCGCAGCTCGACCGCGGTGTGGTGGACGTGCTCGGTCACACCCCCGTAGCGCGGGTAGTACGACTGCGAGACGATGCCGATCCTCACGCCTCGACGCTCCTCGCCGCTGCCGCGGACGCTTCGGGCTCCGGCCCGGTGACGCCTTCCCAGAGCGGCCGGAAGATGCACCACTGGTCGATGTGCTCGCGGATATGGCGCTCGGAGGCGGCGGCCACCGCGGCGTTGAGCGCCGCGGTGGTGGGAAAGCGCGCCGGGTCGAGCGCCGGCTCCATGACGATGCGGAAGCGCCCCGGGCTCACGCGCTCGCAGTAGCCGCAGAGGATGAGCGCGCCGGTGCGCTGGGCCAGCACGCCGGGGCCGGCGGGGAAGCGGGTCTCGCGCCCGAACAGCTCGACCGGCACGCCGTGGCTGTAGATGTCCCCGTCCACCATGAGCGCGACCAGGTCGTTGTGCTCGAGGGCCCGGAGCAGCTTGCGGAAGCCGTCCTCGGGCGCGACGGTGTGGATGGCCAGCTCGGACTTGGTCTCGCGCACCGCCGGGGTGAGCCAGCGCGTGATCTGCACCCCGGCCACCGCGTAGAGCGTCTAGCCCCAGTGGGCGAGCACGACGGCGGCCAGCTCCCAGTTGCCGAGGTGAGTGGAGGTGAGGACCACGCCGCGCCCGCGCGAGACCGCCTGCTCGAGGTGCTCGCGCCCTGACACCTCGACCGAGTGCAGCAGCTCGTCACGGGTCAGGTGCGGGAGGCGGAAGAACTCGAACATCATGCGGTTGTAGCTGCGCATCATGCGCCGCACCACCTGAAGCCGCTCGCGGCGGCTGGCGCGGGGCATGACGGCCGCGAGGTCGGCGAGGGCCGCGTGGGGGCGCGCCGGGAAGCAGCGGAAGTGGACTTCCGTCAGCAGGTCGGCCAGCGCGTAGCCGAACCCCAGCGGCATCCCCGCCACCAGGGCGGTGAGCCAGCCGAACACCAGTCGAGACATCTCGTTCCCCCACTCCGTGTGTGGGCGCGGCACGCCGGATCGGCCGAGCGCGGCCAAACTACTTTCTCGCCGGAAACGCTGTCAAGCCGCGAGGCCCGCCCGGGGAGGCCGAGCGTTCTGCGCCGCACACACTTGCGTCATTGACCCGCGTGCGCGGGCGGCGCTACGATGCCGTCCGTTCGACCGGTTCCATCCGCTTTCCCGCCATCCGGGCGCGTCCGCGCCGGGATGCGTCGGGGAAGTGGGCTGCAGCGGGGCCACCCGGGGATGCGGCAGGAGGCCTTCATGGGCAGTCAGAAGATCGTCCGCTGCGAAATCCGACGTCGCGGGGCCGCGGGCGCGGGAACCACGCGCTTCGTCCCGCTCGAGATCTTCGGCCTGTGGGAGTACCTGATGACCCACAAGCACGACTTCGAGGTGCACGATCCGAGGGCATCGCTGTGGCTCGACATGGAGGACTCGCCGGAGGCCGCCTACGGCGAGAGCCAGTTCGAGCGGGTCACCGAGGTCACGGCATTCGTGTACTCGGAGCGCGACGAGATGTTCACGCGGGCTCGTCGCTACTTTTCGACCGAGGAGTGCGATCGCCTCAAGGAGATCTTCCTGAGCCACTACGGGGGCACGGACGCCAGGCTCCAGACCCACCTGCGCGAGCGCCCCGGCATCTGGCTGCACCGCGAGACCGCCGTGGTCGAAGCCGGCGGCTGGCCCTCCCCGGCCGCGCCGGGCCGCACCCCGCGCGGCCCCCCGGCCCGCTGGCGGCCCCGCCAGGCCCGCGCCGCCCCCCCCCGGCGGCGCGGGCCTCGTTTTCCATCAAGGTCGCGTTCCGACCCGCCGATAAGAACCCCTGACAGGAGGCGCCCGGCGAGCAGCGCGGTCGCGCCCGCCGTGCGCACGACCGGCGGACGGCCCGCGTGCCCGCCATCGGCGGCGCCGGACGCCGCTAACGAGTATGGCGACCCCATCCGGCGGTTCGCGGCCGTACGCGCGGGTGCTTCGAGCATCGCGTTCGTGGCGGCTGCACCACCTTCAGGGTCCCTGTGGAGAAAGGGCGGCAAGGGGCTCCATGGGAATCGGCCTTGCGAAAGGGTGGGGTCGCACAAGGAGGAAGACGCCGTGGTCGTCGTGAGCTATTCCGGCAAGGAGATCAACGCCAAGCTCGTCTATTACGGCGCCGGCTTGTGCGGGAAGACGACGAACCTCGAGTCCATCTACGAGGCGGTCCCCGATACCAGCCGCGGCAAGATGGTCAGCATGAAGACGCAGTCCGACCGGACGCTGTTCTTCGACCTGCTGCCGCTCGACCTCGGCGAGATCATGGGGTTCAAGACCCGGTTCCTGCTCTACACCGTGCCGGGCCAGGTGTTCTACAACGCCACGCGCAAGCTGGTGCTGAAGGGCGCCGACGCCATCGTGTTCGTGGCCGACAGCGAGGTCGGCAAGATGGAGGAGAACCGGGAGAGCCTGGCCAACCTGCGGGCGAACCTCTCCGAGTACGGGATCGCCCTGGACGACCTGCCCTGGGTGATCCAGTACAACAAGCGCGACCTGCCGAACGTCTACTCGGTGGACGAGCTGAACGCCGAGATGAACCCCGACGGGAAGATCCCCTGGTTCGAAGCGGTCGCGACAACCGGCAAGGGGGTGTTCGAGACCTTCCGCGGGGTCTCGCACCTGCTGATGGAGCGGGTGACCCGCGACCTGCGCCGCACCCCGACCGGCGCGGGCGCCTCGCGCTCCGCCGCGGCCGATGGGCCGGGGGCGAGGCCCGCGCACGGCACCGCGGCGCCGGTGGCGCCGTCGCGCGCGATCGCGCAGGAAGCCCAGCAGACCGCCCACCGCGAGGCCGGGGTTCCGGCAGGCCTCGACTACGGGCGCGAGATCGATCTGCCGGGCGAGCCGCCCGCGCCGCCGAAGAAGGCCGCCGCGCCGGCGCCTGCCGGGGCCACGGTGCCGGCGGGTCGCAGCGTGCCGGTCGGCCCGGCGGCCGGGAAGCCGGACGCAGCCGCCAGCGGCCCCATCGCGGTGGTCAGCGTGGAGGCCCTGCCCGAGAGCGTGGGCGCAGCGGGCGGTGAGCCCGCCGCGCAGGCGGTCGCGGTGCCGATCGTCCTGCCGAAGAGCGGCACGCACGAGATCGTCGTGCGCATCGTGTTGAAGGTCGAGGGCTGACCCGGTCCGCGGTTGACGAAAGCTTTACCCGCGCCATCGGAGCCCGCGTCCCCGACATCCTCATTGACACCGGGGGCGCGGGTTCCTAACTTCGTGGCATGAAAGATCCCGTGCGGTGCATCACCACGACCCTCGTCCTTGCGCTCGTCCTCGGCGCAGCGCTGGCCCCGCGGCCGGCCCGTGCCGGTCTGTTCGATCCCCCCGCGTTCACGCCGCGCGTGCCGGTGAGCCCGCTGGCGCGGCCCGCTGCCTGGTTCGACCCGTCGCGCCTCCACCTCTCCTCGCTGGTGAGCGTGGGATCGGGCGGATTCCGGGGCGGGGAACTCGGCGCACTCCAGGTGACGAGCCTGAGCTACAGTTTCAAGGCGCCGGTGTGGATGAGCGTCAGCCTCGGGAACGCCTGGGGTGCGGGGAGAGGGGATGCGCGCTCCTCGTTCTTCCTCGAGGGTTTCAACGTGCTGTACCGGCCGAGCGCCTCGATGTTCTTCCAGATCCAGTACCGGGACATCCGCTCGCCGCTCCAGCTGGGCCCCTCCGGCTACGGCTACTGGGCGCCTTGACCGGCCGCCCGGCGGCGGCCTGACCCGGTGAGCCGGCTCGCGGCCGCCTTCGCGCGCGCGCGCGGCGAGACGGGCCTCGTCCCGTTCGTCACGGCGGGCTATCCCTCGCTCGAGGAGACGCTCGCGATGCTGCGCGGCTTCGCGGCGCTGGGCGTGCGCGCCGTCGAGGTGGGCATCCCCTTCTCCGACCCCATCGCCGACGGGCCCGAGATCCAGCGGGCCTCGGAGTGGGCGCTACGCCGGCGTACCGGGCCGGCCGAGGTGCTGGCCGTCGTCGAGGCGCTGCGGCGCGAGTCCGAGCTGCCCGTGGTCGTGATGACCTATGCGAACCCGGTGCTGCGCTTCGGGCTGCCCGCGTTCACCGCGCGCGCGCAGGCGGCGGGGGTGGACGGGGTGATCGTCTCGGACCTGCCCCCGGACGAGTCGCCCGAGGTGTGGAGCGCCTTCGACGCGGCCGGGCTCGACACCGTGATGCTGGTGGCGCCCACCACCGACGAGGAGCGCGTGCCGGGGATCGTGGCGCGCTGCCGCGGTTTCCTCTACTGCCTGGCGCGCACCGGCGTGACCGGGGCGGTCTCGGCCGGCTTCGCGGGCTCGCTGCCCGAGCGCGTCGCCGCCCTGCGCCGGCACACCACGCTCCCGATCGGCGTGGGTTTCGGCATCTCGAATGCGGAGCAGGCGCGCGCCCTGAAGGGTCTGGCGGACGCGGTGGTGGTCGGGGCCGCCTTCATGCGCGCGGTCACCGAGGCGCCCGGTCGCGGCGCCACCGGGGGTGTGCTCGCGCTGGCGCGGGCGATCCACGAGGCGCTCGCCTGACCCCCGCTCCGGCGATAATCGCATGGGGGGGGAGGACATGGAGGCCGGGAGCCGGACCGGAGCCAGGCACCCGAGAGCACGGGGGCGGCGGGCGCCGGAGCGGGCCGCCGGCATGAGCGTGGGGCGGGGCGTCCACTCCGGGCTTGGACGACCGGGGCGAATGTGACTATTCTCGCCTTAAGTTGTTTGCAGTCCTAGCCGATACGCAGCTTGAACAGGGGTGAGGGAAGCCCCGGTGCTGGTGCGGAGGTGGCTTCACGATGCTGGTCCTAACACGGAAGTTAGGAGAGAACATCCGGATCGGTGACTCGGTCAAGATCACGGTGCTCGAAGTCCGTTCGGGCCAGGTGAAACTCGGCATCGAGGCTCCCCCGGAGATCAAGGTGCACCGCGAAGAGATCTACGCCCGCATCCAGGAGGAGAACCGCCGCGCCCAGCGCTCCAAGCCGGACGCCGCGGCGCCCTCCCCGGGCGGGGAAGACGACGACTCCAAGAAGGCCACCGGCTCCGGCTGAGAGCCTCGCGACGAGAGGCCGCCGGCTCCGGGCACGAGGGAGCATGACGACGAGTCCGCGAAGCTCACGACGCGTCCGCAGGGAGCCACCGCGCATCCTGCGCCTGGAGGAGTCCCCCGCCGTCGCCCGCGTGCGCTGGGCCCGGGTCGAGACCGCGCGGGCCCGCATCGCCGCCGGCTACTACGACCGCGCGGAGATCCGCGAGCGCCTGGCGGACGCCGTGCTCGAGGAACTCGACAAGAGCTGACCGCGTCCCGCGCCGTGCCGCCCGCCCGCCTCCCCGGCAGGGCGGGCTTTTCGCGGCGTCGCGCCTCTGCGATACTGCGCGCGATGCAGGGACCCCGCCGTTGAAGCGTGTCCGCCGCGCCCGCGCCGAAGGCCCGGCGCGCTCTGCGCTGCTGAGCCGGATCCTGGTGGCCGACTCGGACAGCGCCGTGCTGCTGTGTGACCCGCGCGGCCGGGTCGTGGAGCTGAACGCGGCGGCCGCACGGCTGCTGGGGCTCGCCCCCGCGCAGGCCCGCGGCAAGCCCGCCGTGGAACTGATCCGCACGGTAGTGGCCGGCGACGACCCGGTGCGCGACGCCTGGCGGGCCGCCAGGACCGAGCGCGAAACGGTGCTGCTCGGGCGCCGGGGCGGGGAGATCCCGGTGCTGCTGCGCTCGCGGCGCTTCGGGAGGCCGCCCGCCCTGGTGCTCATCCTGCGGGACCTGACCCAGGCCCGCCGCATGCAGCAGGAGCTGCGCCGGCACGAGCGGCTCGCCACCCTCGGCCAGCTCTCGGCCGGGGTGGCCCATGAGATCCGCAACCCGCTGGCCGGGATCGGCACCAGCGCGCAGGTGCTGCTGCGGCGCTTCGAGCCGCGCGACGAGCGCGCCCGCTTCGTGCGGGTCATCCTCGACGAAGTGGCCCGCCTCGACCGCATCGTCACCAGCCTGCTCCAGTACGCGCGCCCGCGCAGCCCCGAGCTCACCGCGGGCTCGCTGGCCGCCTGTATCGAGCGCGTCCGCGGGCTTTCGGCCGACGCGGTGGCCCAGTCCGGCGTCGAGGTCGAGGTGGACGTGGCGCCGCGGCTCCCGCCGGTTTACATTGACACCGACCTCGTGGTGCAGGTGCTGCTCAATGTCACGCTCAACGCCGTACAGGCCATGCCGCAAGGCGGCCGGCTGCGCTACGAGGTGCGCGCGGTGCGCCGGCGGCCGCCGCCGCGCGGGCCCGGGCGCCGCTCCTCGGACGCGCCGCGGGGGCGGGCCGCTTCCGCGGCGGGCGGGTGGGGGGCGCTGCAGCAGGTGCGCGTGGGCGACACCGGCGCCGGCATCCCGCGCGGGCTGCTGTCCAAGCTGTTCGATCCGTTCTTTTCCACCAAGCCCCAGGGCACGGGGCTCGGTCTGTCCATCTCGCAGACCATCATGCAGGAGCACGGCGGCTCCATCTCGGTGGCGAGCCGCGAGGCCCGCGGGACCACCCTGCTGCTCGACTTCCCCGTGGAGAAACGACATGGGAGCCCTCGATCCGCACGGGCCTGAGCGAGTTCCTGCGCGACTCGAGCCTGAACGCCATCGCGGTGGCCAGCGGGAGCGAGGCGCTCGAGATCGTGCGCGAGCAGCCGGTGGATGCGGTGGTGCTCGACCTCAGGCTGGGCCGGGAGAACGGCCTCGACGTGCTCGAGCGCCTGCTCAAGGAGGAGCCCGAGCTGCCGGTCATCATGCTCACCGCGCACGGCTCGGTGGAGGACGCGGTGCGCGCGGTGAGGCAGGGCGCCTACGGCTTCCTGCAGAAGGTGTCGAACTACGAGGCCCAGCTCGAGATCGAGCTGCAGCGCGCGCTCGAGCAGACGCGCCTCAAGCGCGAGGTCGAGCAGCTCCGCGGCCCGGACGCCGGCGCCCAGACCCTGATCGGCGAGAGCCCCGCCTTGAAGCGCGCGCTCCACCGGCTGGAGAAGGCGGGGAAGAGCTCCTCGGCGACCATCCTCATCTACGGCGAGACCGGCTCGGGCAAGGGGCTGCTCTCGCGTTACCTCCACGCGCACAGCGCGCGCGCCGCGGGACCCTTCATCGAGCTCAACTGCAGCGCCATCCCCGAGCAGCTGCTCGAGAGCGAGCTGTACGGCCACGAGAAGGGCGCGTTCACCGACGCCAAGCGCTTCAAGAAGGGGCTGTTCGAGCTGGCCGACGGTGGCACGCTGTTCCTCGACGAGATCGGGGAGATGACCGCGGGGCTCCAGGCCAAGCTGCTCCACGTGCTCGAGACCCGCACCTTCCGCCGGGTCGGCGGGAGCGCGGACATCACCGTGGACGTGCGGGTCATCGCCGCCACCCACCGCGACCTGCAGAAGGCGGTGGTCGAAGGACGCTTCCGCGAGGACCTCTACTTCCGGCTCAACGTGGTGCCGATCGAGGTGCCGGCGTTGCGCGACCGCCCCGAGGACGTGACCGCGCTGGCGCATCACTTCATCGCCCTGTTCTGCCGCGAGCTGGGGCGCCCGCCGGTGAAGCTCCATCCGGACGCGCTGCGGGCCATGCTCGACTATCCCTGGCCGGGGAACGTGCGCGAGCTGAAGAACGTCATCGAGCGCGTGGTGCTGCTCGAGGCCGAGGACGAGATCCGCCACGAGCACCTGCCCTCCGAGCTGGCGCGCGGACGCGGGCGCGGCAGCGCCGCCGGCGGCACCGCCAGCGTGTTCCCGCCGGGCGTGGTGCGCCCGCTCACCGAGGTCGAGAAGCTCGCCATCGAGCACGCGCTGCGCGTGTGCGAGGGCAACAAGACGCGCGCCGCGCAGCTGCTCGGCATCTCGCGCCAGACCCTGCGCACCAAGCTCAAGGAGTTCGCGCTGGAAGACGACCCCGAGGAGGCCACCGAGGGCGTCTGAGCGCGCGACCCCTGGCTTTCCGGGTCTCCACCCGCGGCCCGCGCGACCGACCAGAGAGCAGCCGACCCCGGAAAGCGGGCGGAACGAGGTTGGGCGGGCGAAATGCACGCGGGGCCGCGGCGCCTGCACGGCACCCGCGCACCACCGCCCGCCCGGGCCCGGCCCGAGTCCGTTCCCGAGGTTCCCCGGAACGGGCTAAGCCGCCACCCTGAAACGAAGTGGCCGCGAGGCCGCGGCCCGTCCCCCGGGCCCGCTCCGGGCCCGCGCGGAACGCCTGCGCGCCCGGCTCCCCGCTGGCACGCAGGCTGCAACCCACGGGCTCCGAACCACCACGGAGAGCCCGGTCCATGCCCCACATCCTGATTGTCGAAGACGAACCCAGCACCTCCTGGGCCCTGGCCGAGGGCCTCTCGGACGACGGCTTCACGATCGACACCTTCGCGACCGCCGAGGAGGCCTGGCGCTGGCTGCAGCGCGGCCGGAGCGACCTGGTGATCTCGGACCTGCGCCTGCCCGGCATGAGCGGCCTCGATCTCGCGAGGAAGCTCGCGCGTGGCCGCCACGCCCAGCCCGTGATCATCGTGACCGCCTACGGCTGCCCCGAGACCCAGCGCGAGCTGCAGCGCGCCGGCGTCTTCGAGTGCTTCTCCAAGCCGTTCCGCATCGACCAGCTCCGCGACTCCGTGCGGCGCGCGCTCGCGGAAGTCCCGACGCGCGCGAAGCCGCGCCGGCGGGCGGCATGAAGCGCCGCGGACCGGGCGCCCGCCCCGCGACCGACCCGCGCCGGTGCCTGGCACGTGCGCTGGCCCGCTGCGCGGTGCGCGAGCGCCTGCTGCTCGCGCTGGTCCTGTTCGAGCGGTTGACCCTCGCCGAGGCCGCCGACGTGCTCGGCGTACCGGTGCGGCGCGTCCATCGTCTCTACGCCCGGCTGCTGTCCGACCTGCGCGATGCGCTGGCCGGCCGGCGGGCACCCGCCGCAGGCGGGTCCCGCGCCGCCGGTTCCCGTCCCGCCGCGCCGGCCGCGCGTCTCCGGAGGGCTTCGTGATGCGCCACGCCCCGCTCACCCCCGGCTCCGACCCCGCCCGTCCGCTGCCCGCCACGCCCGGCGCGCGCCTCGACGGCGCGCACGCCGCGCTGGCCTCGCTGCGCGCCGAGGAGCGGCGCCTCGCGCGCCTCGGTCTCGCCGAGCCGCTGGCACGCTGCCGCGAGCAGATCCGCTACTGGGAATTCCTCGCCGCGCTGTTCGCTCTGCCCGCCGGTGCCGCGACCGTGCGCCGCTGCGCCCGCGGGAGCCGCTGATGCCTGCGCGCACGCCGCCCGAGCCGCGCCGCCCCGCGGGACGCACGCGGGGGGAGTCCGCGCCCGACGGCGGCGCCCGCCGCAGCCGCGCCGCGGGGGAGGGCACCCCGCCGCTGCGCGTGATGCCGGGACGCGCCCGCGCGGGCAGCGCCGCCGCCGGCGACCATCCGGCGCACTGGACGCGCCCGCGCGGGCGCACCGTCGTGGTGGCGAGCGGCAAGGGGGGCGTGGGGAAGAGCAACCTGTGCGCGAACCTCGCGGTCGCCCTGGGCGAGGCCGGCGCGCGCGTGCTGCTGCTGGACGGCGACCTCTCGCAGGCCAGCCTCGACCTGCTGCTCGGCCTGCATCCGCGCTACGACCTGCAGCACGTGCTCTCGGGCGAGAAGACGCTCGAGGAGATCGTGGTGACGGGTCCGCGCGGCGTGAAGCTCATCCCGGCGGCCTCCGGCGTGCCCGAGCTGGCCGACCTCGACGACTACCGGCGCGAGTGCCTGCTGCGCGGGCTCGGCGCGCTCGACGGCGAGGCCGACATCGTGCTGATGGACACCGCCTCCGGCGTGTCGCGCCAGGTCACCTCGTTCTGCCTCGCCGCCGACGACGTGCTGGTGATGACCACGCCCGAGATGCCCGCGTTCTCCGACGCCTACGGGCTCATCAAGCTGCTCCAGGGTCAGGGTCTCAGGAAGGCCCCGCACCTGCTGGTGAGCCAGGCGGCCAGTCCCGAGGAGGCCGAGGAGACGGCGCACCGCATCCGGCTGGTCGCGCGCCGCTTCCTGCGGCTCGAGATCGAGGCCTGGGGCCACGTGCCCGAGGACGCCGCGGTGCCGCGCGCGGTGCGCCGCCAGGAGCCCGTGGTGACCGCGTTCCCCCAGTCGCCGGCCGCGGCGGCCTACCGCGCGCTGGCCGCGCGCCTGTTGCCTCCCGCACCGGACCCGTCGTTCGACGAGCACTCCGACCCCGCCTACCCGCTCGCCGGCCTGCGCGGCGGCCGGCAACGCCTGGAAGCCTGAGGAGGTGACTCCCATGCCACGTCCCGCCGCCGCCACGCTCGCCCGATCCACGCCGGCCCTGCGCGTCACCGGCCGGCGCCCCGCCGCGAAGCCCGCGCCCGCGCGCACGCCCGCGCCGGGCCGCGGCGCGCCGCGCCTGGTGCCGCCGCCCGCTCCGGTGACCTATTCCAAGGAGGACCTGCTCGCGCGCTTCGCACCGCTGGTCCGGCACGTGGTGGAGCGCGTGGCGGCGAACCTCCCGCGCAACGTGGACCACGAGGACCTCTATTCGGCGGGAGTGCTGGGGCTGCTCGATGCGCACGCCAAGTTCGACACCGGCAAGGGCGTCAAGTTCGAGACCTACGCGGTGTGGCGCATCAAGGGCGCGGTGCTCGACCAGTTGCGTGCGCTCGACTGGGTGTCGCGCTCGATGCGGCGCAAGGCGCGAACGCTCGACGGCGTCACCCGGCGGCTCGACCAGAAGCTGGGGCGCGCGGCGTCCGAGGAGGAGGTGGCGCGCGAGCTCAGGATGTCGCGCGGGGACTTCTACCGCCTGCTCGACCACGTGCGCGGCGCCGTGCTGGTATCGCTGGACGAGAGCCGCTCGAGCGAGGACCAGGAGTCCTCGACGCTGGGCGACCATCTGCCCGATCCGCGCGCGGTGGACCAGGAGGCGCGCCTCGAGGAGGAGCAGACCCGGCTGGTCCTGCTGCGCACGCTCAACCTGCTGCCCGAGCAGGAGCGGCTGGTGGTGGCGCTCTACTACTACGAGCACCTGACGCTCAAGGAGATCGGGCGCGCGCTCGGCATCTCCGAGTCGCGCGTCTCGCAGGTGCACACGCGGGCGATGGTCCGCCTGCGGCTGCGGCTCCACCGCGCGCTGGGCGGAGAGGAGCTGGCCGCGTGAGCGAGCGTCCGACGAACCCCGCGATCGCCACGCCGCCGTGGGAGGCGCTGCGACTCCGGCTGCTCGGACAGGCCGACCGCCTCGAACAGGGCGGGCAGGCGCAGGCCGCGCGGGAGCTGCGCGGGCTGGTCGAGGTCTGGTGGGAGGAGCAGCAGGCCTGGGCGGCGAGCCTCGCGCGCGTCCTGGGCGTGCATCACGACATCAACAACGCGCTGGTGGGCGTGCGCGGCAACGCGCAGCTCATGCTCATGGGTTCGGCGGGCCAGCAGCCGGGGATCAAGGAACGATTGGAGGTCGTGCTCCGTGAGTCCGGTCGGATCAAGGAAGCCGCGTCCCGGCTCCACGAGCTCAAGGCCGTGATCGCGGGCGGTGCCCGCGACGGCGGACCGGGGCCCGCAGCCCGTGCGGCCTGAGACGAACGCGCTGGCGCCGCCGCCGGTGGCGGTGGTGCGCGGCACCGACCCCCACGGGGCCGGGGCCGAGCGCCGCCGCGCTTCGCGTGCGCTGTGGCAGGCCTGCGAGGCGCTGCTCTCGGCCCCCGCCGACCCGCGCGCGCTGGATCGCGCGCTCGCCGGGCTGCGCCAGGCGTTCGACTGCGACGGCGTGGCGCTGCACGCCCGCGGTCCGGACGGGGAGATCGAGCCGTGGCACGCGTGCGGCGAGTGGCGGAGCGCGCCCGGCGACCTCAGGGACTGCATGACCGTGCCGCTGCTGTGCGGCGCGGAGCGGCTCGGCATCCTCGACCTGCGCGCGCGCGCCGGTCAGCGCTGGCGCCCCGCTCAGTTCGGGCTGGTGCGCGCGGCCTCCGGCGCGCTCGGCGCGGCGCTCGGCGCGCGGCTCGAGCTCGAACGCCTGCGCCGCCGCCCCGGGCGCGACCGGGTGACCGGGCTGCCCGACGCGAAGGCCTTCCAGGAGCGCCTGGCCGAGGAGCTGGCGCGCGTGCGCGCGCACGGCCCGGCACTGGCGGTCGCGCTGCTCGAGATCGACCACTTCGACGCGCTGCGCGCGCGCCACGGGCGCGAGATCGCGGACGCGGTGCTGGCCGAGGCGGCGCTGGTGCTCAAGCTGGCGCTGCGCGACGGCGACGTGCTCGCGCGGCTGGCGGGGGCGCGCTTCGCCGTGGCCCTGCCCGAGACCGATACCGTGCCCGCGCTGCGCTGCGCCGAGCGGGTGCGCCGCGCGGTCGAGGACCATCGTTTCGCGCGCGTCGGCAACCTGAGCGCCACCGCCGGACTGGCGGCCAGCCCGCGCGAGGGACTCGAAGCCGTCGAGCTCATGGAGAAGGTCGAGCGCGCGCTCGCGCTCGCACGCAAGGCCGGACGCCGCCGCGTGGCGGCCGCGCCCACCGCGCTCACCCAGTAGGCACGGAGGCCCGATCGTTCATGGACCCGCTTCGACAGGGCACGCCCGAGATCCCGGACGAGGCCGGACCCGGCGCCCTCGAGCCGGCGCCGACGGGCGCCCCGGGGCTGGCCGAGGCGCCGGCGCGGGTGCTGGTGGTGGACGACGAGCAGACGGTCGTGGACGTGCTCCAGGAGTTCCTCGCGTCGCTGGGCTACGACGTGTCCATGGCCGCGAGCGCCGAGGCAGCCCAGCGCCTCATCCCGGAACTGCGGCCCGAGGTGGTCCTCACCGACCTCAACCTGCCCGGTCGGTCCGGGCTCGACGTCATGCGCTTCGCCAAGAGCGTGGACGAGGAGACCGTGGTCATCGTGGTGACCGGGCACGCCTCCACGACCTCCGCGATCGATGCGCTGCGCCAGGGCGCCTACGACTACATCACCAAACCGTTCGAGCTGGACGACGTCCAGAAGAGCCTCGAGCGGGCGCTCGCGAACCGCCGGCTGCGCGCCATCAACCGCCAGCTGGTCGAGGAGCTGCGCCAGAAGAACGGGATCCTCCAGAACCATGAGCAGGAGCTGAAGGAGAAGGTGCGGCTGGCGACCTGGCAGATGAGAACCCTCTACGAGATGGGCAAGGAGATCAGCGCGAACCTGGAGCTGGCCCCCCGGCTCCAGATCATCGCGGCCAAGGCCGCGGAGCTGGCCGGGGCGCGGGCCGCGGTCGTGTACCTGCGGAACCACGAGACCGAGGAATGCCGCGTCGCCGCGGTCCACGGCCTCGAGCTGCCGCCCTCCGAGGAGCCGTGCACGCACTTCTTCGCCGCCGAGCGCACGCTGGGCTTTCCCGTGTTCGAGCAGCGCCCGGTGCGCCGCAATGCCGCGGACGGCGAGCCCGGCTTCGAGCTGCCGGCGCTGGGCGGTCTGAGCTTCCGCCAGATGCTGGCGCTGCCGCTCGCCACCGAGGGGCTCTCGATCGGCATGCTGGTGCTGCTCGACAAGCCGGGCGGCTTCACCGGAGAGGACGAGAGCCTGCTGGAGCTGTTCGCCTCGCAGGCGACGATCGCGGTGCAGAACTCGCAGCTGTTCGAGCACACCAAGAGCCTCGACCGGCTCAAGTCGGAGTTCGTCGCGGTGGTCTCGCACGAGATCCGCACGCCGCTCACCTCGGTCAAGGGCGCCGTCGAGCTGCTGTCCGACCACCGCTACTTCGCGAACACCGACCAGCAGCACAAGCTCCTGAGCATCGCCCAGGCGAACGCCGAGCGGCTGCTGCTGCTCATCAACGACATCCTGGACTTCTCGAAGCTGGAGTCGGCCTCGCTCCCGATGGTCCTCGAGCGCCAGCGCCTCGAGCCGGTGGTCCGGCAGGCCGCGCAGAACCTGCGCACGCTCATCGAGGAGCGCCGGATCCAGCTCGACGTGGACCTCGCGGAGGACATGCCGGACCTGCTGCTGGACGCCAACCGCGTCGCGCAGGTGCTCACGAACCTGCTCTCGAACGCCATCAAGTTCTCGCCGCCCGAGGGCCGTATCGAGCTGGGGGTGCGGTGCGAGCGGGAAACCGTGCGGGTGTGGGTGCGCGACTACGGCGAGGGCATCGCCGCGGAGGACGTGCCGAAGCTGTTCCGCAAGTTCTCGCAGATCGACTCCGGCTCCACGCGCAAGGTGGGCGGCACCGGGCTCGGGCTGGTGATCTGCAAGGGCATCGTCGAGCAGCACGGCGGCACCATCGGCGTGGAGACCACGCCGGGCGAGGGCAGCACGTTCTTCTTCACCCTGCCCACCGCGGACTACGCGGGGGAGCACGCGCGCGGCGCCGACAGCGGCCGCGCGGCGGCTTCGGGCACGGCCGCGGGCGAGCGCCCGGCCGCCTGAGCGACGGCGCTCCGGCGCCGACCGCTGCAGCCCCGCGCGCATCCCTCACCGCTCGCATCGGCTCCGCCGGCATCCCGCCGCCCACGCATCCCGCGCATCCTTCACCGCCCGCATCGGCTCCGCCGGCATCCCGCCGCCCGCGCATCCCCCGCTCGACCCGCAGGCATCGCGCACGCGCGTCCTCGCATCCCGCGCTCGACCCGCGTGCGCCCGCCCACGGCGCACGGGCGTCCACTCACCCCGCGCCCGACCCGCGCGCCACGCATCACGAACCAGGCATCGCGAGCTTGACCCACACGCGGCGCGCGGATACCTTGCGTGCGCAACGCAGGTCCAAGGAGGGTCTGCGTTCTTCCGTCCACCTCCGACCCCTTCCATGCGCGCCAGGGACGACGCCCGACATCGCGACGCGGCACGCCCGCCGGCACTCCGCGGGAGCCGCGGCTCGCGTCTCGACCGGCCGCCGTCGGCGCGCCACGTCCTCCTCGTCACGCTGCTGCTGGGCGCGCTGCCGGGCGCCGCCCTCACCGGCCTGCTCGCCGAGCGCTTCGCGCCCGACCGGTTGCCGCGCTACGTGGCGCGCGCCGCCTGGCGCGGGGCTGCGCCCGGCCCGGCCGAGTGGCCGCGCGCCCCGCGCGCGGGGGAGAGCGCGGTGACCGCGGCCACGTCCGGCGGCCCCGTGCTCGAGGTGAGCGCCCACACCGCGGCGGGCGCCGAGCAGCTCGCCCGCGAGCTCCAG
>JACRPT010000080.1:0-24571 GCA_016223045.1 Candidatus Eiseniibacteriota bacterium
CACCCGCAACCACCGCTGCCGCACGATCGACGAGCTGCTGGCCGCCGCGCTGCGCTGGCTGGAGGCCCGCTTCACGCAGTCCCAGGAGTATGCTCATGCAGCTTGATATCGACTTCTCCGAATCACGCGAAATGATTTAGATCAGGCCCAACGCTGCCGCGCCCGTTCGTGGCGCCCGAACGCAGGCGCGGTGGCATGGCTTCGATCTGTTACGGGTGCTACGCTTGGTGACGCGTTTCCCGTGAGGCTGACTTGGACCGACGGTGCAGCATGAGAACCCCGCGCTGCTTCTCCGGAATGCCCTGGCTTCTCCGCCAGGTGCTGCTCGCCTGCGCCGTGGCCGGACTCGTGGTGGCCGGGCAAGTCGTCGGGGCGAGAACGTCGGCTGCCGCCGAGCTGTGGGGCACGGATGGCACGGTCACCGCTGTCGTCCGGTCGGGCAACACCATCTTCGTCGGTGGAGCATTCAATCACGTCGGACCGTGCATGGGCTCCGGTGTACCGCTGAACATCCGCAGCGGCGCCGTTCCGCGAAGGTACGCGAAGGTGATCGGCACTGTCTATGCGGCCTCCTCCGACGGAGCGGGCGGCTGGTACATCGGAGGGGAGTTCAGCGCCGTGGGTGGCGAGGCCCGGCACAACCTCGCTCACGTCCTCGCCGACGGTACGGTGGCATCGTGGGCGCCGAATCCCAATGGCGTCGTCTGGGCTCTGGCGGTCAAGGGAGGCGTCGTCTACGTCGGCGGAGGATTCGGTACGATCGGCAACCGGCGACGCAACCTCATCGCCGCGGTCGATGGCCGGACCGGGCGCGCTACCGACTGGGATCCCCAGGCCGACACGGCCGATCCCGGGAACTACGGCCTGTTCGTTCGTTCCATTGCGATCCACGGGCACACCGTCTACATCGGCGGCCGCTTCACGCACCTCGGCGCTGAGCAGCGAAGCAACCTGGCCGCGCTGGACCTTAGAACGGCGCGGCCAACTCCTTGGAATCCGACGGTCGGCGGGATTGTGCACGCCATCGCCGCGGACGAGCGGTACGTGTACATCGGTGGCCACGTATGGTCGGTCGGCGGCCAGCTCCGCAACGGTCTGGCCGCAGTTGATGCCCGCTCCGGCGCGCTCGCGTCGTGGGATCTCCATCCGGCCAGGCCCAACTTCCCTTGGTACCAGCCGCCGATCGTCAGTGCGCTGGCGTTGAGAGGGGGTGTGCTCTACGCGGCAGGGTGTTTCGAGAAGATCGGCGGGCAGGTCCGTCACGGGTTAGCCGCCATTGATGCGTTGACCGGAGCGCTCCTGCCGTGGGCTCCAGATCCAGCGGGCGGATCGCCGTACACGTATCTCAACACCCTCCTCGTGGTCGGATCATCCGTGTACATTGGCGGCAATTTCAAGAGCGCGGGCGGCGCCGAGCGAAACTGCCTGGCGGAGGTGGACGCAAGGACCGGTCTGGCGACATCGTGGAATCCACGACCGAACAGTGAAGTGTGGGCGCTGGCGGCCGACGACGAGTCGATCTACGCCGGCGGCTACTTCACGTTCCTCGGCACCTGGCAGAGGCGGCCGTGCCTCGCCGCCTTGGATGCGACCACCGGCGAGCTCAAGAGCTGGGACGCCCACCTCGCGGGCTACCAGGTTCATGCGCTCACCGTACGCGGTTCCACGCTCTATGTCGGCGGCGACTTCTCGGAGGTGGGTGGACTCGGCCGCAGCTATTTGGCGGCCTTTGATGTGGAGACCGCGAACCCGGTGCCATGGATACCCCGTCCGGGCGGGCCAGTTTGGTGCCTTGCTTCTTCCGACTCCCTGCTCTACGTCGGCGGCCTGTTCGGCTCCATGGGCGGACAGCTGCGACGCCGCATCGCGGCGATCCGGCTGTCGGATGGCACGCCGACGGCGTGGGATCCGAACGCCGACGATGCGGTCACGACACTGGTGGTGGGACCGGATGCGATCTACGCGGGTGGGCTCTTCGGGCGGATCGGCGGCCAGGTTCGCAGCCGGATCGCGGCGCTCGATCCGGCGACGGGCTCCGCCACCAGCTGGGATGCGGCCGTTCATTCCTGGGGCTGGGTCAATAGCCTCGCGGTGGCGAGAGGCACGGTGTACATCGGTGGGTTGTTCATCGGCGTCGCCGGGCAACTGCGGAATAACCTCGCGGCGGTCGACGCGTCGACCGGGGCTGCGACGGCATGGAATCCCGACGCGGATGGCGAAGTGGAAGCGGTCTGTGTCAGTGGCGACAAGGTCTATGCCGGTGGCTTCTTTCGCTCCGTTTCCGGGCAGAGCCGCCGCGGGCTGGTTGCGCTGGACGCGACCTCGGCCGCGGTGGCGGAGTGGGATCCGATTCCGGACGCGGTCATCTGGGCGCTCTTCGCGGACTCGGGAACGCTCTATGCTGGCGGGAACTTCGGGAGCGTGGGGTACCTGCCACAGATCAACGTCGCTGCGATTCCGATGCCGAGGGCGGACATCGAGGACGTGTGGCCCGTCCCGAAGCCTCTGATCAGCGCTTCGATCGAGCCGAACCCCGCTCGGATGAACGCTGTGATCAGGTTCGTGACGTCCCTTCCCGGGCAGGTGAAGCTCGTCTTCTATGACCTCCAGGGCCGTCAGATCGCCTCGATCTTCGACAGCAACGACGTCGTTGCGGGACCACGGGAGATCCACGTCCGCACTGCGGAGTGGCCAGCAGGCACCTACTTCTGCAGGCTGGAGGGACCGAACTCCGCGGTGACGCGGAAGCTCATCGTCCTGAAGTAGTCGGGGGATTGCCGCAGGGCACTGCTCGCTCACCCCGGCCCGATCCTCCTGCCTTCATGCGCGCGATACTGCAGCGCCTCGGCCAACGCGCACACCGTGATGTGCTCTTCGCCCGCGAGGTCGGCGATGGTGCGCGCCACGCGCATGGCGCGATGCACCGCACGGGCGCTCAGGCCGCCCCGGTCCACCGCATCAGCGACGAGCCGCCGCCCGGCCTGATCCAGCGCGCAGCACTCCTCGAGCCGCGACGGCGGCAGCAGCGCATTGAGGCAACCGCGCTCGCGCTGGCGGGCCCGCGCGGCGAGCACACGCGCCCGCACGACTGCGCTCGACTCGCCCGGGAAGGCCGCCTGCAGTTCGCGTGAGGTGAGCGCCGGCACCTCGATCTGAATATCAATCCTATCCAACACCGGTCCACTCACTCTGGCGTGATGTTGTGCTATATCAGTCGGCGTGCAGCGGCAGCCGCGTCGCGGATGCCCGAGCCATCCACAGCGACACCGTTGCGTTGCCACTTACCAGCCTGCGGCTGAGAGGACCAAAGCCGCGAGTATTCCCAAGCGGTTATCCGCGCGAGCCCCGGACGCTCGGTCAGCGGATCCGCCGGTCGCGGATGGACCTGGGGCTTACGCAACGAACCCTTGCCGAGCGGCTGGGCTGCTACCCGGAGACGGTCGCGGCCTTGGAGCGGGACGAGAGCGAGCCCCTGGCTCGGCGCTGGCCAGCCATCGAGGCGGTCCTCGGAGCCGGGCTCGTTCCGGAACGTGACGGCCTGCCGGGGTGGATCCGGGCCGCCCGGCTCCGACTGGGGCTGACCCAGGAGCAGGTGGCCAACCGGGCCGGCCTCGATTCGAGGACCATCCGCAATGTCGAGACCCAGCGGCATCGGCCGAGTCGCAGGACGGCGGAGCGCCTTCGGGATGCTTTGGGCCTGCCGCGAACGAAGGGGGCGCGGGGGTGGGCTGAGTGGAGGCCAGCGTAGTGAGGGCTGCGCCATCCCGAGAATCCTCTTGCTTCCTGCCCCCCCCCTGGGCATCTACTTGCGCCGGAAGCGGGTGCGGTCCCTGCCGACACCCGCACGGTCCACGCAAGGGCACGCTCTCGGCCGCACCGTGGTCGCACCTCTCGCCAGAGCCGCCGCAGGCGCTTGCCGCTCGCAGGCGCGAAGGGACTTCGTGCCAGTCTCGAGAGGAGGCTGCAGATGCGCCGCGTTCGCTGGCTTGTCGCCCTCGTGCTCCTGTTCACCCCCGGGGTCTCGCACGCGATTCGACTCGACTGGAGCTCGGGCGCCGATACCCTGACCTTCACTGAGGCGACACGTGCGATACTTGTGCTCCGCGACGACTCGGCAGAGGTGACGTTGCCGCCGGAGTGGCGGCTTCTTTGGGTGGGCGATAGCACCGAGGTGGAGGTCGTGGCGTTGGATTCGCTGGAGATCTGCGAGGGGGACACGGCCCAGGTGTCCGGCGTAGATGGGGGCAAGTGCAAAGTAGTCGCGCTCGACCCGGCCGACTCGACCGCGGTGTTCGAGTCGAACGAGGTGACGTTCAACGGCGGGGTGAGTGACCCCTATCCGCCGGTGGTGCTCTACGCCTCCAGCTCGCACCCCTCGACCCAGTTCGTGGTCCGCGCCGTCGGCACGGGCCTGGGCCGGGTCGTCGGCGTGATGGTGCACGCCCCCGACTCGGTCTGGTCACTGCCGTCCCAGATCACGGAGCAGAACGACTCCACGCTGACCGCGGTGGCCGAGGTGTATCCCTCCATGCCCGCCTCGGTGCTGCGGCTGACCAGCGAGGACGGGGCCATCGCGGTGGCGCCGCTCCCGCCGGATCTGCTGCGGGCGGGGATCGATCCTGATTTCGAGGCGCTCGCCGACTCCTGCCGCCAGAACCACTGCTACTACTTCGACCCCGACCCGAACGTGTATCCGAAGGACTTCGCGTTCTTCTACGCGATCGCCCCCAATCCGCCGCGTGGCCTGTTTCACCTCTTCTACATCCGCAACCACAAGAACGTGCCGCCAAGCTCCACCACCCGTTCATTCGGCCACGCTTGGTCGAGCGATCTCAGGAACTGGGAATCGGACACGTCGGCCACGGTGTTCTCGGTCTCCGCGAACGCGTGGGACCGTGCGCACGTGTGGGCGCCTTCCATCGTTCAGGTCGGCCCCAACTACCACATGTTCTACACGGGCGTCGACGACCAGGCCAATCCCCCAACGGTGATCTACGGCAACCAGCGGATCGGCTATGCGACGACGGCCGCGATCGACATCGGACACGCCACCGTCTGGACTCGACGGAGTTCGCCGACCTACACCGTCAATCACACGGGCTGGGCACGAAAGGACTCGACAGGTTCTCATCGCCACCAGTTTCGCGACCCGTTCATCATGGCCGATCCGGACAGCGTGGGACGATTCCTCCTGTTCATGGTGGGTGAGAAGGAGGACGCCGACTACGCGGTCGGGGTGGCGCGCAACGAGCCGGGCACGCTCGACGTGTGGCGGGACCTCGGCTTCTATCGGAGCACCGAATACGACTACAGCGGGAACGGACACACTGTTGAGTCGGTGACCGCGTTCCCGGACTCGGCGTATCCGGCGACGAAGACCTCGGCCCAGGCCACCTGGCGACTGCTGTTCACGCATGGCATCAATAGCCCGGACGACCAGACGATCCGCTTCTCGGCCAAGAAGTTGGGGCCCGTGCTGGCGGACACCACATTGGGTCCCGAGGAGGATCGAGTCTGGTCGACCCCGGCCACGAACCTGTTCAGCTACTTGGCCGGCGATTCGACGGCGTGGGGAACGTATGCGACCGAGCACCTGCGCGTCGGCCGGGTCGACTTCCTGTCGACCTTCGACGGGGCCGGGATCCTGGTGAGTCGGATGCTCTGGAACGGCACGAACTTCACCCTGCTCCAGCCGTCGGTCACAGCGGTCGGAGGCGAGAGCCCTTCACCGGAATCCCGCGTGGCGCTGCGGGTGATCGAGGCGCTTCCCGGCGCGGGGCGGCTGGCGTTCGAGATCAACATGCCGACCCGGGAACGCGTGCGGTTGGGAATCTACGACGTGGCGGGACGTCGCGTGCGGTCGTTGATCGACGACCAGGTTCCGGCCGGCACGGTGCGCGTACAGTGGGACGGGAAGGACCAGGCTGGCAACGCGGCGCGCACCGGGATGTACTTCGCCAGGCTGTCCGGGGATTTCGGCCGCCGTGTCGTTCGAGCGGCGTTCATCCGGTAGTGATCGAGAGCACGATGTGCGGCCACGTCAACGAGAGACAGATTGGTGTGACGACCAATAATCGTTGGTGGACCGTCGCGGTCATGTCGTGCTCGACTGCTGTTCTCATCCTCCTGGCTAGAGTCGCCCCGGCGCAGATTCCCGATACAACGCTCTGGGTCACCGGTCCGGGCACCACCGTCCTCGCGGTCGTGCGTTTGGAAAACACGCTCTACATCGGGGGCAACTTCCGTACGGTAGGACCCTCGACCGGAGCCGGCGTGCCGGTGGATCTGATCAGTGGAGCGGTTCGGGCCCCCTATTCGCGTGTGGCGGGCGGGGTGGCAGCGGCAATCCCCGATGGCGCGGGAGGCTGGTTTGTTGGCGGAGGGTTCGCCGGGGTGGGGGGATTGCCGCGCTGGAATCTTGCCCACATCCAGGCGGATGGCAGCGTGGACGCCTGGGCTCCGGATCCGGATGGCACCGTCTTCGCACTCGCACTGCGCGGCAATGTTCTGTATGTGGGCGGGCGCTTCAACAAGATCGCCGGCAAAGCGCGGGCGCACCTGGCCGCATTTGATGTCCTGACGGGGGGGCTGACGGACTGGGCGCCGGAGGCCAACGGCTACGTGTTCGAGATCTTCGCTCCGAGCGACACGATCTACGTGGGTGGCAGTTTCGGCACCATTGGTGGTGAATCGCGGTCGTGCATTGCGGCGCTGGACGCGATGACCGGCCATGCGACCTCCTGGAATCCGGGAGCGGACGACGTGGTGAGTGCGTTCGCGCTTCACGGCCGCACGCTCTACGTCAGCGGAGCCTTCTACAACATCGGCGGGCGATTCGGCCGGTTCCTGGCCGAGCTGAGCCTGGACTCGGACAGCGCGAGCACGTGGGGCATGAATGTCGATCAGAGGCCCCCGAATTGGCTCTTCCCGCCCGGAGTGGCGGAGCTTGAGATCTCGGGTGACACACTCTACGTAGGAGGCCGCTTCACCGAGATCGGCGGCCAGCAGCGAAATGGGCTCGCGGCCATCGACCTTCAAACTCGCTCCGTGACGGCGTGGGCGCCTCAGGTCATCCCTCTATCGTCGGTCCAACCCGCCCAGATCGACGACCTGCACATACGCGGAACGACGCTCTACGCCTGCGGGCTGTTTCGGAGCCTCGGCGGCCGGGTCATCAGCGGGGATGGCAGCGTCGGAGCGGTCGACACCAGAACGGGGCTGGCCACGGCATGGGATCCGCGGCCCAACGGCGGGGTGCTCGCTTTGGGGATGAGCGACGAGGCGATTTACGTGGGAGGAGGCTACACCAGCATCGGGCCGGAGTGGGTGTGGCGGCACGGGCTGGCGGCGCTCGACCTCACCACCGGGCGGGCGACTTTGTGGGACCCCAATCCCGACGAGGCTTACGTTCTGAGCCTCGCCGCCAGCGGCAACACGGTCTACGTGGGCGGGTCGTTCTCGCGTGTGGGCGGCCAGCCGCGCGCGAACCTGGCCGCGTTCGACGTGCGGGATGGAACCCTGACACCTTGGAACCCGGCTCCCAATGGCGGCGTCGTGGCGCTGGAGGCGAGTGGGAACACAATCTACGCGGGCGGACAGTTCACGGGCATCGGCGGCCAGCCCCGGCGCTACCTGGCGGCGGTCGACTCGGCGACCGGGGCGGCGACCCCGTGGGACCCCGACCCTGACGACTTCGTCGAGGCCATCACGGCCGCGGGTAACATCGTCTACGCCGGAGGGTGGTTCGCTCACATGAGGGGCCTGCCGCGCAAGACCCTGGCGGCGATCGATCCCGCCACCGGGGAGACCCGCGACTGGGACGCCTACGGCAGCGGCGTTGTCGATGCCATCGCGGTGAAGGAAGACACCATCTTCGTCGGTGGGATGTTCTCTTCGTTGGGCGGACGATCGAAGCGAGACCTAGTCGGTGTCGATGCCCGCACCGGGCTGGCCACCGACTGGAACCCGGTGCTGGGGCCGGGCATCGGAGGCGGCTATTCCGATGTCCGAGCCCTTCAGTTGCAGGGCAACACGCTCTACATCGGGGGGGACTTCGGCAGCGTGAACGGGGTGACGCGGAACTACCTGGCGGCGCTGGATGCCACCACCGGGGAACTCAAGGACAACTGGGACCCGAATCCGGACGGCTTCATCTGGGCGCTGGCGCTGGGCCCCCACACGGTGTATGCGGCCGGGGCGTACGAGCGCATGAACGGCGTGCCGGTGGGAAGCATCGCCGCGCTCAGCGCGATTCCCACTAACGGGCCGCGGTTGCCGTCGGGAGTGCTGTGGGTGAGCCCCAATCCCGTGTCTTCCAGTGCGACGCTGCGCTTCGCGCTCGCTGGCGCCGCCGCGGTGACGCTCGCCGTGTACGACGTGCAGGGCCGACGCGTCGCCACGCTGCTCGATCGCTCGCCGATGTCCGGCGGAGAGCACGTCGTACCGCTACCGACCAGCGGCTGGCCAGTGGGCTGCTACCTCGCCCGGCTCGACATCGAAGGTGTAACTGCCACGCGCAAGATGGTGGTCGTGAGATAAGGCGCGGGCGGCGCTCGCCGGCCAGGTTCGATCTTCCTGCTACGACATAGCGAACCTCCGCGCTTCGTAGGCTCGATACTGCAGCGCCTCGGCGAGCCGCATCGTGGCGATCTGCTCCTCGCCGGCGAGATCCGCGATCGTGCGGGCCACGCGTAGGGCGCGGTGGACGGCCCGCGCGGACATGCCGTCGAGGTCCACGGCGTCGGTGACCAGCCGCCGCCCCGCGGCATCGAGCGCGCAGCACTCCCGCAGTTGCGCCGGTGGCAGCGCCGCGTTCAGGCACCCGCGCGTGCCCTGACGTTCCCGCGCCGCCAGCACCCGCGCCCGCACCGTTGTACTCGACTTGCCCGCCGACGCCGCCTGCAGCTCGTGCGCTGTCAGCGCCGGCACCTTGATCTGTATATCAATCCTATCCAATACCGGCCCGCTGACTCTCGCATGGTGCTGCGCGATCTCGGTCGGCGTGCAGCGACAGCCTCTGCGTGGGTGCCCGAGCCAGCCGCACGCGCACGGATTCATTGCCCGAGCAGCGCCGGCGTCCGGCCGGCAATCCCGGCTCTCGTTGCCGCCTACCTGCTCCGCGCCATCACATCCAGGTACTTGCGGATCGCCTTGTACTGCCCCTCGGCGTCGAGCCCGGCTTCGGCCAGCACCGCGGCGCCCTGGCCGCTGCCGGGGAAGTGGCCCCTGAGATACGGATGGAGCGTCGCGGACCGCCCGCGGTCGGACCGCACCCAGCGGTACATGGTGGCGAGGGTGAAGCCGGTGATGCCCATCGCCTCCTGCGCGCGCGCCTCGGGGAAGATCCGCTCGCGCTCGGGCAGTGAGAGCGCGTCGAACAGCTCGGCGCTGGCGACATAGTAGACGTCCAGGTCCACGCCCTCCTGGTCGAGCCGCTGCAGCACGCCGCTCGTGAACGCGAGGGTCACCGCGCTCTCCTGCAGGACCAGCACGCAGTCGGGCGTGCCGCGCGGGGCGCGCAGCCGGTAGACGCCGGTGCGCGCCGCGGTCACCGGCGCGAGCCCGAGCCTGGCGCGGTCGGGCACGGTCTCGTTGGGACGCGTGACGAAGGGCGCGATCAGGGCGGGGCGCCGCGCCAGCGCGGCCGAGATGAGCGGCCACATCTCGAGCGGGTCCCACGGGGTGAGGGTGATCGCGGTGCCGGGTGGGAAGTTCTCCTGCAGGAGCTGGAGCGCCTGGGGGTCGGCGTGGGTCGGGCCGTCCTCGCCGGTCTTCAATCCGGCGTGCGCGCCGACCAGGATCATGGGCCGGTAGGCGGCGTCGCTCACCGCGCGGCGAGCCTGGTTGCCGATGGCGTGGAGCCGCGCGGCGATGTGCCCGAGCGGCGCGATGAAGGCGGCGTAGGACGAGGCCACGCCGATGTGGCGGCCGAACGAGCCGAGGCCGGAGCAGTAGCCGGCCATCGCGTCCTCGCAGATGCCGCCGATCGAGAGCGTGCGCGCCTGCGCGTTGGTGGCGGCGTTCCAGTAGCCGGGCGGGAAGCCCTCGGCGATCTTGTTCACGCTGGTCGAGCCCAGCAGGTCGGCGGCGGAGACGAACAGCGCGCCGCCGCTGGCCTGGTTGTAGTGCTGGAGCACGCGCCCCAGCTCGTTCCTGAGCGTGGTGACCGTGCCCGGGGCGAGCCTGAGCGTCTCGGGGATCTCGCCGGCGTCGCGCGCGGCGATCTCGTAGACCGTCTCGATGCGCGGCGCCTCGGTCCTCGGCTTGCGCGCGCGCCGCTCGAGCCGCTCGTGCGCCGCGGTGAGCCGCGCGGCCAGCGCCTGCACCATCGGCCCGCGCCGCTCGATCTCGCCGCGCACGATCTGGAGCGCGTCCCAGAAGCACGACTCCATCACGGTCGCGCCGTCGGGCCCGGCGCAGCGCGGCTGCTTGAGCCCGTGGCAGCTCGGCAGCTCGGCCTTGCGCCCGGCCAGCAGCGGCTCGAGCGCGGCGTAGAAGCCGTCCGAGCACAGCGCGTGGCCGGCCCCGTGCGAGGCGCGGCCCTCGATGCCGTACTGCCAGCCCTTGAGCGTGCGGTAGACGATCGCGGTGGGCTGCACGTTGCCGATGGCGGCCGCCAGCCGCTGCGCGGCCAGCACCTGCTGGAAGTCCCGGCCGTCCGGGACATAGATGACGTTCCAGTCGTGGAGGTAGGCCAGCTCCATCGGCGTCCACTGCACGTAGTCGCCGGGCTGATCGCCTTCGCGGCACACGCGGTTGGAGTCGATCGAGGCCTGGTTCCAGTCCACGTGCAGCACGGCGTTGCCGAGCGAGCCGGTGCCGGCCGCGGCCAGCGCCTCGGCGACCCGGCCGGGCGTCATGCCGCCCTCGCCCTCGACGATGTGCACGCGCGGCGCGTCCGCGCCGTAGAAGTCGCGCGCGCCCAGCGCGAGACCGAGCGAGGCGGAGAGCCCCACGCCCGAGGCCCCGGTCGAGAGCCGCACGAACGGCGTCGCCGGCGTCGGATGCCCGTCGAGCGCCTTCACCTCCCAGCGCCGGAACAGCGGCGTCAGGTTCGCGGGATTGCGGCGGAAGCCGAGCAGGTCCTCGAGCCGGAGCTGCTGGCGCGCGTCGTGCGGCAGCAGGGCGGGCGCGCCGATGCGCATGACCTCGTTCCTGAGCGCCCACATCGCGTAGAGGCCGAGCGCCTTGTGGCCGGCGGCGTACGAGATGAGGTCGGCGTCGTCTCGTTCCGGGCGGCTCACGTCGTAGTCCAGCGCGTCGAACAGGATGCCGGCCACGAAGCGGCCGGACGAGATGGACCCGCCGGGGTGGCCCGAAGTGGGCACGTAGTTGTAGAGCACCGCGCACAGGGTGCGGTAGATCAGGTCGAAGGTCTCGAAGTGCTCGAGCTCCTGCGGCGCGAGCGGGGGCGCCGCGCCCTTCATCGCCTCCGGGACCTCGACATAGCGGCCGCGCCGCGTTCCAAGCTGGAAGGACATGGGGACTCCGATGTGGTGGGCCGCCCCGGTGGCGGCGCCAGGATTCCGGCGGAGTATCCGGGCCTGCGGAAACCCGGTCAATGCGTCCCACGTAGTATCCGGGGCGGACCGGGAACCCCGGGCCGATGCGGCGCTGCCGCGGGCGTCGCCGGCTGCGGCCTCGGCCGGGCTTCGGCGCGCAGGTCCGCCGCGGTTCGGGTTGCGGCCCCGGCCCCGCTCCGGCACGCAGGCCGGTTGCGGTTCGGGCTGCGGCCGGCGGACGGTCTGCGCTAGGCTGGCCGCCGGGTCATGGCTGCCGGAGGACGATGGGCCGTCGGGTCCCGTCGCCGAGCGCGCCACACAAGTGGATGGAGGTCGCCCGTGAACGTCGCCTACGTGCTCCCCCTGCAGCGCGCCTGGGCCCGCGCGGTGCGGATGCTGTTCCGGCCCTTCCGTCTCGAGATGTGGCTGGTCCTGGGCTTCGCCGCGTTCCTCTCCGAGTACCTCTCGGGCGGGTTCGGCGGCGGCGGCGGGCGCTACACCTGGCATGACGGGGGCTGGGAGGGCGCGGGCCACCTGCTCCGCCGGCTCGAGGACTTCATGGCGGAGCCGATCTGGGTGGCGGTGGCCGTAGCGGTGATCGTCACGATCGTCGTGTTCGGCATCCTCTTCATGTGGTTGAGCAGCCGCGGCAAGTTCATCTTCCTCGACAACGTGGCCCACGAGCGCCGCGGCATCGTCGAGCCGTGGGGACGCCTGGCGCGCCTCGGGAACTCGCTCTTCCTGTGGCGGCTGGTCTTCTCGCTGCTCTGCCTCCTGGTCGGCGGTCTCATCGTGGTCCTGTTCATCATCAACGTGGGCACGCTCTACTCGGGAGGCCGCTTCCACCTGCCGCAGCTCGGCGCGATCCTCGGGTTGCTCGCCATGCTGGCGCCGCTCGGGATCGTCGCGGCCTACGTCCAGCTCTTCCTCTTCGACTTCGTGGTCCCCATCATGTACCGGCACGACCTCACGGCGAGCGCGGCGTGGCAGCGCTTCATGCCGCTGTTCCGCGCGAACGCGGGCAGCTTCGTCGTCTACGGCCTGTTCGTGCTCGTGCTCTGGATCGCGGTCGGGATCGCGATCATCGCCGCGGGCATGATGACCTGCTGCGTCGGGTTCATCCTGCTCGCGCTGCCCTACATCGGGTCGGTGCTGCTGCTGCCGCTGGAGGCGATGTTCCGCGCGCTCGGGCCCGAGTTCCTCGGTCAGTTCGGTCCCGATTTCGCGGTGCTCGCCGCGCCCGCGGTGCCTGCCGCACCGGCTCCCGCGCCGGGCGAAGGTCCGACCGCATGAGCGGGGCGGTGACCGCATCGCGCGCGCGGGCGCCGGGAGATGGCCGCGGCGTTCTCGCGGCCCACGCCGCGACCCCATCATCCACGCGCGCGCTGACGCTGCCGCGCGTGGCGCCATGGAGCGCGTGGCTCGTGTGCGGGCTCGCGGCCGGGGCGGCGTGGCTCGCGCTGCGGGCGTGGGCGCCCGGTGGCGCCGGCGGGGAGCCGCTCTGCCTGCTGCGCAGCGTCGCGCACGTGGAGTGCCCGACCTGCGGGCTCACGCGCGCGCTCGCGCTGCTGGCGAGAGGGGAGTGGCGCGGCTCGCTCGCGCTCCATCCGCTCGCCCTGCCGCTCGCGGTGCAGCTCCTCGCGGGGTGGGGCGCGTGGGGCGCGGCGCTGGCGCGCGGCCGCGCGGGCTTCCTCGACCGCTGGCTCCCGGGCGCGGTGGTGGCCGACGCCTGCGCGCTGCTCGCCGTGTGGGGCGTGAGGCTGGCCACGGGCACGCTGCCGATGTGAGTCGGCGGGCCGCGCCCGCGAGCGCGCTGGTCGCGGCCGGCTGATGGGATGCACGGGCGGGGGATTGCGTAGCTTCCGCCGCCGTCCGCCGCCCGCGTGATCCCGTCGGGCCCTTCAGCGCAGGATGAGGTCCTCGAGCACGGGGTAGGTCAGCCTCGGGTTCCCGCCCGCCTGCTCGGGGTCCACGATGTCGTGGTTGAGGCGGAGGCTCTCCGGGAACTCGTAGGCCGTGAGGTCGCGCGCGCCGTGCGCCTGCCACGCGCGCACCAGCTCCGCGCACATGCCGTTGTCCACCGCGACATCGTGCCCCACCGTCACCACGACCAGCGCGCGCGCGGCGGGCGGCCGGCGCCGCGCGTCGTGCAGGACGGCGCCGCCCAGCAGCAGGGTCTGGCCCACGGCGCGGGTGGAGAACCGCGGGTAGACGTGCTTCGGCCCGAGCAGATGCTGCTTGCGCTCCGAGTCCCACCACGGGAACACGTTCGGCAGCGCCAGCACCAGCCGCGTCGCCGCGGGCGTGAGCCAGCCGCGCGCCTGCGTCACGCCGAGCAGCGGCGCGATCGCCACCGCGCGGTCCACGTCGGCGCGCTCCTGCCCGGCCCACGCGGCCATCACCGCGCCCACCGAGAGCCCCACCACCGTGACGCTGTCGCCGAGCCCGCGGGCGATGTCGGTGGCCGCGTCGGTGAAGGCGCGCAGCTCGCGCGCGTCGAGCTGCGCCAGCTCGCCGGTCATGCGGTCGGCCAGCCCGTGGCGCGGCACGCGCGGGACGAACACGTTGGCGCCGCACTCGAACAGGCGGTCGCCCAGCGCGTGGAACTGCTCCGGGCAGTTGGTGAGCCCGTGGAACACCAGCACCACGCGCCCGGTGCGGGCACCGTGGGTGAGGAGGAGCGTGCGGCACTCGGGCGCGATCTCCGGCCCGTCCAGCGCGCGCAGCACCGCGATGCGGGCCAGCGCCTCGCCGTAGCTCCGCGCCGGCCGGGGATGCGACGCAAGCCCTGCGGGCGCGAGCGGGCGCAGGAGGAGCAGCGCGGCCAGGGCGAGCAGCAGGGCGAGCGCGAGCAGGAAGGGGCGCGGCTTCACGGCACGCGTTCGCAGTACCACACGTCGGCGTCGTAGATGCCGGCCGCGTCCCGGAGCACGTGGACGAAGTAGAGGAAGCGGCCGTCCGCCGTCAGCGACGGCGCGCCGAGCGCGCTCGCTGCGGCGACCAGGAACAGGATCGCGTGCCGGTTAGTCGTGCGGCCTCCGGGGTGAGGCGTGGTCACGGGAGTGGGGTCCGACCGGACGTTCCCACAGCGCGTGGCGCTCCGTGCGGCGATTATGCCGCAACGGCGCGACACTTCAACGCGGACTTCCTGCATGGGCGCCCGCGCGATCTCGGGTTCCGCGCCTGCCCGCGCCGGTGTTATGGTCCCTGGCGCCGGACCTCCCCCTGGACCGTGAGGTTACCCGATGGCTCGCACCATCCGCCTGCTCGTGGTCGCGGTGCTGATCCCGAGCCTGCTGCTCGTCGGCTGCGCGCCGTCACTCCAGCACGGCCTGCTCTGGCCGAACCAGCTGCACGAGGTTTCGGAAAAGTCCACCTACCTCAACGCCCACCTGCGTGACGGGAGCTTCATCGCACTTGTCGCGTGGACCGTGGATCCCGCGGGGCGGACGGTCACGGGCGTGGGCCAGCGGCTGGACGAGAACCGGCGGCTGGTCGCCAGCGGGTCGCTCTCGTTCCCGGTGGACTCGGTCGCGCTGTTCGAGTCGAACAGCACCGAGGGCATGCCGCCGGCGATGAAGGCGCTCACCGTCATCCTGGTGAGCGCGGCAGTGGTCGTGGGGATGGGCCTGCTCATCATCGCGATCGCCTGCGTGAGCAATCCCAAGTGCTTCGGCTCCTGCCCGACGTTCTACGTGACCGACGGCGAGAAACCCGCGCTCCAGGCCGAGGGTTTCTCGGCGAGCGTGGCGCCCGCGCTCGAGGCCACCGACGTGGATGCGCTCTACCGCGCGCGCCCGCGCGGTCGCGACCTCGAGGTCACGATGAAGAACGAGGCGCTCGAGACCCACGTGGTGCGCTTCGTCCACGTGCTCGCGGCGCCCCGCGCGGAGGGCACGCGCGTGTTCGCCACGCCCGAGGGCGCGTTCTGGCAGGCCGACCGCCTGCGTTCCCCGCTCCGCGCCACCGGCGCCGAGGGCGACTGCGGCGCGGCGCTCGCCGCCTTCGACGGGACCGAGCGCACCAGCGCGGTGGACTCCACCGACCTCGCCGCGCGCGAGACCGTGGACCTCGAGTTCGACGCGGGCGCCGGCGAGGACCCCGGGCTCGTCATCGCCTCGCGCCAGACCCTGCTCACCACCTACCTGTTCTACGAGACGCTGGCCGCGATGGGCAGCTCGGCAGGGCGCTGGATCGCCGCGCTCGGCCGCGGCGACGCGGGCGCGCGCGACCGCACGAGCGCGCTCGGACGCGAGCTGGGCGGCATCGAGGTGCTGGTCCCGGACGGCGACGGCGGCTGGTCGCGGGTGTGCGAGCTGAACGAGACCGGTCCGCTCGCGACCGACGTGAAGCTGGTGCCGCTGCCGAAGCCCGGGCCGGGCCCCGTGCACATCCGCCTGCGCATGACGCGCGGCCTGTTCCGGCTCGACTGGGCGGCGCTCGCGCGGCTCGACCGGCGTGTGGAGCCGGTGCGGCTCGAGCCGGTCGCGGTGCGGCGCGGCGACACCCTCGATGCCGGGTCGCGACAGGCGCTGCTCGATCCCGCGCGCGTGCTGGTCACGCAGCCCGGCGACGTCTTCACGCTCGCCTACCGGCTCCCCGGCGAGGCCGCCGGCTACGAGCTGTTCCTGGAGAGCCGGGGCTACTACCTCGAGTGGATGCGCGAGGGCTGGATCGCCCAGGAGGATCCGGGTCGGCTGATGACCATGATGCTCGCGCCGCGGCAGGCGCTGCGCGACCTCGCGCCGGCGTACGCGCGCGAGCAGGCCGCGCTGGAAGACTGGTTCTGGAAGAGCCGCTATGCGCACCCGTGACGCGTGCGCGCGTGCCGTGCTGGCCGGGCTCGCCGTGGTGGCCGCGCTCACCGCGCTCGTGCTCGGTGGCTGCGCCACCGGGCGCCCGCAGCCACCGCGCGGATGGCTCCCCTCGGGCGCGCAGGGGACGCGCCACTATGAGGACGGCTACGGCGCATGGGCGCGGCTGGTGCACGGGAGCAGACGGAACTGGAGCGTCGCCGAGGGCGAGCTGATCGCGGCGACCGCCGAGAGCCTCTACGTACTCGAGCCCGGCGGCCTGGCGGCGGTCCCGACCAGGCGCAACCGCTCGGCAGCGTTCGGCATCTCCGCGGTGGACCCGACCTGGCGCAGCCACCCGGCGGCATTCACCATCTCCGAGGGCGACCACGGGACCGAGATCACGAGGGTGGGTGCCAGGGACTGGGTTGCGATGCGGCGCTACGCGCGCTTCCCGCAGGGGCCGCCCGCGGGCGTGGACCTGCGGGCGTTGATGCCGAAGCCGGTCCCGTGAGGATGCGGCGCTCCCGGCGCGGCGGTCGTGAGACGTCCGCGGGGGGCGCGCGGGGCTCGCACCGGTCCGCGCGCCGTTCCGATGTCGAGTGCCTCGAGGTATCCGCCGGATCCGACAGGAGAGGAAGGAGGGTCACACGATGAGGAAGGCCGCGATTCCATGGATGCTGGTGCTGTCCCTCTGCGCGGTCGCGGGGGATCTGCGCGCGCAGGGTGTGAAGCAGCTGCCGCGCGTCCGGCCGCTGCCGGCGGCGGCTCGGACGGAGGCGCGAGTCATCACCGGCCAGGCGCTCGTGGAGCTGAAGCCGGGCGACCTCAAAGACACGGACATCGTCGAGCGGGACGGCAAGCGCATGACCGGCGCCCAGGTGAAGGCGCTGGCGAAGAAGAACCTCGAGGCCGCGATCAGGGAGTCCCAGGCGCGCCTGTCCGGGCAGCTCGCGCCGAAGGTCCCGCAGGCGAAGCGGACGGCGGGTGCGGCGACGCGCATGCCCTCGGCCGCCGGACGCGAGAGGCCGGGCCTTCAGACCCGGCCGCAGCCGCGGCCCCTGAGCTGTGAGGGCGCGCCGATCTACTCCGTGACGCCGGTGACGCTCAATCCCGGCGACCCGGTCGTGATCCGTGGCTGCGGGTTCAAGGCCGAGGGCGGGCAAGTGGCGCTCACGACCGGCCCCGCCCACGTCGTCACCGATCCGGATGGGGCGCAGATCACGGTCCCCGAGGAGACCTGGACGCTGTTCCTGACCTCGTGGTCGGACACCACGATCCACGCGATGCTGCCGGCGATCTCCGGCCTCGGCGGACCGAAGACGGTCTCCGCGATCGTGAAGACGGTGGCCGGGGTGGCGAGTGCGCCGTGCGAGGGTGTGACGATCACCCCGTTCACCGACGAGATGACCCTCACGGGTCGGGGCCACGGCGGCGCCGACGTCACCGCGAACCCGGCGGTGCTCGGCTTCCGGAACGCCGAGCTTCACAACAACTGGCGCGTCGCCAGCGTGAGCTTCGCCTGCGAGTACCTGGTGCCGTACAAGGCGGCCGCCTGCATTCCGGTCTTCGCCGACTGCTACAGCCACAACCGCAACAACTGGCCGACCTGCGGCGGCAACTACCGCTCGGGGCCGAACCCGGGCGACACGCGCCTGGGAAACGTCCTGGTGGACTGGAAGAGCTGCGGCTACGACGACCTCGTGAGCTTCGTGGTGGACGTGGTCATCCGGGGCCCGCGCGGCACCGATCCCGAGTTGCCGCCCGAGCTGCAAGACCCCGGCTGGTGGCCGTTCTGAGGGCAGCGGACGTCTGCTACCCTGCGCCGCGCGCGGGCCGCAGGGGCCCGCGTGGCGCATGCGGGCGCACCGTTCCCGGAGGCGGGTATGGACGGCGTTGAAGAGGGCGCGGCGGCCGAGCTGAACTGGTGGGGCATCGTGCTGGGTCTCGGCTACGCGCTGCTGCAAGGCGCCGCGACGATCCGGGGCGGACCCTCCGCGTGGCGCAGCCTTATCCTCTGGATCCTCACGGCCGGGGTGGGCATCCCGCTGGCGCTCTACCTGTCGCAGAACCGCCTGGGCTCGGCGCGCGCCCGGCGGCTCGCGTACTGGGCGATGGACGGGTGCTTTGCCTTCGTCATGAGCGACCAGCACGCGAGGCTCGGCTCCCACCTGCCCTCGGTCGTCGTCTCCGCGCTCATCTACGCCGCGATCTCGCGCCTGGCCCGCGGGCGGAGCGAGGGGGAAGCGAGACGGGCCTGGCTGCCGTCGGCAATCGGTAGGCTGTTCAGCCTCAGCGAAGCGACCATCGAGCAGCGCCCCGCATGATCCTCGACCCGCGGTCCGTCTCCCCGGACGCGTTCTACCACTTCATGATCAGCGCGATCGTGCCGCGGCCGATCGCGTTCATCACCACCGTCAACCCCGCGGGCCGCGTCAACGCCGCGCCGTTCTCGTTCTTCACCGGGCTCACCAGCCGGCCGCCGCTGCTCGGCGTCTCGATCCAGCTGCGCGAGGGCGAGCCCAAGGACACGCTGCGCAACCTGCGCGACACCGGCGAGCTCGTGGTGAACGTGGTGGGCGAGGAGCTGGCCGAGCAGGTGGTGCGCACCTCGGGCGACTGGCCCGAGGAGGTGGACGAGCTGGAGCTGGTGGGGCTGACCGCGCTGCCCTCGGACCTGGTGAAGCCGCCGCGCGTGGCGGAGTGCCCGGTGAGCCTGGAGTGCCGGCTCCACCGCGAGGTGCCGCTGGGCGGCACGGTGTTCGTGGTCGGCGAGATCCTGCGCGCGCACGTGAAGGACCAGGTGCTGACCGGTGGCCGCGTGGACCCGCTCAAGCTCCGCCCGCTCGCCCGCCTCGGCGGCGAGAGCTACACCGTGGTGCGCGAGGTGCTCCGCTGCGCGCGTCCCAGGGTGGAGCGCCGTCCCGGCGGCGGGAAGCCCGCGTAAGCGGCGCGGCGCCCGGGTCGTCCCGGCCCATGACGCGGTGGGCGGGACCGCCCGCACGTCGCCGGCCAGACGACCCGCGCCGCCGCCGGCCAGACCACGCGCGCCGGCGCTGGCCAGACCGCCCATCCCACCGCATAATGCCGCGCATGATTCCCCCTGCCCGAGCCCCGCGCCGTGCCGCCGCCGCGCTCGCGGCCGCCTGCCTTGCCGCGGGCGCGGCCGCGGCCCCGTGCGCCGCGCAGACCGCGGCGCCCGCGGACAGCTTCCTCCACCAGTACGCCGCCACCTATCGCTTCCGCCTCGGACGCCCCACCGCGATCCAGGTCGCGCCGGCAGGCGACGCGGTGCTCTTCCTGCGATCGGAGCCGCGCTCGTTCGTCCAGGACCTCTACAGCTTCGATCCCGCGACCGGGGGCGAGCGCGTGCTGCTCACCGCGGAGCAGATCCTCAGCGGCGCCGAGGAGAAGCTGAGCGCCGGGGAGAAGGCGCGCCGCGAGCGCATGCGGCTCGCCGCGCGCGGCATCGCCTCCTACCAGCTCTCGAAGGACGGCACGCGCCTGCTGGTGCCGCTCGCCGGCCGGCTGTTCGTGATCGAGCGCGCGGGCGGCGCGGTCACCGAGCTGAAGGCCGCCGCGGGCGCGCTCGATCCGCGCTTCTCGCCCGACGCCCGCCAGGTGGCCTGCGTGCGCGACGGCGACCTGTACGCGATTGATGTCGCGACCGGCGCCGAGTGCCGCCTCACCACCCGCGAGAACGCCGAGGTCTCCTACGGCGAGGCCGAGTTCGTGGCGCAGGAGGAGATGGACCGCTTCCACGGCTTCTGGTGGTCGCCCGACGGTCGCACGCTGGCCTGCCAGCGCACCGACGTGTCGCTCGTCGAGAAGTTCCACGTCGCCGACCCGGTGCACCCCGAGCGCGCGCCCGACAGCTGGGCCTACCCGCGCCCGGGCCGGGCCAACGCCGAGGTGCGGCTGCTGCTGATCCCGGCGGCGGGAGGGCCGGCGACGGAGGTGCGCTGGGACCGCGGGCGCTACCCCTACCTCGCCACGGTCACCTGGGAGGAGCACGCGCCGCTCACGCTCCTGGTGCAGGACCGCGAGCAGGCCGGGGAGGTGCTGCTGGCGGTGGACGAGACGAGCGGCGCGACCCGGCCGCTGCTCGGCGAGACGGACGGCGCGTGGCTCAACCTGGACCCGGAGATGCCGCGCTGGCTCGAGGACGGCAGCGGGTTCCTGTGGACCAGCGAGCGCGAGGGCGAGTGGAAGCTCGAGCTGCGCGCGCGCGACGGACGGCTGCTGCGCGCGCTCACGCCCGCCGGATTCGGCTACCGCGGGCTGGCGGAGCTGGACGCGCGGCGCGGCGTGGCGTGGGTGCGGGCGAGCGCGGACCCGACCGAGGCGCACCTGTGGCGTGTGTCGCTCGATCCGAAGCGCGGGAGGCCCGAGCGCATGACCCGCGAGAGCGGGCTCCACGGCGCGGTGTTCTCGAAGGGGCACGAGCTGTGGGTGCACACCCTGGACGGACTGGCCGGCGAGCGGCGCCAGACCGTGACGCGCCGCGACGGTCGCGCGCTCGGCGATCTGCGCTCGGTGGCCGAGTCGCCGCACGCGCCGCCGAATCTCGAGCTCACCACGGCCGGCGACTCGCTGGTGTTCCACGCCGCGATCGTGCGCCCGCGCGACTTCGACCCGCGGCGGCGCTACCCGGTGCTGGTCGAGGTCTACGGCGGCCCGCACGCGCAGATGGCGCTGGCGGCGCGCTCGAGGTACGTCCTCGACCAGTGGTTCGCGGACCGCGGCTTCGTCGTGGTGATGCTCGACGGGCGCGGCACGCCCGGGCGCGGCCGCGCGTGGGAGCGCGCGCTGCGCGGCAGCTTCATCGCCGTGCCGCTCGCCGACCAGGTGGCGGGACTGCGGGCGCTGGGCGCGAAGTACCCGGAGCTGGACCTCGAGCGCGCCGGCATCTTCGGCTGGTCCTACGGCGGCTACGCGACGGCGATGGCTGTGTTGCGCCGCCCCGACGTCTTCAAGGCGGGCGTGGCGGGTGCGCCGGTCACCGACTGGCACGACTACGACACGCACTACACCGAGCGCTACATCGGCCTGCCCGACGCGCACCCCGGGGCCTACGAGGAGAGCTCGGTGCTGGCGAGCGCGAAGGAGCTGGTCCGGCCGCTGCTGGTCATCCACGGCACCGACGACGACAACGTCTATTTCATGCACGGGATCAAGCTGTGCGACGCGCTCTACCGCGCCGGCCGCCCGTTCGAGTTCCTGCCGCTCACCGGCTTCACGCACATGGTCGCCGACCCGCTGGTGACCGAGCGGCTCGAACGACGGATCGCCGACTTCTTCATTCTCCATCTGGGAGGGCCGCGGTAGGCTTGACAGCGGATTCCGGGGGATCGGCATGGGCGAGTCGCGCAGGGTCCCGGTGCGGTCGCAGGAAGACGTCTGGACGTTCACGCAGCGCAACGTGCCGCTGTGGGACATCCTCGAGTTCTTCCCGCCCGACGCGGTGGGCCCGCGCGTCGCCGGCGAAGCGCCGTGGCCCTACGACGTGACGCCGGTTACGATCGAGACCGACCTGGGGTTCTCGTTCGAGACCGACATCCAGTTCGGCTCGTGGGTGTTCCGCCCGCGCTCCCCGAATCAGCCCGGGATGATGAGGTGGTGCCGTGAGCGCGCGCTCGAGCCGGGCGACGCGCTGCTGTTCGAGAAACTGGGCGAGCGCCGCTTCCGGCTCTCGCTCGAGAGGGATGCGAAGGCCGCGCCCTGAGCGCGCCGTCGTCCACGCACGGGAGGCTCCATGGCGAAGATCGAAGGCGTCGGCGCGGTGATCCTCCATGCCACGGATCCCGCGGCGCTCGCGAAATGGTACGAGGAGCGGCTAGGCATCGAGACCGAGTTCAGCGAGAACGAGGGTTGCTTCTACGGGCAGGTGGGGGGCGCGCCGGAGCAGGAGGCCGTGCTGTTCGGCATCCTGCCGGCGAAGGGCCCGCTCGCGCCGGGGGCACGCGCGGTCATGATCAACTACCGCGTGGACGACCTCGACGGCTTCGTGAAGGGGCTCGAGCAGCGGGGCATCGCGGTGAAGCGCCTGGTGGACGAGAGCTTCGGCCGTTTCGCCCACATCCACGACCCGGAGGGCAACCCCATCGAGCTCTGGGAGCCCCCGCCGCCGGCGGAGGCCGGGGAGGAATGAGCGGGCCTGCGACGGTGCCGCCACGCCCGGCATGAAGCGCGGGCCCGGCGGGCCCACGCTCGTGCCCGGCCGGGCTCAGGACGGGATCAGTTCCAGCGCCTCCTGCGTCTCGGGGAAGCGGCCGAGCTGCTTCTTCGAGAAGACCAGCCTGCCGTCCACCACGATCTCGAACTCGCCGCCCGACCCCCGGATGAGGGTGGCGTCCACGCCTTTCGCCTGCTTGATCTCAGCCGCCAGACTGGCGGCTCGGGGCAGATAGCCTCACTGGCCGCAGTAGGTGATCTCGACCCTGCTCATGCAGCTCCTCCGGTTGGGAACCGACCGGGCCCGGACGCTTCGCGGCCCGCTGCTGCGGACGCGGGTCATGAAGGCGCCGGGGCCGCGCGCCGGACTATAGCGCCGTGCCCACGCTGCGCCAATCGGCGGACGTGCGCTGCCCGCTCCGCCGCCTGACTCCTGTCACCTGGGATGGAATGCTCCGACGTGCGCCCGCGGTGGCGCGCGCCGGGTTTCCGTCGACGCAGTCGACGGTCTAAGATGCGGCGGCTCCGGGACCGATTCGCGGGCCGGACGCCCGCCGGTTGCTCACCGATCACGGAAGACCCATGCCGCAGAGGATCGCGACCATCGAGGAACGGCTGCGCAAGGCGCTCGGCGACGGGCTGCTGGCGCAGGAGCCGCTCCGGCTGCACACCACCTTCCGCATCGGCGGCCCCGCCGACTTCTTCTTCGCCGCGCGCACGCCCGACCATCTGGTGACCGCCCTGCGCGCGGCGCGCGCGGCCGGCGTCCCGGTCTTCCTGCTGGGCGGCGGCAGCAACCTGCTGGTCTCGGACGCGGGCTTCCGCGGCCTCGTCATCCGCAACGCCTGCGACGCGGTCGAGTTCGAAGGCACCGTGGCCCACGTCGGCTGCGGCACGGACTTCCTCGACTTCATCTACCAGTGCCGCGACCGCGGCCTCGCGGGGCTCGAGTTCGCTGCGGGCATCCCGGGCTCGGTGGGTGGCGCGCTCTTCGGCAACGCCGGCTGCTACGGCCAGGACATCGGCTCGTATACCATCGAGTGCACGCATACCACGCCCGACGGCGCCGTGGTCGAGACGAAGCCCGCGGCGTGGTACGAGTTCGCCTATCGCGACTCGCGCCTCAAGCGCGAACCGCGCGTTCTGCTCTCGTGCCTGCTCCAGCTCCGCCGGGGCGACCCGGTCGAGAGCCGGCGGGAGATCGAGGAGAAGCTCGAGCTGCGCCGCATCAAGCACCCGCAGTGGCGGATCGAGCCCACCGCCGGCTCCTACTTCAAGAACCTGCCTCCCGACTGGCAGATGCCGGACGCGAAGCACTCGCCCGGGACGCACCGCGTGCCGGCCGGCCAGCTGCTCGACGCCTGCGGCTGCCGGGGGCTGCGCGTGGGCGACGCGATGGTGTTCGCGAAGCACGCGAATATCATCGTGAACGCCGGCCACGCCACGGCGCGCGAGGTGCTCCAACTCGCCGGGACCATGAAGGCGCGGGTGCGCGAGAAGTTCGGCGTCGAGCTCGAGGAAGAGGTCATGTTCCTGGGGGAGCGGCCGGAGCCGGGAGACGCGAGCGCGTAGGGAAGGGGTGCCGCGGCCGCTCGCGCGACCTCCGGTGAGGGGTCCGCTCGCGCGACCTCCGGTGAGGGGTCCGCCCGCGCGACCCGCGACGATGGACCCGCCCGCGCGGCCGACCGTGTTGCAACACACTTCCGGCTGGCGCATCCTAAGGCCCGTATGGGCGAGGCTCTCAGGCGACGGCTCCAGCAGGCGCGATTCGAGCACCCGGTCCAGGAGGCGCTGCTCAACCTGCTGGTGGCGGCCGGCCACGTGCGGGAGCGCATGGATCGCCTGTACTCCGAGCAGGACGTCACGCCCGGGCAGTACAACGTGCTGCGCATCCTCAAGGGTGCGCACCCGCGCGGCTACGCGCGCTGCGAGATCGCGCGGCGCATGATCGAGCGCGCGCCCGACCTCACGCGCATGATCGACCGGCTGCAGAGGCGCGGCCTGGTCGAGCGCGGTCGCTCCGGCGGGGACCGCCGTCAGTCCATCACGCGGATCACCCGCAAGGGCATGGAGCTGGTGGACGCGCTGCGCCCGACCGTCGAA
>JACRPT010000080.1:24637-30528 GCA_016223045.1 Candidatus Eiseniibacteriota bacterium
CTGCGTCTCACCCGCCGCGAGAGCGCCGGGCTGTCGCGGCTGCTCGAGAAGGTCTACGGCGAAGGCTGAGCGGGCGCGCGGGGCCTCGGGCGCGCAACGCTGCGGGGCCGGTGCTGCGTGCCGCGAGCCCGGCGCGCAACGCCGGGCGGCAGCGGCGCGGCGCGGCGGATCAGCCTCCGATCGCGCTCATTCCCCTCGCGGGCTGGACGAACGCCGGGTTGTTGACGAGGTGCCCGGGCTCCTTGCGCCACACCGCGGCGGCGAGCAGGCCGGCGATCTCCTGGTCGCTGGCGCCGCCGCGCAACGCCCTGCGGAAGTCGTACTCCTTGAGCGCGAACAGGCAGGTGCGGATCTGGCCGTCGGCGGTGAGGCGGATGCGGTCGCAGTGCCCGCAGAAGGGCCGCGTCACCGAGGCGATCACGCCGACGCGCCCGCTGCCGTCCCGGTAGCGGTAGAGCGACGCGGGCGCGCCCGGGTCCTCGACGCGCGCGGGCTCCAGCGGCAACGCCTCGCCGAGACGCGCCAGGATCTCGGAGGCCGGCACCAGCCTCTCCCGCGACCACGCGTGCTGGAAGTCGAGCGGCATCCACTCGATGAAGCGCAGCTCGTAGCCCTCGCCCCGCGCCCAGCGCGCGAGCGGCACGACCTCGTCCTCGTTGAAGCCGCGCATCAGCACCGCGTTCACCTTGATGGGGCGGAACCCGGCGCGGCGCGCAGCCTCGAGCCCCGCGATCACCTCGTGGAAGCGGTCGCGCCGCGCGATCTGCAGGAAGCGACCGCGGTCGAGCGTGTCGAGGCTGACGTTGACGCGCGTGAGCCCCGCGTCGCGGAGCGCCTCGGACATGGCCGCGAGCTTGAGCCCGTTCGTGGTGATGGAGAGGTCCAGCCCGGGCGCGAGGTCCGCCAGCATGCGTACCAGCTTGGGCAGGTCGGCGCGCACGGTGGGCTCGCCGCCGGTGAGCCGGATGCCGGTGACGCCGAGCGCGAGGCATACCCGCGCGAAGCGCGTCAGCTCCTCGAAGGTGAGCAGCTCTTCCTTCGGCAGCCACGGCATGCCTTCGGCGGGCATGCAGTAGACGCAGCGCAGATTGCAGCGGTCCGTGACCGAGATGCGCAGGTCACGGACCACGCGGCCCTGGGTGTCGACGAGTGTGCCGGTCAGGGGCACGGGCTCCCTCCTGGGGGCCGCAGCATAGGCGGTCGGGGGCGGGGCCGACAAGCGCCCCGGGGAGCCCGTGCTCACAGCCGCCGCGATCCGGGCCGCCGCGTTCCCGGCCCGCGTCCGGGACCCCATCCGGAGTCGCGCGCTCCGGATTCCGTGTCCGGGCCTTCGGCCGCGCCGCTCGTCGCCTTTCGACTCGCGGACGGCGCGGACGTTGTATGGTACTCGACCGTTCGGCGACGTTCGTCCCTGGACCCCGGAGCAGGCTCATGAAGGACCGCATCCTCATCGTGCGCGGAGACATCACCACGCAGCCCGTGGACGCCATCGTGAACGCGGCGAACCCGTCGCTGCTCGGCGGGGGCGGGGTGGACGGCGCCATCCACCGCGCGGCCGGGCCCGAGCTGCGGGCGGCGTGCGCGCAGCTCGGCGGCTGTCCGACCGGCGAGGCGCGCATCACGCCGGGCTTCCGCCTGCCCGCGCGCTGGGTGATCCACACCGTGGGCCCGGTGTGGCACGGCGGAAAGAGCAACGAGGAGACGATGCTCGCGAGGTGCTATCGCAACAGCCTGGAGCTGGCCGCTCGCAACGGCGTGAAGACGCTGGCCTTCCCCAGCATCAGCACCGGCGTGTACGGCTTCCCCGCCGACCTCGCCGCGCCCGTCGCGGTGCGCGAGGTCGCGAAGGGGATCGCGCGCTTCGGCTTCGAGAGCGTGAGGCTGGTGTGCCTGCAGCCGCTGGTCCACCGCTGTCACGTGCAGGCGCTGCAGGAGCTGGCGCCATGAAGCGCGCCCCACGTTCACCGGACAGTCGCTGAAGGGCCCGCCGGGGAGCGTGGACCTGCTCGCGCTCGTGCCCTCGGCGGTGGACCGGCCGCTCACGCCGGGCCGGCGAAGAGCGTCAGCGAGATGCTCGCGCGCGATGCCGTGCCCGCGAAGGGACGCGCGCAGGTCGTGGCATTCACGTTCGGGCACGAGCGCATAGTGGTGGCGGGCGATGCCGCGATGTTCGGCGCGCAGTTCGCCGTGGGCCCGGACGCGAAGCGCATGAAGAAGGACGCGCTGCGCCTTGGCATGAACCGGCCCGACCTCGACAACCAGGAGCTCGCGCTGAACATCGCCCGCTGGCTGGTCGGCGCGCTCGACTGAGGCGCGGAGTTCTCGGCGTCTGTCGGTGAGCTTCCGCACCACCTTGAGCTTCGAAGCAGCGGTGCTGAGCGACTGCTCCTGGCGACGCGGAAGAGGGCGACCACCGCGGTCGGGTCAGACTGCTCTGGAGTACACGCTCGCGCCCTCTCCGAAGTAACTCTCGTAGACGTGCTCGAACACCACGGAGCACTTGCGACTGTAGAGGTCGGGCGTGTAGGCGCGAGGAAGTCCGCGGTCCAACTCCTCTTCGATGGCCAGGCGGACCTGCGCCCGCGCCTGGGCCTTTTCGCGCCAGTTGAGCACCAGGAGCACCCGCAACCGCTGCAGGAGCGTCCGGGCGACCTTCTTCACCTCGTCGCGCTCATCCGGCGAGAGGTCGGGGCTCGGGCGCACGAGGATGTCGAAGATGGTGAGTTCCTCTTCGCTCAGGCGCTCACGGACGTGACGCTGTTGCTCCTCGGTCAGCGAGCGGCTGAGGGCGAGCAGCCCCTCGAACAGTTCTTCGATGTTCCGGCTGCCGGCGTTGTAGGACTCGATCAGCTCCTCGAACCGCGCGAGGTAGTCGGTGCGGCTCCGGTTCAAACGGATCAGCCGGTCGAGTTGGGCGCGAATCGCGGCTTTGAGGGACTCGAGCTCCACGTTCCTGTGCCTGGCCGCCCGGAAGTGCCGGGCGAGCACCTCGAAATCAAGCCGGCTCAGGTCGATCACTCCGGCTCGTCCGGACGCATCGTCGCCGGTTGCGGGTCTCTCCCGGATCTCGAACCCCCTGGCCGCGATGGAGTCGTCCAGCAGCCGGTTGATGTCGGTCATCACGGCCGAGATGTCGGCCGGGCCACCTTCTCCGGTGCGCTCGCGGATCACCCCCGCGATGGTCGCCAGGCAACTGACCCGGGAGGAGAACTCCAGCACCGCAGGATCCGGCTTCACGGCGTCATGGAGCACGCTGGCGAGGCGTGCCACCGCCAGGAAGTCCTTCCGGATTGCGTCCGGCGCAATGAGCCGATTGACTGCCTCGGCGATGGCGGTCAGGCGCTCGAGCGCGACCGCCGGCCGCTGCGTGATGGCGATGATGTCCACGCCATGCTGGCCGCAGAGCGCGACCGCTGTCTCGACCGCGCGACGCAGGTCTTCCACCAGCTTCTGCTTGTCGCGGACCGGTGTCGCACCGCCGCGCCCCTTGCCGTAGATGGCCAGCGCCTTCTCCAGCGAGGCGAACACGTTCGCGTAGTCCACGATGAGGCCGTTGTGCTTGCCGGGAAAGACGCGGTTCGCGCGGGCGATGGTCTGCATCAGCGTGTGGTTCCGCGCCGGCTTGTCGAGGTACACCGTGGAGCAGTTCGGGGCATCGAAGCCGGTCAGCCACATGGCGCAGAGGAAGACGAGGCGCAGGGGATCCTCGGGATCCTTGAACTTCTCGTCGAGCGGATCGTCGTTCATTCGCTTCCGGTGCGGGGCGATATCCAGGCCGAGCTTCCTCATCTGCTCGATCTCGTTCTGGCCGGGCGACACGATCAGAGCCATGTCGGTGCTCCGGAGCGTGTCCAGCCGCCGCTCTAGCGTGGCAAGCTCCTCCAGCTCCTCGTATGAGCGCTGACGAGGCAGCCGGTTCAGGCGTTCGATCTCCGCCTCCACGCGCGTGCGCTCCTCCGCCCAGTGCTTCCGTACCTTGTCGTGCATGCGCAGCGCGGTGGCCTTGTCAATGGACACGACCATCGCTTTGCCCCGGAAGCCGCGGCCGAGGAAGTGCTGGACGATGTCCCGCGCGATCGTCTCCAGCCGGTCATCGCGGGTGATGAGGTGATACTGGCGGCTCAGTTCCCGTTCGAGCCGCTCCTCCTGCGCGGGGTCGAGCTCCGCGGCCTCGATGACCGCGTAGATCTCGTCGTTGAGGTCGGGATTCTCGAGGTGCAGCTCCGGCGTCCGGTTCTCGTAGTAGAGCGGCACGGTGGCGCCGTCCTCGACCGACTGCTGGAAGTCGTAGATCGAGACGTAATCTCCGAATACCTCGCGCGTACGTTCCTCGCCGGCCATGAGCGGCGTGCCGGTGAAGGCGAGGAAGAGGGCGTTCGGCAGCGCGCTGCGCATGTTCAGCGCCAGCGTGTCGTACTGGCTGCGGTGGGCTTCATCCGTCAGCACGATCACGTCGCGGCGGTCGCTCGCCTGTTCGGTCGTGCGGAACTTGTGGATGAGGGTGAAGACGTAGCGGTGGTTCTCGCCCAGAAGCTCCCGCAGGTGCGCCGCGCTCTCGGCCTGGCAGCGCTCGCTCGCGGCACCGCAGGCCTGGAAGGTGCGGTAGATCTGGTCGTCCAGCTCGGCACGGTCGGTGACGACGACGAAGGTCCAGTTCCCGGAGACCTTGCGCAGCACCTTCTGCGCGAAGAAGACCATCGCGAAGCTCTTGCCGCTGCCCTGCGTGTGCCAGAACACCCCCAGCCGCCCGTGCCTCCCGCGCACCTCGTGAAGGGCCGCGAGCGAGCTGTTGATGCCCAGGTACTGGTGGTTCTTGGCCAGGATCTTCGTCAGCCCGCTCTTGTGCTCGGAGAAGACCGTGAAGTTCTCCGCCAGGTCGAGCAGCCGCGCCGGATCGCACGTGCCCCGGATCGCCTTCTCCAGCGACACGGCCGCCGGTTCGTCCTCACGTTCGACGCGCTTCCACTCGCCGAAGTGGTCCCATCCGGCCGTGAGCGAGCCGACGCGGCTGTCCGTGCCGTTGGAGACGATGAGCAGCGCATTGCTCCAGAAGAGCTGCGGGATGTCGGCCTTGTAGCTTGTGAGGTTGTCGTCGAACGCCGCCCGGGCCGGCACTCCGGGCTTCTTGAGCTCGACGACCACCAGCGGCAGGCCGTTGACGAAGCCGACGAGGTCCGGCCGTCGGGTGTAGAGCGCGCCGGTCACGGAGAACTGGCTCACCAGCAGGAAGTCGTTCGCGCGCGGGTTGTCCCAGTCCACGACGCGCACCCGCTCCGTCCTTTGCCCGCCGTGCTCGCGGTCCGGCACGGAGACCTTCACGCCCTCGCGCAGGAGCGTCCATACGTCGCGATTGGCCGCCGCCAGGCTCATCGCCGAGCGGTCGCGCGCCAGCTCGTCGACCGCCAGGGTGATCGCCTCGGGCGGCAGGTCAGGATTCAGCCGCCCGAGTGCCGCGCGCAACCGCGGCTCGAGCACGACCTCCGCCCTGGTCTCACGCCCCAGCGTTCCGGCCGGCCCGAGGATTTCCTCCAGGGCAGAGATTGTCTCCCAGCCCAGCGCCGAAAAGAGCTGAATCGCGGGCTGCTCGACGAGCTCATCCTCGCTGTAGGCGTGGGGCATTCTCAGGCCACGATCGGGCGGAACTCCTCCGACTCCATCGGGCTGAACCCCGCGCGGAAGCGCCCCTCGAGTTCCACCAGCAGGCGCTGGTTGTGGGGGGCAGGCGGAGGATTCGCGCGTACGACCCGCGCGGTCAGATCCGCGGGCGATTCTGCGATCGCGTCCAGCATGTCCCGCACGAGATACCGTGGCGCCCAGCCGACCATGAAGTAGTCCGAAGTCGTCTCGAGCTGAATCGCCGGACCGGCGACCGGGTTGTTCAACTCCAACGC
>JACRPT010000085.1 GCA_016223045.1 Candidatus Eiseniibacteriota bacterium
TGACGGCCGCCGTGAGGCCGCCGGCGTCGCTACCCTGGAATCACCGATCGGTTACGGTCAGTCGGGATTCAGCGGATACGGCTCGACCGCGCTATCTCGGCCGAGAGCACGCATGATCCGCTTCAGCGGGGCCGCTGGTCGCCGTAGTTCATGCTCCCAGATGCGAACAACCTTCCAACCATCGGATCGCAGTGAATGGCTGACAACTCGATCCCTCACGACGTTCTTGTGGAGCTTGTCCTCCCAGAACTCGCGATTGTTCACCGGCATGTTGGAACATGTTGGGCACTGGTGCCAGAAGCAGCCATCCACGAACACGATCACGCGTTCCCTGCGGAAGACGAAGTCGGGCCTGCCGAGGATTGCGACATGCCTCCGCCAGCCGTTGATGCGGTTCACTCTGAACAGCCGCACGAGCGCGATCTCAGTCTCCCGGTTCCCGCGACCCCGAATCCGGGACATGACCTGCGATCGCTTCTCCTTCGTGAACACGTCGGGCATTCGCTCTACCTCAGCCGTTCGCGAACCATGCCCGCGAACTCCTCGATGGTCAGCATCTCGATCTCATGCCCGGTGGGATACTCCCGCTGGAGCCCCTTCGGGACAACGAGTGTAACGCCCGCTTTGTGCATCTGGTCGAGCTGGCCCTTCGTGATTCCACGCTGAGTGGTGAGGATGTACTTCTTCCTCACCCGCTTGCCCTCGTTCAGGACCTGCCTCCAGCGATCCTTGCACGTCGTCTTCACGCCGACGATGAACAGCTTCCGTGTCGGGTAGTTGCCATTGTCGTAGGCCGCCTTGCTCGGGATCACGATGTCCGGGTTGCCGTCGATCTTCGGCCTCACTTCCAAGGGGATCGAGCAGCCCCTGAGGATGTGCTCGACGTGGTTCTCCAGTGACCTCCCTGCCCGCGACTTCCGCCGCTGCATGATCGTAGACGCGGTCGCAAGGAAGTCATCAACGGACTTGAAGAGGCGGATGATCTCAGACTCGCATAGCCTGCGCTCGACCAGCCGGAAGAGCCGATACTCGGCCTCGACGCAACGCACGAGCCGATCATCGCTCGGCAGTCGGGCGAAGTCCCGGATGCAGTCCTCAAGCGCACGGCGCGCACCGTCCGAGAGCCGAGTGCCGCTCGGAAACCTCTCCACAGCGGCTGCGAACTCCCGGAAGTTCCGGTCGATGCACTCGTCCTCAGTTTCCAGCTTGTACTCTTCGTGGCCCTCGCGGTAGGCGCCCCACGTCCCGATCACCTCAACGCCGAGGGTGGCCTGAAGGTCCTCCATGTCCTCTTCGAGATCGAGCACGAAGGCGAGGAACTCGGTCTTCGTCTTGGGGATCAGGACAAGGAGATCACCGACCGTGTCCTCGTTCAGGAACGGGAAGTCACGGCCGAAGCGGGTCAGGCGGTACTCGCTTCGCGTGCCACGTCCGTACCATGTGACGACCGACTTGGTGGTTCGGCCGTCCTGCCACGTTACGTTCACCCAGTGCTTCTCCACCGTCCCAGCGACGGGCGGGCGAAACGTGTACATCTTCCAGAGCGCCTTCGGGAGATAGAAGCCGCATTGGTGGCTTCCGGTCACGCCAGCGTCGTTCGCAGAGATGAACTTCAGTAGCGCGTTCTTGTGGTGAACCGCCGCTTCGATCGCCTGCTCACCGGTCGGGGATGTCATCCGGCTACGCCACGGAGCGCAGCCGCTTCTTCCCCTTCATGGGCGGCGCATCAGGTTTCAACAGGCATCCCTTCCCGTTCTGAAGCACCTGCCAGTGCACGACCTTCATGATCTGCTTCGCCACTGCCTTCGCGACGGGCGGCACCACGGCGTTCCCGAACTGGCGATACGCCTGTGTGTCGGAGACGACGATCGGCAGACCGTCGTCGAAGCCCATCAGCCTCGCCGCTTCGCGTGGAGTGAGACGCCTTGGGTTTCTGCCCGACTGAGGGATGAGAATCTCCGAGCCGTCCTTGAAGTAGCGCGCCGACAGAGTCCTGCTCACGCCGTCGAGGTCCACAAGTCCGAAACCGAATCCGTTGCCCGCCTGCCGGTGCTTCTTCGCGTAGTCCTGAAGGTACTTCCAGAGATGCGGCGAGAGCGTGTACTTCGGATCGGGGCTGGGCCCCAGAACGGATCGGAACACCGGCGACGGCGAAGTCGGACGCTTCGGGAACTCGAAGGGCGGCCGCTCACTGAACACGTGCTGGTTGAAACCGACGATGAAGATGCGCTCACGATGTTGCGGCACCCATGCAGCAGCGTCGATGACCTCGGAGAAGACGGTGTACTTGAGATCCCGAAGAGTTCCCTGGATGACCTCCCACGTCTTCCCTCCGTCGTGGGACTTCAGGTTCTTCACGTTCTCCAGCAGGAGGATTGGCGGACGTTTCAGTTCGATGATCGTGGCGAGTTGGAAGAACAGCGTGCCCTGCGCCTTGTCCTTGAAGCCGTGCGCCCGGCCGAGACTCTTCTTCTTCGACACACCGGCGATCGAGAACGGCTGGCACGGGAATCCCGCTGCGAGCACGTCATGATCGGGGATGTCGGCGGGCTTGACTCTTGTGATGTCCCCGGTCGGCTTCTCCCCGAACCACTTCAGGTATGTGCGCTGGCAGTTCTCGTCCCATTCGGAGGAGAACTTGCAGCGACCGCCGACCGCTTCGAGGGCGAGGCGCATCCCGCCGATTCCGGCGAAGAGATCGATGAAGGAGAACGGCGCGGATTCGGGCTCGGCCTGCTGGACCACGGGCTGGTCGAACAGGGAGAGTGTGCCGTTGCTGCGGCGGGCATCGCGCAGGATGGTGAGGCTGAACTCGTTCTGCGTGATTCGCCGTTCGTGGCTCTGCTCCTTCAGCCAGCCATGTACTTCCGAGGGCACATCGCGGATCAGCAGCTTCGACGGCATCCGAGCCTCCATCCAGTCCGGGGGGCAAGACTGATAGCACTGATAGCAGATTGTCCCTTGAAGTCAAGCACGGATGTGCAGTAGCCTCCCGCAGTCCGACGCAAGGGCGCGGGCCGAGGCTGAGCGCATCCCCCGATGTGGCCTTCGACTTCGACCCGAGGGGGGACCGTGGCCGAGAATCAGGATGTGTCGCGCGAGACCATCTTCAGGGTGCTCGCCACCGACGCGGATGGCTACTACAAGCTCGTTCTCACCGTCGCCTCGTCGTTCCTCGGCGGCAGCCTCGTCTTCTTGGAGAAGTTCCTGCCCCACCCCACGGCGCTTTCGCTTGCGTTCCTCTCGGTTGGATGGGCGTCGCTCGTCACCTCGATCGGTCTGATCGCAAACGTGCGGCTGCGGAATCTCCAGTCCGGGGCGTTCGCGTTGGAGAACAAGATCACGGAGGCGCAGGCGCTCGATCTCGTGAAGGCTCGTCACACCGAATGGGCCGCGCGCTGCTTGATCGGCGGGATGGCTCTCATCGTCGCGGCGTGCGCGACCGGTCTCTGGACCCACATGTACGGAGGGAAGTGAGATGGCTGGCGACAAGAAGTCGAGTGGCGGCGGGTCGCAGAGGGGGCAGTTCAACATCCCCTACGGCTCCTCGGGGATCACGAAGATTCCGGCCGAGAGCCCTCGCGAGCAGCGGAACATCCCCTACGGCAGCGTCGTGAGTCCGCAGCAGCCCGCCAGCACGCAGCCGACAAGCTCGGGCTCGGGCGGTTCGGGTGAATCGCAGGGAGGTGGCTCCGGTAGTGGCGGGACTGGTGGCGGTCAGAGCGGAACCGGAGGATCGCAGGGGAGTTCTGGCGAGGGGTGATGCCGGAGAGTTGATGAAGACACGAAGGCGATACACGGAGTAGGCACGCGGGCGGACTCTGGCGTACATGGAGAGGCACGGGCTCACTCAGGTTGCTGCCGCCAAGAACCACGGCATCAGCGAGGTCACCCCGTGGAAGTGGCAGCGTGACGCCAAGATCGCGAGACGAGCGCGCCCGAGGGTGCTCCGAACCGCCCACGCGTCGAACGGCTCCCTCGCGTCAATGATCCGCGCCGAGGTTCAGGCGCAAGTTCGTAGGCTTCTCCCCTTGTTGATCAGGGAAGAGGTAGCTCGGGCGCTCGGCGAGTGAGCAACTCGAAGGAGTCAGCCCTCTCCGACCCCGCCCGCACTGGACGCCTTCTTCTACCGCTCTTCACGTTGGCACGCGACAAGGACGAGTTCGAATACGCGTGCGCCCTGGTGCGGCTCACCTCGTACGAGATGGCGGGATGGGACCCGCTCGTAGAGAGCAACCAATTCATCGAGAACGTGATGGCACTGGCTCAGGCTCCGCTTGAGCCGGATGCGCGCCTTCGTCTGGGTCTCGTCGCGTACTGCCACATCATTGAGATGGAAGCGCCCTGTCACATGATCGCGAACATGGCGCAGATCGCGACGGGAGAGCGGTACACGTGCGATCCGTTCGGCTACGGCCCGAGGCGCCTGAAGAAACCGTCGCGGCACATGCGCCTCGAACGCATGCGGGAACTTCTGCGAGCCGTCGGTCACGAGGCGGTTGCGGATCACATGTCCGCATTCGTCTCCGGTGCGATCCGGAACGCCTTCGCGCACTCGCAGTACGCGATCAGAGATGGAAGTTTCAACATCTGCCGGGGGCGGGGTATGAGCATCGGCAATACCATCACCCATCGGGTTCCGATCGAGGAGGAGGTGCTTCCCCGCATCAACGGTGCTCTTGCGTTCTGGCATGGGTTCTATGACCACTGGGTCGAAAGTCGCCTCGCGTACAAGGAGAACAAGCGAGTGCGAGCGCGGATCGCTCCTGACGGCGGGTACGAAGGTATCGAACTGATGGCCGACGAGACACACGGCCTCTATGGGTTTCGCGGCCTCGAGAGTGGCTCGTGACGCTGCCTTCCTGACTCGAAACGAAGTCTCAGTCTCGCGCGAACGGAAGGGCGTCTACTTCCTCTACCGTGTCTTTGGCTTCCGTGACGATCCGCGACTATTCATCCCGGATTTCGCAGGGGTGAGCCCGGCGCGCAAGGTGGTCTCGCGACACGCGGCGTGAGCGCAGCGCGGGCGGCCCGCGCGAATCGCGGCGAAAACAAACTCCTCCCGTGGTAGAAGGGGTGGTGACGAAGCCAGACCCCGCGAGCTGCGGCAGCGCTTCCGCGGCGCCAAGGCGGCGTGGGCCGAGTGGCGCCTCGACCAGGTGCTGCGGGTGTTGCTCGACGTCTCCTTCGTCGGGCTGGAGCGGCTCTACCACTACGGCGAGCTGGAGCGCGAGCCCTTGCTGTGCACCCTGCATCGGGTCGCACGCCTGCCGGACCTGACCACGCTGTATCGCGACCTGCGCCGCTTCGAGGCCCCGGCGCTGGCGCGCGAGTTGGCTGAGCTGCTGCCGGGCGTGGTCGGCCGCGCACTGGCGCGGCAGGACCGGGTGGTGCTCGACATCGACTCGATGGTGAACACCCTGTACGGCGCGCAGGAGGGCGCGGCGCTCGGACCCAACCCCCACAAGCCGGGGCGTCCCTCCTATCACCCGCTGCTGGCGCGCGACCGGGTGAGCGATCTGATCGTCCACCAGCAGCTCCGTACCGGCGACACCGGGAGCAGCAGCGACATCGTCCCGTTCCTGCACCGGACCATCGACATCGTCCGCCAGGACGGTCGGCCGCGGACTCTCCTGGCCCGGCTCGACTCCGGCTTCGAGGGCGAGGACGCGCTCGCCGCGCTGGAGCGTCGCCGGGTGGGCTACGTGGTCAAGATGCGGGCCACGGCAGAAGTGGCGCGGGTGGCGAGCGGGCGGGGAGCGTCGGCCTGGCGCGCGGTCGAGCTCGAGGGCGAGGGCGAGGTGCAGGTGACCGCCTTCGTCTGGCAGCGCGGCAGCTGGAGCCGGCCGCGGGTGGTGGTGGCGGTGCGCAAGCGCGAACTGGACACCGTGCAGGGCCGGCTGTTCGACGAGCATCACTGGTCCTACAGCCTGTTCGTCACCGACCGCGGCTGGCCGCCCGAGCAGGTGGTGCGCTTCTACGACAAGCGCGCCGACGTCGAGCGCACCATCTGTGAGCTGCGCAACGACCTGGCCATCGACCACGTGCCGAGCACCTGCTTCGCCGCCAACGCCGCCGACTTCGCGCTCAAGGTGCTGGCCCGCAACCTGCTCGTGCTCTACCGCGACCACGGGCTCCAGCTCGCCACCCGCGAGCGCGTGATGACGCTGGGCCGCCGCTTCCTGTGGATCGCCGGTCGGGTGGTCCGCCACGCCGGCAAGCTCCTGCTGCGGTTGACGGCCGGTCATCCGCTCGCCGATCGGCCGGCGTTCATGACCTGAACTAACCCGGCCAGCACTCTCCAAACTCAACCCCATACCCATCACATCCGATCCGCCGCGGGGCGGAGCCCGGCCTGCAAGCCACCTCGTCTGGTGCACCGGACGCTGCTCACCCGCCGGCCGCACCCTTCACGACGCCCCAGCGTGCGACGAGGCGATCGGGACATGGTTCCGCGAGACCGTCCCCGCCCTCGGCGCACGTTCTGACGTGACCCCTGCGAAATCCGGGCTGATAGATGCCCGCCCAGAACACCTCGCGCCACGGGCGCTGCTTGTGTCGCTCGTAGCCCAGCAAGAGCGAACCGACGTTCTTGATCCACAGGGCAGGGTCCACCTCCACGGGCACCGAGCAGACGAAGCGACGTGGAGCGAGCCGCGACACCGAATCGATGATCCGTATGCTGTCCCGCTCCGGGATGTGCTCCAGGGTCTCGAGCGCGCACACCAGGTCGGGGCACCCGATCCCCGCGAAGACACCCGGGTCCGCGGCCTCGGCGCAGCGGGCCTGGAAGTTGGGGCGCGACCCGTAGCGCCCGCGCGCCACGCGGATGAACTCCGGGTCGTGGTCGGTGCCCACGTACTCGACGGGGAAGCGCTGGATCCGCTCGTAGGCGGTCTCCTGCGCCAGGGCAACGCCGGGCACGGCACCCTTCGTCGCGGTCCGGCCACGAGCCCATGGAGCCGCGGCCACCATGGACCCGGCCTTCTCCCGGCCAAGTGGGGATTGGCTGCCCGGCAAGGATTCGAACCTCGACTAACTGGTCCAGAGCCAGTCGTGCTACCGTTACACCACCGGGCAGTGGCACGGAGCGGCGCGAGAATCTAACCCACCGCCGCGAGCCGAAGCAAGCCGCGCACACGGGCTTGACGCCCGCCCCGGCGCTCTCGACGCGGAGGTCAGGTGCTGGCGTGCGGCGACTGCGCGCTCCAGCGCGCGGCCGCGTCCCTCAGCCGCGCCGCCGCCTTCACGCGCCCCAGCAGCGCCATCACCTCGAACAGCCCGGGGGCGATCCGGCGCCCGGTGAGCGCCACGCGCGCGGCGGACATCAGCTCGCCCGCCTTGATCGCCAGTTCCGCCGCCAGGCCGCGCGTCGCGCGCTCCAGGCTCTCGAGCGAGAACTCCGCATCGGCCTCGAGCCGCGCCGCCAGCGCTTCGAGTCGCGGGCCCACCCCGGCGCGCTCGAGCAGTTCGGCCCACGCCGCCGGGTCGGTTTCCAGCGCGTCCTGCAGCGCGAACGCCCCGTAGCTCTCGGCGTCGGCCAGGGTCTTCAGGCGGTCGCCGATCGCGCGCGTGAACGCGGTCCACCACCCGGCCGGATGGCGCGCCAGGTCGTGGCCGCGTCGCGCGAGGAACTCCGTCACCAGCCGGGTGCGCTCCTCGAGCGGCAGGCGCTTCAGGTGCTGGCCATTCACCCACTCGAGCTTCTCCAGGTTGAACACCGCGGGGTTGGCGCCCACGCGCTCGAGGCTGAAGAGCCGCTCGAGCTCCTCGAGCGTGAACAGCTCGGTCTTGCCGTCGTACGCCCAGCCCAGCAGCACGAGGAAGTTCACCATCGCCGCGGGGATGTAGCCGAGGTCGCGGTAGGCCGCGACCGACGCGGCGCCGTGGCGCTTCGAGAGCCGCGTCCCGTCCGGTCCGAGGATCATGGGCACGTGGGCGAACGCCGGCGGCTCCCAGCCGAAGGCCTGGTAGGTCAGGAGCTGGCGCGGCGTGTTCGAGATGTGGTCGTCCCCGCGGATCACGTGGCTGATCTCCATGCCGTGGTCGTCCACCACACACGCGAAGTTGTAGGTCGGGAGTCCGTCCGAGCGCAGCACCACGAAGTCCTCCAGCACTTCGGTCTGGAACGAGACGCTCCCCCGCACCACGTCATCCCACGCGACCGCTCCGCTCTCCGGGAGCGCGAAGCGCAGCGCCGGAGCCCGCCCCTGCGCCTCGAGCCTGGCGCGCGCCCCGGCGTCCAACCCGCGGCAGCGCCCGTCGTAGCGCGGGGAATCGCCGCGCGCGAACTGCTCCTCGCGCCGCTGCCGCAGCTCATCGGGGGTGCAGAAGCACGGGTAGGCCCGGCCGGCCGCGACCAGCTCGGCGGCGCGCTCGCCGTAGAGGGCGCGGCGCTCGGACTGGAAGTAGGGCCCGTGCGCCCCTCCCGCCTCCGGTCCCTCGTCCCAGTGGAGCCCCAGCCACCGCAGGCTCGAGAGGATCCCGGTCACCGAGGCGTCGGTCGAGCGCACCGGGTCGGTGTCCTCGACGCGCAGCACGAACACCCCGCGGTTCGCCCGGGCGAACAGGTAGTTGTAGAGGGCGGTGCGGGCGCCGCCGACGTGCAGGTGCCCGGTGGGACTGGGTGCGAAACGGACGCGAACGGACACGATGGGACTCCTCGCAGGTTCGGAGCGTGTCCGCGCACGCTACGGTCGCGCGGGGCGGGCGGTCAAGCGCGGCTAGCGGGCGCGGACTCCCGGGTGGCGCGGGGCGATGGACCGCACGCGGTCAGGCATCGCGGGCGGTCCCGGCTGCGCCCTGCCTCTTCTCGATCCTCGCCCAGGCGTCCTTGAGCGTCACGGTCCGGTTGAAGACCGGCGCCCCGGGTCGCGAGTCCGCCGCATCGGGGCAGAAGTAGCCGAGGCGCTCGAACTGGACCGGGACCCCCGGCTCCGCGTCCGCCAGCGCCGGCTCGACCTTGCACCCCTTCAGCACCTCGAGAGAGCGCGGGTTGAGCGCGTCGGTGAAGTCCCGTCCCTCCGCGACCTCGTCCGGCTTCTCGACGGCGAACAGCGTGTCGTAGAGCCGCACCTCGGCGTCCAGCGCGTGAGCCGCGGACACCCAGTGAATCGTGGCCTTGACCTTGCGCCCGTCCGGGGTGGGCCCGCTCCCGGTCTCGGGATCGCAGGTGGCGCGCACCTCGACCACCTCGCCGGTGGCCGGGTCGTTCACCACGCCGGTGCAGCGGATCAGCCAGGCGTAGCGGAGCCGGGCCTCGACGCCCGGGCTCAGCCGGTGGTACCTGGGTGGCGGGACCTCGCGGAAGTCGTCCTTTTCGATCCAGAGCACGCGCGAGAACGGGATCGGGCGCGTGCCCGCCGCCGGGTCCTCGGGGTTGTTCACGGCCTCGAACCGCTCGACCCGGTCCTCCGGAAAGTTCTCGATCACCATGCGCAGCGGGCGCAGCACCGCCATGCGGCGCGGGGCCCGCCGGTTAAGGTGTTCGCGCACGCAGTGCTCGAGCAGGGCCAGCTCGACCAGGTTCTCCCGCTTCGCGACCCCGATGCGCTCGCAGAAGTCGCGGATCGCCGCGGCCGGGAAGCCGCGCCGGCGCATCCCCGCCAGCGTGGGCATGCGGGGGTCGTCCCAGCCGCCGACCCGACCTTCCTGCACCAGACGCAGCAGCCTGCGCTTGCTCATCACGGTGTGCGTGAGGTTGAGCCGCGCGAACTCGTACTGGCGCGGCAGCGGCCGCGGCAGGTCGAGGGCCTGCAGGATCCAGTCGTAGAGCGGGCGGTGGACCTCGAACTCGAGCGTGCAGATGCTGTGGGAGATCCCCTCGACGTAGTCGCTCAGCCCGTGGGCGAAGTCGTACATCGGATAGATGCACCAGCGGTCGCCGGTGTGGTGATGGGAAGCGTGTCGGATGCGGTAGAGAACCGGATCGCGCAGCCACACGTTGGGCGAGGACATGTCGATCTTCGCGCGCAGCGTGCGCGTGCCGTCCGGGAACTCCCCGTCGCGCATGCGCCGGAACAGGTCCAGGTTCTCCTCGACCGGGCGGTCGCGGTACAGGCTCTCCCGGCCGGGCCGCTCCGGGGCGCCGCGCATCTCGTCCACCTCCCCGGGGGTGTGGTCGCAGACGTACGCCCTGCCCCGCCGGATCAGCTCGAGCGCGAACTCGTAGAGCGGCTCGAAGTAGTCCGAGGCGTAGAAGGGCTCGAGTCGCGCGTCCCCCGCTTCGGCCGGCAGCACCGCACCGAGATGGGAATCCCTCGCCCCGTCGCGCTCCCCGCGCTCCGCCGTCCGGCCGGCGGGCTTCAGCCCCAGGCAGTGGTCGGCCCACCCCGCGATCAGCCACTTCACGTCGCCGGTGATGGACTCGACGTACTCGACGTCCTCCTTGGTCGGGTTGGTGTCGTCCATGCGCAGGTTGCAGCGACCGCCGAACTGCCGGGCGATGCCGAAGTTCAGGCAGATGGACTTGGCGTGCCCGACGTGGAGGTACCCGTTCGGCTCCGGCGGGAAGCGGGTCACGACCTCGCGGCAGCGCCCGGCCTTGAGGTCCTCACGGACGATCTCGCGGATGAAATCCTGGCGCTCCGCCGCCGCCTGGGTTTCGCTCGAGGTCACGGTCGGTTCCGGCACGGGCGCTCCCGGGTGCGATGGTCGCGGGTTCCGCCGGCCGGCATCTGGGCCCCCGCGGAGGATCGCGGAAGTCAGCCGGCCACGGCCCGGCGCTCCGCCGCGCGTCGGCGGCACCGGGCGGGAGACTCTACCACAGCCGCCGGCCCCCTCGTGCCCGCGGCGGCGGGGACCCGGTCCCGGGGGGCGGCCCGGGCCTCGCAGGCTCCGCCGAATCGAACCTGGCCCGGACCATTCATGAGCCCGCCGCCCGCGAGCGCGGTCTGCCCGCCATCCGCGGCATCGTCCGACCCGCCGCTACCTCGACGTGTCCAGCGGCTAGGGGATCACTACGAGCTTACGCGACTCCGAACTCCCGCCCAGCGTGAGGCGCGCGAAGTAGACGCCCGCGCCGGCGCGCGAGCCGTCGTCGGCCCGCAGGTCCCAGGCCGCCGAGAAGCGCCCCGCCTGCGCGGCGCCCCGCTCGAGCGACCGCACTCGGCGGCCGCCCAGGTCGTAGATCGCCAGCTCGAGCCGCTGCCCGGCCCGGTCGGCCGGAACGCCGTAGGACAGCCGGCTGGACCCGCGCGCCGGGTTCGGCCACGGCGCGGCGAGTTCGACCCGCGCCGGAGCGCTGCGGCCGCCATCTTCCACGCCGGTGAACGGCAGGTTGGAGGCGAAGCCCGTGCGCAGCGCGTCGTGGTGGAACTGCGGCCAGGGCGGGATGCCCCCCGGCGAGAACGAGAAGTCGTAGTCCCACATGTAGAGGTTCTTGTCCCACCCGACGACCACGATCTCGGTCATGCCGTCGCCGTCACAGTCGCACAGGGCCGGAGTGCCGCGCACCTCGCCATCGAGCTGGATCGGGAAGCCGGGCATCATCGACCCGTCCGCGCCGGAGAGCGCGGCGAGCTGGCCGTTCTCGTCGCCCATCACCACGTCCGCGAAGCTGTCGCCGTTGATGTCGGCGACCACCGGGCTGCTCTCCGAGGCGTAGTTGGTGAGCGTGCTGTAGCGCTTGCCGTTCCAGGGCGGCTGCAGCTGGCCGTTCCGGTTCCACACGTAGGTCGCGCCGTTCGTGCTGGTGGTGACGATGTCGAGGTAGCCGTCGCCGTTCATGTCGGCGAGCGCGGGCGAGGGCGACCTGCTGGTGCCGCCGAACTTCTCCCAGAGCGGGAAGCCCGTGCGCACCGTGCCATCGGCGCGGATCGCGGTCAGCGCGTCGGCGGCGGTGGTCACGACGATGTCGAGCTGGGTGTCACCGGCGCCGTCGAGGTAGCCCACCGCGACCGAGGAGGTGATGGCTCCGCCCAGGTACACCGGGAAGCCCGGCACGCTGGTGCCGTTCGGCCGCCACGCGTACAGGTTCCCGTCGTAGGAGCCGTAGATGATGTCGAGCTGCGACCCGCCCTCCAGCGGCGCCAGTGCCGGCGTGCCGAAGTTGTAGGCCGAGCCCACCACCTTGAACACACCGGTGGTCGCCGGGTTCGCGTCGCCGTCCATCCACTCCGTGCCGTTCGCGCGGAACGCGTAGATGTTGTTCCCGTTCGAGCCGAACACCATCCCCTTCTGCCCGTTGCCGAGCAGGTCGCCGACCGCCACGCCCGACCACACCGGGTCGTAGAGCCACACCGGCCAGCCGGGCTTGGGACTGCCCGTCAGGTCGAAGACGAACAGCTGCATGCTGTCCCAGGTCGGGGCGATGATCTCCTTCGAGCCGCCATCAACATCCGCGATCGAGGCGCCCGCGGCGTAGTAGCTGCCCTGGTTGGTGAAGTCGCCCGACGTGGTGCCCGCGCCGTCCGCATCCACCGGGGCGTTCCCGTCCGGGTGCCAGAGGTACAGGTAGTCCGCGCCGGCCACCAGGTCCATCGGGTAGCCGGTGTAGACGTGGTCCACCGCCACCGACGCGGGCGTGTTCCGCCCCATCGGGATCGGGAAGATGGTGTGTCTCGGCGGGTTGGTGCTCGCCGACTGCGCCGCCGACGGCGTGGACTCGTTGCCCGAGGAATCCACCGCCGACACCTTGTAGTAGTAGCGCGTGAGCGCGGCCAGCCCCTCGTCCTGGTAGTACGCGATGCGATCGGTGGGCACCGGGTTGATCTTCGTGAACGGCCCGCCGGCCGCGGTGCTGCGGTACAGGTTGTAGCCGAGCAGGTCCGACGCCTGGCTCTTCGCCCAGGTCAGCTTGATGCTGGTCGCGGCCCCCACGCCGAAGAGGTCGGCCGGGGTCGCCGGCACGGTGAGATCGAGCGTCTTGCTCCAGAGCTGGCCGTACTGGTCGGAGACCACCAGCTGGAGCTTCGCGCTCGCGCTCGACGGCACGAAGGTGAGCGCGTCGCCCTGCAGCTCCTGCCCGGACGCGATGTCGCCCCACGAGGCGGTGCTGTCGCTCACGGTGGCGAGTCCGTCGAGGCTGCGCAGCCGCGCCGAGACGGTCTGCGCGATCCCGGTGCCGAGGTTGCGGAGCTTCACGTAGTAGCTCACGGTCTCGCCCGGGTCGGGCTTGCCGTCGGAGTTGCCTCCCACGTCGAGCACGCCGTGGCCGATGTGCCCCAGCTCCGGCGCGCGCAGCACGACCTGCAGCTTCTGCACGGTGGTGCGCCCGTTGCCGTCCAGCAGCCGCAGCGTGAACGGGATCTCGCGCTGGTCGGCCGTGCTGAACGGGACGCTCACGCGGAAGCCCGCGGGCGGGTTCGCGACGGCGCCGGCGGCGATGGTGCCATAGCTCTGCGCGGGGACCAGCACGGTCACCACCGGGTCGGTAGTGCTGAGCGTCCCGGTCACCGCGGGCGCGGAAGCGCCCCCGTTGTTGCGCACCGGCACGTCCAGGTCCACGGTCTCGCCGGCGTCGAACAGGCCGTCGGCATTGCCGGCCGTGCCGCCCAGGTTGTCGTCGTCCACGGTGACCGGCAGATCGGCGAGCACCTCCTGCCCGCTGGCCACCACCGGGACGGTGGCCTGGTAGGGCCGGGCGTTGAACGCGGTCACGGTGAGCGTGAGGTTGCCGAGACTGTCGGGCCGGAACGGCACCAGCGCGTCGCCCGCGCCGTTCGTGAGCACGCTCTCGAACTCGTCGCCGGGCTTGTAGGCGGTGACGCGCGCCCCGTAGAGCGGCGTGCCGCCGATGGCGACGTGCACCGAGAAACTGGAGTCGCTCACCGGCACCGACGCCGGCCGCGCCACGGTGAGCGTGCGCGGCGTGCAGGTGTAGACGCGCAGCTCCGGGTCTCCGAGCAGGAGCAGCGTCATCTGGGTCCAGCGGTTCACGCCGTCGTAGGTCGAGAAGCCGACGAACGGCAGCTTCTGCCGGGCCTGCGCCTCGCCGATCGCGGTGATGCTGTCCGAGAACAGCAGCCGGAAGTACTCCTGCTGGTACGAGCGACCGGCGGTCGGGAAGTCGAAGCGCGTGGAACCGATGTTGGTGACCGCGCCGCCGTTGGGCGCCTTGAGGTACGCCTCGCCGATGCTCGGGAAGTCGATGGCGTTCGAGGTGCAGTCGATGGCGTAGAGGTTGATGAGCCGGCTGCCGTTGGTCAGCCCCATGGCGTCGGCGTTCGTGAGGTTGTCGTCCCCCACCGACATCACGTTGCGATAGCCGTGGCCGACGTGCACCGCGATGTTGTAGCCGCGGTTGAGCGAGTCGATCACCACCGTGCGCCGCTCCTGCAGCGCCCCCGGTCGCCAGCGCGCGTCGGTGTAGTTCTCGTAGAGGCGCGCGTACTTCACGCACGGCACGCCGTCCATGATCGGCAGGATGTCCTCTTCGATCAGCTGCGCGCCGTCGAGCGAGGTCCCGGTGCCGGGCGTCCAGTCCTGCGGGAACAGCACCTCCGCGAAGAACAGGATGTGGTCCTCGTAGTCGCCGACCGGGGTCTTCTCGTACTGGAAGCACTTGTTCACGAACAGCTGGGCGTCGGCCGCCGTGATGATGGGGGCGCGGCCCACGTAGACCTCGGGCAGCAGGTCCACGCTGTCGCCCGGGTTCAAGGCCGAGTAGTAGCCCTCGCCGTAGAGGCTGTCGCCGTCGGCGTTCCAGTTGCCGTCCAGGCACGAGTAGTACATGTCGCAGGCGATGTTCTCGCCGCCGTAGAAGGTGGTGTAGGCGTTGCGCGTGGGGATGACGTCGGTGTCGCCACCCAGCAGCACCCACTTCGTCCCCCAGCGCGTGTAGGCGTCGCGGATGAACAGCCGCACCCGCTCGGCGTCGTCGGCGCCGAAGGGATACTCCTGCTGGATGAAGGACATGGTGCGCACCACAGCGGGCACGCCGCTCTGGGTCTTCCAGTCGGCCAGTTGCTGCAGGGTGGACGCCATCGCCTCGTTCGTGATGATGACGTACGCCACCGGGCTCCCGAGCAGCGACGGCACCTGCGTGGGCCTGAACGGCTGCGCGACGCGCGGTCGTCCGGCCAGGCTGGCGGACCGCGCCTGGCGCGGCCCCGCGGCATCCCCTCGCTCCCACTCCGGCACGATGCGCTGCCGCTCGAGCGGGCGCTCGGCCGCGGCCTCCAGCGTCAGGCGCACGCGCAGGCGGCTCACGCGCTCGAGGACGCCGCTCGCCGGGTCCCAGCGCAGCGGCGTCACATTCAGCGTCGCGACCTCGCGCCCGCGCGCGAAGCCCTGGACCCCGAGCCGGACCGGCACCCCGGGCTCGAAGCCCGAGCGCTGGTACCAGGCCGGGTCGGGGGCGCTGCGCTCGACCGGCTCGACCCCGGGACGGGTGACGATCGCGCTCGCCATCCGCACACCCGCGGCGAGCGGGGCGGTCTCCAGCGTCACCACCTCGACCGCTGTCACGCGCATCCCGGCCGGGAGCTCGAGGACCTCGCCCTGCTGCGGGAGGTCCGGGCGTCCCGCGGTGAACTCGTGGATCGCACCGGGCATCTCGACCGCCGTGGTGCCATCCGCGAGGCGCACGAGCGCGAAGCGCTCGGGTCCGTAGCGGAACTCGCGCTCCAGCGTGGTCGCGGCTGGAGCGACACCGACGAGGACGGACGCCAGCAGGCCGGCACCGACCGAGGCCGTGCACAGGAGCTTCTTCATGAGGTCTCCCCGGGAGTTGCGGGTCGAAGATGCAGCGCAGAGCAAGATGCGCGACCGGGGCAAGGGGCAGCGGTCGGGACGGGCATCACATGCTGAAGGACAGGGTTGTGGACAGCCCGGATCGTCACGACGGCACTAACTGTAAGGAATGCCCCTGCGCGGGGTCAATGAGGAACCGGCCGCGGGCGCGCCGGCGACCCGCCCGCGCCCCCGTTCCTTGCATCCCGCCCGGCGCATTCCGGCCCAAAACGCGGGTGAAACCCCGTCCCGGCCGCCCCCGCCCGCTCCACCCAGACCCAGGGCAGCTCGGCCAGGGGCAGCGCCACGCGTTCCTCCGCCAGCCGCGCCTGCGCCGGCGCGGCGTCCGGCGCGCCGCCGGCCCGGCGCGGCGCCAGCCAGGCGTCGAACTCGCGGGTCCGCCAGCCGGTCTTGAAGCTCCCCACCGCCGGCCCGCGCGGCGGCATCACCACGGTCGCCAGCTCGGCGGCCGCGCCGGCGTCCGGGGCCTGGGACTCGACCAGCGCCAGATGCGAGAGCCCCCCCAGCAGCTCGGCGGAGAGCCGCGTCCCGCGCCGCGCGCGCAGCTCGACGTAGATCCCGAGCCGCGCCCAGTCGCCCTGCAGGGCGCGCGCGACCTCGGCGCCGGCGCCGTCCGGGTCGTAGGCCATCACCACGTGGAACGAGCGGCCGAGCTTCGCGCGCGCCATCCAGTCGCGCACCAGCGTCTCGTCGAGCGCCGGGAAGTCGAAGCGCCCGGCCCCGGGCAGCCACTCCCCCAACTCGACGCCTCGCGGGCCGAGCTGGCGGAGCAGCAACTCGCGGTTGAGCCCGTGCGCGAGCGCGTGCCGCGTGGGCAGCCGCAGCGTGGGTGGCAGGTCGGTGCGCATCACCAGCAACAGCCGGCGCGGCGGGCGCGCCCGCCGCGCCGTCAGTCGGTAGCCGGCAGGCAGGCTGCCGGGCGCGAGCCCGGGCGGCACCGGCCACACCAGATCGGCAGAGCCGGCACGCAGCGCCCACAACACGCGTCCCATGCCGGGCAGGAAGCGCACCGCCACGGTGTCGGGCCCCGCGCCCGGCCCCACGCGCGCCAGCGTGAGCGTGCGCCCCGGATCTTCGGCCACCGCACGGTAAGCGCCGAGGCCTGCCGCGCGGGTCCAGCCCGCGCCCTTCCGCGACCACGGCGCGCTCGCGCCGGGGAGCGCCAGCCGCCGAGGCAGCAGCGGGTCGGGCCGCACCAGGCGGAGCACCAGCGTGCGCGCGTCGGGCGCCTCGATGCCGAGCGCGGGGACCGGCTTCCCCGCGCGCACACGGTCCACCCCGCGCACCGCGCCGAGGATCCGCGCCTGCGTGGCGTGGTCGGTGCGGCTGAGCCCGGCGGTGAGCGCGCGCCGGAAGTCGTCGCTCCCGCACGGCGTGCCGTCGGCGAACGCGAGGCCCGCACGCAGGTGAAAGGTGAGCGTGAGGCTGTCGGGCGACCACTCCAGGCTCGCGGCCGCGTCGGGCACGATGCGCCCGCTCGAGTCCTCGGCCGTGAGGCCGCGCGCCAGCAGGCGCTCGAGCGACCAGCGCAGCGGATCGGGCGGCCCCTGCGGGTCGAAGGCGGGCTCGGGGCGGCCCGCGACCCACGTGCACCTGGTATGGACGGCGGGCGGCTGCGCGCATCCGGCGAGCGCGAGTGCGGCGAGGACGGCGGCGACGGCGGTGCGGCGCGGGCATCCGTGCATGGAGATCGCGAGTGTAGGCACCATGCCCCCGCGCGGCAAGCGCACGGCGCGGGGCGCACCGCTTCTTCCCGATCACCCGCGGCCTCCCATGGAAACTCCGCGCTGCAGCGGGTTCGCGCCCGCTGGTCCCGCCGGGCCGATCCGAAGACCGCTGCGCGCGGCGCGCGCGTTGACCCTGTTTTCCGGCGCGTGCTAGCGTGCGCCCATGACCGTGCAGGCCGGTGCGGGCGCGCAGGCGAGCCCCGCCGGAGCCGCCATCCTCGAAGGCCTGAACGACGAGCAGGTCCAGGCCGTCACGCACGGCGAGGGGCCGCTGCTGATCGTGGCCGGCGCGGGCACCGGCAAGACCCAGGTGATCACCCGCCGCATCGCGTGGCTCATCGCCACCAAGCGCGCGCGCCCCGAGGAGATCCTCGGCCTCACCTTCACCGACAAGGCCGCCGCCGAGATGGAGGCGCGCGTGGACGTGCTGGTGCCCTACGGCTTCGTGGGCGCCACGCTCTCGACTTTCCACGCGTTCTGCGACCGCCTGGTGCGCGAGCACGCGGTGGAACTGGGCCTCACCTCGCAGCTCCGCGTCGAGACCCCGGCCGCGATCCTGGTGTTCCTGCGCGAGCGGCTGTTCGAGCTGGGGCTGGAGCGCTACCTGCCGCTCGGCAACCCGGACGAGCACCTGCGCGCGCTGGTGGCGCTGTTCGACCGCGCCCGCGACGAAGATGTCTCGCCCGAACAGTACCGGGAGTTCGCCGAGGGCCTGGCGGGCGAGGCCGGCGACGATCCGGAGCGGCGCGACCGCGCCCGGGCCGAGCTCGAGAAGGCACGCGCCTACGCGACCTACACCACGCTGATGATGCAGCACGGGCGCGTGGATTTCGGCTCGCAGATCAGCCTGGCGCTGCGCCTGCTGCGCGAGCGCGCCTACCTGCGGCGCGAGATCCAGGAGCGCTACCGCTTCGTGCTGGTGGACGAGTTCCAGGACACCAACCACGTCCAGTTCGAGCTGGTCAGGCTGCTGGCCGGCGGCCGCCGCAACCTGACCGTGGTGGGTGACGACGATCAGAGCATCTACAGGTTCCGCGGCGCCAAGGTCGAGAACCTGATGGGCTTCCTCGACGCCTTCCCCGGCGCGCGCGTGCAGGTGCTGCGGCGGAACTACCGCTCCGGGCAGCGCATCCTCGACCTCGCTCACCGGCTGATCCGGGAGAACGACCCGGCGCGGCTCGAGGCCACGCTCGGCTACGACAAGCGTCTCGTCGCCGATCGCGGCATCGAGGGAGTGGTCGAGCACCGCGCCTTCGCCTCGGCCAGCGACGAGGCCGAGACCGTGGCCGTCGAGATCGCGGAGGCGATCACGAACGGCGAGCGCCGGCCCGGGGACTTCGCGGTGCTGGCGCGCGCGCACTCGAGCCTCGACCCGTTCGCGCTCGCGCTCAAGAACCGCGGCGTGCGCTTCCGCCGCGTCGGGCTGCGCGGGCTCTACGCCCGTCCCGAGGTGCACCTGTGCCTCAACGTGCTGCGCACGCTCGCCGATCCCGACGACGGCGCCGCCGCCTACATGGCGCTGGGCGACCCGCTGTTCGGCGCCGACCCGGTGGACCTGGCGCGGCTCGGCGCGGCGGCGACGAAACGCAACCGCGGCCTGCTGCGGCTGGCGGCCGAGGCGGCGCAGGGTGGCGCCCTGGCCGACCGCTCGCGCGAGGCGATCGGGCGGTTCCACGACCTGCACCGCCGGCTCGCGGAGAGCGCGGTGCGGCGGCCGACCTCGGAGGTGCTCTACGAGTTCGTCACGGAGAGCGGGCTGCTGGGCCGGCTCGCCGCCGAGGACAGCGCCGAGGCCATCGAGCGCGTGCAGAACCTGAACCGGCTGTTCGGCATCGTCGCGCGCGTCGGGCCGCTGCTCAGGCAGGACCGCGTGGCGCAGTTCATCGGCCACCTCGACCTGCTGATCGAGATGGGCGACGACCCGGCGGCCGCGGTGGTCGAGAGCGACGAGGAGGCGGTCCACCTGCTCACCGCTCACAACGCCAAGGGGCTGGAGTTCCCGGTGGTCTACCTGGTGCACCTGGTCGAGGGCCGCTTCCCGCGCTACCGCCAGGGCGAGTCGCTGCCGCTGCCACCCGAGCTCAGGCGCGGCACCCACGACGAGGCCGCCGACCACTACCGCGAGGAGCGCCGGCTGTTCTACGTGGGCATGACTCGGGCCCGCGACCGGCTGGTGCTGGCGCACGCCGCCGACTACGGCGGCCGGCGCGCCCACAAGCCGAGCCGCTTCGTGGTCGAGGCGCTGGCGCTGCCCGCCCCGCCGCGGGGCGCGAAGGCCGCGACCGCGCTCGAGTCCATCCAGCGCTACGCGCCGGCCGTCGAGGCGCCGGCGCCCGGGCTCGCGCCGGTGCCGGCCGGGCAGCCGCTCACCATCTCGCACGGGCAGATCGACGACTACCTCACCTGTCCGCTCAAGTACCGCTACGCGCACGTCGCGCAGGTGCCGCTCGGGAGCAACCCGGTGGTGATGTACGGCATCGCCATCCACCACGCCATCCGCGTCTACCACCAGCACCGCATGAAGGGCCTGCCGATCGCGGTCGAGGACGTGATCGCCGCGTTCGAGGGCGCCTGGTCGAGCGAGGGCTTCTACTCGCGCGAGCACGAGGAGCGCCGGCTCGAGGAGGGCCGCGAGACCCTGCGGCGATTCGTCGCGCGCGAGGAGGCGAGTCGGCGCGTGCCGCTGGCGATCGAGAAGGACTTCCGCTTCAAGCTCGGAGACGACCTGGTGGTCGGGCGCTGGGACCGCATCGACGAGCAGCCCGAGGGCATCGTGCTGGCGGACTACAAGACCTCGCCGCTCGACGACCCGGAGAAGGCCGACGAGCGCGCCGAGCGCAGCCTCAAGGAGGAGCAGCTCGGGCTCTACGCCCTGGCCTACCGCGAGATGTTCGGCGTGGTGCCCGCCCGCGCCGAGCTGCTGTACGTCGGCTCGGGCGTCACCGGCTCGGCCGCGGTGACCGAGGAGCATCTGGAGCGCGCGCAGCGCCGCGCGGTCGAGGCCGCCGCCGGCATCCGCAGCGCCGAGTTCCCGCCCAGGCCCGACCAGCGAAACTGCGGCTACTGTCCCTACGCGCGCTTCTGCATCCACAGCGCCGCAAAGGGGACCGGCCCGTGAGCGCGACCGACCCCCTGCTGCTGCGCGATGCCGCGTGCGAGCTGGCGCGCGAGGCCGGCGCCATCGTGCGCCGGGGCTACGGCGCCATCCACGCGCCCGAGCACAAGGGAGTGATCGACCTGGTGACCGAGTACGACCACCGCTCCGAGCGGGCGCTGCTCGCGGGGCTCGCGCACCGCTTCCCCGGCCACGCCGTGCTCGCTGAGGAGTCGGGCGCGCACCACGGCGGACCCGCCGGCGCGGGCGCCCCGGTGCGCTGGCTGGTGGACCCGCTCGATGGCACCACGAACTTCGCGCACAACTACCCGTTCTTCTGCGTCTCGGTGGCGGCCGAGGTGGAGGGCCGCCTGGCCGCGGGCGCGGTCTTCGACCCGGTGCGCGACGAGCTGTTCGCCGCCGCCGCCGGCCACGGCGCGACGCTGAACGGGGATCCCATCCGCGTCTCGGAGATCGCGCGGGTCGAGGACGCTCTGCTCGTCACCGGCTTCCCCTACGACGTGCGCGAGCATCCGGAGAGCATCCTGCCGCTCTTCCACGCGTTCCTGGTGCGCGCCCAGGGCGTGCGCCGCGACGGCTCGGCGGCGCTCAACCTGTGCCACCTGGCGTGCGGCCGCTTCGACGGCTTCTGGGAGTCGCACTGGCGCCCTGGGACATGGCGGCGGGCGCACTGATCGTGCGCGAAGCGGGCGGCGTGGTGACGCGCTACGACGGCGGCGAGTTCCGACTCGACGGCCGGCAGATCCTCGCCAGCAACGGGCGACTCCACGAGGAGATGAAGGGCATCCTCGAGGAGGCGCGTAAGGCGGCGGGCGCCTGAGCCCGCCGGGCGACAACGATCTACGGGCAGAGTCCCGATGACCGGCAACTCTCGCTCGAAGCGCCGGTGCCGAGCATCCTGAGCAGGGTGGACAGATCGCGCACGTCCACGATGCCGTCACCGTCGAAGTCCGAGCGCCCCAGGTAGGCGCCGCCGGCCAGGTCGGCGAGGAACGACACCATGTCGGTCACCTCGACCCCGGGGGCCGCGACTGCGCCGTTCTCGTCGGGCACCGCCACGGTCGCGCTTCCGAGCATCACGCCGTCGGCGTAGATCCGCGCGCATCCGGCTCCCGCGCCAGCTCCGCCGCGCAGGTTCCGCGCCGCGCCCGTGATGACGAACCTGGCCACGCCGTCCGCACCCGTGAAGCCGCGCACGGTGTGCGAAGCGCAGTCCACGATCTCGCCCGGGGCCTGCTCCTGGCAGAGCCGGAGATCATCGCAACCGGAGAAGTCCACGACGACCATGCTGCCCGGGACCGGGCTGCCCGCGAGCTCACGCACGGTGACCGCGAACATCCCGGCCGGGTCGGGTTCGCCGAGATGCCTCCCGACCACCAGGATCGCGGCGGGCGCGGTCGAGGCGGAAGGGCTGGGCGGGCAGTCCACCCGCGCGCCGGCGCCCTCAGGACCGAGGAGGATGAGGACCCCCGCGGCCGCGAGGATGACGGAACCACGTCGCATGGCGGTATCTCCTTCAGCGTGGGAGACGTGTCCGCCCGGGCCACCGGGCGCCCGGGGATGCTGCCGGTACCCCGCGCGTGAGCGGGGGGTTCCGCACGAGCACCGGGACGGCACCGGCGTGGGATCCGCCGCCCGCCCGCGCCGCTCAGTCGCGCGGGGCCGCGAGCTTCACGAACTCTGCGCTGCGCGTGGCCTCGCCGCCCGCGACCAGGTCGCGCACCCTGATCTCGAGCCGGTACTTCCCCGCCGGCAGCGACTGGACCGGCACCGAGACGAACTGCCGGCGCAGCGGCCCGACGTTCTCCTCCTCGCGCGTCACCGAGATGGCGGGCGGCGGTACCCGCGGCTGGAGGACGCGCTGCAGCCAGACGCGCGGGTCCTTCTCGGCGGACTTCACGGTGTAGACGTACTCGAAGCGCGCGAGCCCATCACGCCCGGCGCGCAGATGGTAGATCTCGAAGTACGCGGCGAGCGGCTGGCCCGCGGCCACGCGCGCGGCGGGGTTGGGCTCGATGCGCACCGCCGGGCCGGCCGCCGGGTTCGGCGTGCCGCAGGCCACCACGACGTCGCTGAGCCGCAGCCCTTCGCCGGGCGGATGGAGCGTCACCGGCACCCGGTAGACGCCGCGCCGGGCGCGGTCGCGCACCGTCACGCCCACCAGGTAGTCGCCGGGCGCGAGCTCGGCGGCGAAGTCGGCGACGCGGCGCGTGGTGGCCTCGCACGCCGAGGGCGCGAGCGCGCGCGCGCCGCGCTGCACCTCGCGGCGGGTCGAGGCGAGCACCACCCACGCGGCCCACAGGCTGTCGGCCGGCGCGCCCGGCGCCTCGAGCTGCGCCAGCAGCCGCGGGCCGCTGCCGCCCTCGAAGCCCGCGACGCGGACCTCCAGGGGCAGCGGCGCCACGCCCGGCGGCAGCCTGTGGAACACGCCGCGTCCGCCGCGCGTGGCCAGCGCGTTCTCGCACTTCGCCAGCGAGTCGGGGTTCGGCACCGGGTCCATGTCACGGTACAGCGAGATCGGCAGCAGGTAGTACTCGGAGAGCAGTCGGTCCTGCAACGTCACCCGCATGCCCAGGTCGGGGTAGTTCCACACCAGGATGTTGGCGGGGAATTCGGGGCCGGTGCCGAAGCTCACGCTCAGCCGCTGCCCGACCGGGTTGTAGTCCATCTCGGCCGGCGGGCCGTAGCGCACGTAGACCTCTCCCCGCTCGTCCCACTCGTCCCGCCGGGCGTCGAAGTACAGGAAGAAGGCGTGGGTCACCCGCGACCAGTATTCGAGCCGGGCTTCGTTCTCGGGGCTGGCCAGGTCGGGGTCCAGCTCCTTCCAGAATCGCGCGACGAAGGCCGCCTGTTCGCCGTCCGGCAGGTGATGGAGCGTGATCGTGTCCTGCTCGGTCGCGATCGGACCGATGTCCTCGTAGCGCTCGCGCACGCTCCGGCGCAGGTGCGGGATCGCCGAGGTGAAGACGCTGTCGGCCTCGCGCAGCATCCCCAGGCGGTAGAGGGTGTAGGCGACGGCGAGATGCGCTTCGAACCGCCTCGGACCGGCGCGGGCGGCGGAGAAGGCCGCGGCGGAGGCCGACTTGAGATCCCCGCGCTCGACCAGCAGCGGGACCAGTGCGAGCCAGGCGTCGGCGAAGGACGAATCGAGGCGGACCGCGGTCGAGAACAGCTCGGCCGCGCGGTCGAGCGAGGAGTGGTCCAGGTACTTGAGCCAGTCACGCCGCCACACCAGCCCCAGCCCGTAGCACCCTCGGCCGTCGTCCGGGTCGATCTGGCGGACCCGCTCGAAGTGCCGCCGCGCGCTGCGCAGGAACCCGCAGCCGTAGTAGGTGCGCGCCAGGGTCAGCTCGCAGGCGGCGTTGCCGGGCGCCAGCAGGGTGGCCTGCTCGAGCTCGCGCAGCGCCTGGCGGCGCGCGTCGATGGTGCCGCGCGCGAGCATCCCCTGCGCGTGCGCGTAGAGCGACTCGGCCTGCGCGGCGCGCGTGGCGGCCAACGCGCCGCTGGCGCCGGATCCGACGGCGAGGGCGGCGAGCAGGCTGTAGAGGGCGATTCGTCTCACGATGACGCTCCGGGACCCGGGACGCGCAGTATCCCCGCGGCTCGCGGGACGGTCAACGGCGGCTGTACCGGGCGGCGGCCGTGCCCCGCGCCGGCCGGAGCATCTTCCTTCCGGCTCTTCCGGGGAAAGAGGCGCCAGTCTCTTCCGCGAATCGTGCGGGCGAGGCTGGCAGCAGCGCGCGCCCCTGCTTTCGCTGGCGTTGCCCGCACCGGCCCCCATGCCCTCCCACTGTCCGCTCAGGCGGGTGACGCCGGCGCCGGAAGGCTCCGCGCGGCTCGGCCCTGGGGAGCCTTCGCGAAGCAGGACAAGGCGACGCGCACCCGCTCCTCCAACGATACGTCGGGAACGGACTCGCACCGTGCGGCGGCACGACGCGCCTCGTCGGCGCGGAACCCGAGTCGCCGCAGATACGGGATCACCTCCGCCGCGGCTGCACGAGCGCGCGCCGCCTCCGCCGCGGCCCGCGCGCGGGTCTCCTCCGCGCGTGTGCGTGCCGCCGCCGCTTCTCGAGCCGCCTCGCGCTCCGCTGCGGCAGCCTGCGCGCGTGTTGCCGCCGCCTCTCGAGCCGCCGCGCGTCGGGCCGCCGTGGCCCGCGTGCGTGCCGCTGCCGCTTCTCGAGCCGCCGCGCGCTGGTGGCGCATGAAGTCGGCTCCGAACGTGCACTCGGCGGCGTACTGGTTGTGCGCCCGGCAGCGCAGCCGGATCCCCGCCACGCTC
>JACRPT010000100.1 GCA_016223045.1 Candidatus Eiseniibacteriota bacterium
GGGTCTTCCGGGAATGGTGTGGCTGTAATCATGCGGTCGCGCCGACGGTCGCCGGATAGAGGTCGAGCCCGCCGCAGTGGAAGTAGATCGCGTTGCGGAACCGCTCGCGGTTGCGGAACCCGCGGGCACGGAACTTCACCGCCTGGATCTTGGCGTTCATCGCCTCGGCCCCGGCGTTGGTGATGCGATGGGAGAAGTAGGTCCGGATGTTCGCCCAGTGACGCTTGATCATCTCCGCCACGTGCCGCATCGGCTCGAGCTGGCTGCGCCGCGCCCAGCGGTACCACGCGGCGAAGTTGCGGTCCGCGGCCCCGGCGTAGCGCAGCTCCCACAGCGCCATCGCGGCTTCCTTCAGTGCCCACGCCCGGCCCACGCGGGTGACGATCTCGCGCAGCAGATTGAACGCCCGGGTCTCCGACCAGCTCCGCCCCTCGGGGTTCCGCAGCCAGTCGTACTTGGTGCCCTTGAGAATCGGGTCGCCCGCGGCCAGCCGCACGCGATGCTCCTGCCGCCGTACCTCGTCCACGGCCTTGCCCAGGTGCTGTGCGACGTGGAACTTGTCGAACACGATCTTCGCTTCCGCGCCCGGCAGGTGGATCTGCGTCGACTGCACGTAGGGCTCCCACATGTCCATCGCCACCGCCTCGACGCCCGCGCGCTGCTCGGCGGTCAGGCGGGTCCAGAACTCATCCAGCGCCGCCCGCCCACGATCATCCGCGACGTGGAGCACGCACCCGCGCTCGAGGTCGCTCACCACCGTCACGTACTCGTGCCGCTTCTGGAACGAGGTCTCGTCCACCCCCGCGTAGCGTGGTGCCTCAAGCGTGCGCCGGGCGAGTCCGCGCTGCACCGCGCGGCCCATGATCCCGTCCGCTTCGTCCCACGTGATCCGCATCTGCTGGGCCACCGCCTTCACGCTCGCCTGCCTGAGCCAGTCGATCGCCAGGGCCTCGAACAACGCCGTGAACCGCGAGCCCGGCTCGGCCCAGGACACCCGCAGCTGCTTGATCCCGTGGGTCGGGCAGTTCAGCCGCGGTACCCGCGCGTGCACGAAGGTCTTGAACTGGCAGGTGTCGAGATGCCGCCAGGTGCGCTCCTGATGATCGTGGATCGGCGCCGCCGCCAGGCACTCCGGGCACACCCAGCGCGTGTTCGCCGGCAGCGCCACCGTCACGTGCACCTCGCCCGCGGCCTGCTTCATCTCCACCAGCTCCACGCCCCAGGGTTCGGTCACACCCAGCAGCGTGGCGTACAGCGTCCGGCTGTCGGTCATCGCGCGTCCTTCCGAAAAGGGTCCGCGCGCAGCCTATCAGGCCCTCACGCCGCCTGCGCCAGCACTTTCACCCACACCAAAGCCGGAAGAGCCGCATAATCAAGGTCATGCCTATCCGGTTGACTCCACTCAGGGCAAGGGGTAGCGTGCCGCCGATGCCGAGGCCGGACTTCCCCCGCAGCGTGCAGGAGTTCCAGGCGCGTTTCGCCAACGAGGCGGCCTGCCGGGAGTACTTGGTGGCGTCCCGCTGGCCCGATGGGTTTGTTTGTCCCCGCTGCGGGTTCCAAGAGGCGATCCACTTGCCGGAGCGGTTGCTCTGGCGGTGCAAGGAATGTGGGTACGACACCTCGGTGACCGCGGGCACGGTGTTGCACCGTACCCGCATCCCGCTCACCCAGTGGTTCTGGGCTGCCTACCTGATGACGACCCATACGCCGGGGCTGTCGGCACTCCAGCTGCAGCGGCAACTCGGGATCGGGCGCTACGAGACCGCCTGGACCATGCTCCAGAAGCTCAGGCGCGCCATGGTGCGCCCCGATCGCGAACCGTTGCGCGAGAAGGTCGAGGTGGACGACACCTACGTGGGTGGGCCGGAGGCCGGGCTCCGAGGGGGCCGTGAGTTGCGTGAGAAAGCGCTCGTCGTGGGGGCGGTAGAGGTGCGAGGGACCGCGTCCGGCAGGATCCGCCTCCAAGTGGTCCCGGACGCGTCGGGTCCATCCCTGACCGGCTTCGTGCACGCAAACGTGGATCGCGGCACCGTGGTCCTCACCGACGGGTGGCAAGGATACGCCCCGCTCTCCGAGATCGGCTACCGGCATCGTCCGCGGACCCAGGGGGACCCGAAGCGCGCCGAGAAGCTCCTGCCCCGCATCCACCGGGTCTTCGGAAACCTGAAGACTTGGCTGCGGGGCACTCACCACGGCGTCGGTCACCGGCACCTCCAAGCCTACCTGGACGAGTTCACGTTCCGCTTCAACAGGCGCCGGACCCCGATGGCAGCCTTCCAGACATTGCTCGGCCTCGGGGCCCAGTGCCCACCCACCACCTACGACGAGCTGTATGGGGTGGAGTCAACCGGATAGGCATGATCAAGGTTATGAGCAGCTCGTCATAAGCGCGATCCGAAGTAGAGACGCAGGGGGGGCAGAAAGCAAGAGGAATCTCGGGATGGCGAAGCGCCCGAGCCTCAGACGGAGGACCTGCCCCCCGAGCATCCCGGCAGCAGGAGGGCGAAGAAAGATGACCACGCCACCCAAGTTGCAGCCATGACCGCATCAGCCAGCAACCGCGCCTGGTCGGCGTGGGCGTGGCCGCCGTCGTCGATCCTCGATCCTCAGCGTCGTAGAGCCGCCCGCTGCTCCAAGTCTCCGAGGATGTCCTCGATCTGGCCGAGCGCCGAGCGAAGGTCGTCGGCGATCTCCTGGGCGAGGATGTTCGGGTCGGGGAGGTTCGCGCTGTCCTCCAGGCTCTCGTCGCGCAGCCAGAACAGGTCGAGGCTCACCTTGTCACGGGCGACGATCTCGTCGTAAGTGAACGCGCGCCAGCGACCCTCGGGGGTCTTCTCCGACCAGGTGGCCTTGCGCTTCTGGCGCTCGCCGGGCTTGTAGCAGGCGACGAACTCGTCGAGGTCGGCGCGGGCCATGCGCTTGGTCTTGAGCGTGAAGTGCTTGTTCGTCCGGAGGTCGTAAACCCAGACCTTCTTCGTCCACGGCTTCTTCGCGCCGGGCTTGCGGTCGAAGAAGACGACGTTCGCCTTGACCCCCTGCGCGTAGAAGATGCCGGTCGGCAGCCGCAGCAGCGTGTGGACGTCGCACTCGGCGAGGAGCTTGCGGCGCACGGTCTCGCCCGCGCCGCCCTCGAACAGCACGTTGTCGGGGACGACGACGGCGGCGCGGCCGTGGATCTTGAGCAGGCTCTTGACGTGCTGGACGAAGTTCAACTGCTTGTTCGAGGTGGTCGTCCAGAAGTCGGGGCGGTTGTACGTGAGCGTTTCCCGGTCGGTCTCGCCTTCCTCGTTGACGACGGTGATTGAGGACTTCTTCCCGAACGGCGGGTTCGTGACGACCACGTCGAAGTGATCGCTGGGCTCGTCGCGCAGGGCGTCGTCGGTGCGGATGGGCGGCTCGCGATTGTCGTCGTCCGGGCCGACGCCGTGGAGGAACAGGTTCATCGCGCACAGGCGCGAGACGCCGGGCACCAGCTCCACGCCGCGCAGGGCGTCGAAGCGCAGGTGCTTCTTGGCGGTCCGGTCGAGTTCGTGGTGGCTGGCGAGGTAGTCATGAACGGCGAGCAGGAAGCCGCCCGTGCCGCACGCGGGGTCCACGATCACCTCACCCGGCGCGGGCTGCACGCAGTCCACGATGGCCTGGATGAGCGCCCGCGGCGTGAAGTACTGCCCCGCGCCGCCCTTCACGTCCTGAGCGTTCTTCTCCAGCAGGCCCTCGTAGGCGTCGCCCTTCACGTCGGCGGACATCGAGAGCCAGTTCTCCTTGCCGATCAACTCGACGATGAGCTGGCGGAGCTTGGCCGGATCCTGGATCTTGTTCTGCGCCTTCTCAAAGATGATCCCGAGCATCCCGCCCTGCTGGCCGAGTTTCGCCAGCGTCTCGCGGTAGTGCTGCTCCAGCTTCACGCCCTCCATCTGCGGGTTCGCCAGGTCGGCCCAGCGGCAGCCCCTGGGGATCGGCTGCTCCTTGCCGGTGAGGGCGGCCCGCTCGTCGGCCATCTTCAGGAACAGGAGGAAGGTGAGTTGCTCCAGGTAGTCCTGGTAGGAGAGGCCGTCGTCGCGCAGCACGTTGCAGTAGGACCAGAGCTTCTGGACGATGCGGTTGCTGGTGTCGCTCATGCAGTCTTCCTCGCTTGTCGTCCCGGGCGGCCGTGCTTCTTCGTGGAGGTCTCGGCAGCGTCGCGCTGGGCCTTGATGCGGGCGAGCAGGACGGAGGCGGGCTCGTCGTGCGGATCCTGGTCGGCAAGCTTGCCCTCGAAGGCCCACTTGAGGATGGACTGCCGGAGGCGGGCGCTGCGCAGCAGACACGTCTCGACGGACGAAGCCGCCGCCTCGACGAGTGACGCGAGCGTGGCGGCCCGCGCGAGGATCTGAGCCTGTTCCGCCGTCGGAGGCAGCGCAACTGGAGCGGCTCGAACGTCTTCTAGGTTCAGCGTCTTTCGCGCGACCTCATGTGCTTTGCCCTCCATGTGCGCGCGCGCCCGCGGGCTTCTGAGCCAATGTTCAATCCACCTTGCGTCTACCAGATGGGTTGATGGGATGACACCGACTGCTCTTGCGACATTCGCACCCGCGAGAGCCGATCCCGCGACGGCGGTCCGACCGATTGTGCCAACCAATGTAATCAGCACCTCCCCGCCGCGCAGAAAGGTTCGTTCGAACTGGTCGGCGACATCGCGAGAGATCCTCTTGAGCCCGTCGCCCGCGACCTGGCCATCGTTGATGTCGCCAACGCGAACGAGAGGAACGCCGTCGGGAACGTCAGGCCCCGGCACGAGGACGCCGTAGCCGCACGACCGCGCACCGTCGGTGAGTTGATCGACGGTGGTCCAGCACCAGCCTTCGGGCAGGTCGGGCAACCCGCTCGGATCCGGCGCGACGGGCTCCTGGTACTTGCCCCTGCGCACCGACGTTTCCCAGCGGCGGCGACGCTCGGCGAGGATGCGTTTCAGGAGCGCCGAGGCGGGCTCGTAGTCGCGGCCTTCAGCGCGGGCCAGCTCGGCCTCGGTGGGGACGAGCCGCCCCTCGACGGCCGCCTTGAGCACCGAGGCCCGATACCGCTTCAGGTTCCGCTGCACGCGCTCCAGCGTCGCGACGGCATCGTCGAGCCGGGTGAAGTAGCTCTCGATGGCCTCGACGATGCGGCGCTGCTCGGGGAGGGGCGCGACGAGAAACCCCGTGTCGAGCAGTTGCTTCTTGGTGATGCCGTTGATCGTCGTGCCTCGACCCCTGAAAGCGGCGGCGGTTCTCTGCATCTGGAGGCGAACGAACTCGGGGTGAAAGTCATCCCCGTCGGTCAGCAACGCTGTGCAGTCCTGGCTGAAGCACAGCGGAACCTGCGCGAGCGCGACCTTTCCAAGCCCGACGCGCGTGGCAACGACCACCGAACCTGCCGGAACCAAGTTGGTCGCGGAAGCTGCTATGGCGCTCTCGGTGATCTGCTTGCGTGGGGCGATTGAACCGTCTTCGCGGAGGTCTGCGCTTGTTACCCAGGGTACGGTGCCCGCCCAGAACTCGGCGACCCTCGTGCTTGGCGTGCCACCTCCAACTGTGGGGAAGACCTCACCAACAGTCGTGGCCTGCCAGCCGTTCGGGATCATCGTCGTCATGCCGCCAGCACCTCATTCAGCTCCCGCAGCAGCGGCTCCAGCTCCTTGCCGAACACCTGGTTCGCACGCCCGAGCCCGCCCTCCTGCACGAACGGCACGTCGTCGAAGTCCTCGATGCCGATCTCCAGCGACGTGGCGACGTGGTCGCGCATCATCTCCAACCAGCGAACCTGCTGCTCGGTGAATGTCCGTCCCCGGTTCGCCTGCCGCGCCATCCAGTTTTCGAACCGGGCGCGCACGCGCTCGGCGTGCGGAACGAGTTCGGTGTCCTGGTGCAGCGCGAATCGCACGAGGGAGACGATGTCGGTGAGCAGCCGCCTGCCGGACGCGCCACGCACCTTGTCCTTCTCCAGCACCTCGTAGGCTCGCCACAGAACCTCCGGCGTCCACGAGCGCGGCGGGGCCTTGATGGTCGCGGCGAGAGCCTTGATGTCGTCGTAGCGCAGCCGGTCGCGGTGCGGCACCGAAAAGAAGAACTGGAGCGCATCAATCTCGTCCTTGTTGTCGGCGATGAACTTCTCGAACGACGCGACCAGCGCCCTCGCTTTCTCCTTGGCCTCGGCGCTCGCGCCCGCGTAGAGCAGCGCGTCCTTCGAGACCTCGTCAATGACCTGCTCCAACTCGCGCTTGATGTCCTCCAGCAGTTGCCGCAGCCCCGGCTTCGTCGCCAGGGGCTCCACGGCCTCCTTGGCGAGCGCCTGGGCCGCCTGCTTGAACTGCAACTCGGTGGGCTCGTGGTCGCTGGTCAGGAGGTGCGTCCTGCGCGCCCGGGCGTGCTGGCAGTCGGGGTCCAGCGCCTCGACGATGCCGTGGGCGATCTGCGTGAGTCCCGTGCCGCCTGACGCCTCGCGGATGCGGGCGTCGTCCTCGGGACCGCACTCCCTGGCGAGGCGCGAGAGCCGACTCGCCAGCGACGACAGTACGTCGGGGTCGCTGCCGCCCATCGCAACGTGCTCCAAGAGCGCCTTGAACGGGACGCTCTTCTTGCACTCCAGCGGGTGCGTGTCGGCGAGCGGCGTCTCGGTGATGCCCACGCAGTCCACGATGACGAAGTGGGTCTTGGCGTGGGCGTCGGGCGTCACGGCCTTCAGTTCGGTCGGGTCAATGACCCGCACGCCGCGACCCTTCATCTGCTCGAACGCCACGCGGCTCTTGACGGCGCGCAGGAACACCACAACCTCGATGGGCCGGATGTCCGTGCCAGTGGCAATCATGTCCACCGTGACCGCGATGCGCGGCTCGTAAGAGTTGCGGAGCTCCTTGATAAGGTCCTTGGGCTTCTTGCCCGTGGTCTTGTAGGTGATCTTCTGGCAGAAGGCGTTGCCGCGTGCGAACTCCTCGCGGACGATCTCGACGACGTCCTCGGCGTGGCTGTCGTCCTTGGCGAAGATGAGCGTCTTGGGCACCTCTGTGCGGCCGGGGAAAAGGTCGGTGAACAACCGGTCGCGGAACGTGCGAACGATGAGCCGGATCTGATCCTTGGCGACGACGGCGCGGTCGAGGGCGTCGGCCCCGTAGGTGATGTCCTCGTCGGGCGCTTCCCAACGGACCTTCCGCGACTGCCGGTGGCGGTAGCCCACCATCGTCCCGTCTTCGGCCTCGATGGTCGAGCCCTGCGCGGTGATCTGCGTGCGGATCTTGTAGATCTCGAAGTCCACGTTCACGCCGTCGGCCACCGCCTGCTCGTGGCCGTACTCCATGACGAGGTTCTGGTCGAAGAAGCCGAAGGTGTGCTTGGCGGGCGTGGCAGTCAGGCCAATGAGGAAGGCGTCGAAGTACTCCAGCACCTGCCGCCAGAGCGTGTAGATGGAGCGGTGGCACTCGTCAATGACGATGACGTCGAAGTACTCCGGCGGGTAGGCGCGGTTGTAGACCACGGGCAGCGGCTCCTTCATCGCCGCTCCGGCGAACTCGAACAGCGACGCTTCCTCGATCTCGGGGTCGAGGTCGGGCTCGCCCTTGAGCATCGAGTAGAGCCGCTGGATGGTCGTGATGACGACCTTGGCCGAGGTCCCGATAGTGTTCGAGGAGAGCCGCCGGACCTTGTACAGCTCGGTGAACTTCCGGTTGTCGTCGGGCGTGCGGTAGCCCTCGAACTCGTCCTCCGCCTGCTCGCCGAGGTTGGTGCGGTCGACCAGGAACAGCACGCGCCGCGCGCCGCCGAACTTGATCAGCCGGTAGGCGGCGGTGACGGCCATGATCGTCTTGCCCGAGCCCGTGGCCATCTGCACCAGCGCGCGGGGCCTGTTCTGGAACAGCGAGCGCTCCAGGTTGATGACCGCCTCCAACTGGTTCGGAAACAGGAACGACCTTCCCACCGACGGCATCGCGCGCAGGCGCGCACGGAGGGACGAGGGCCTGGTGTCGTCGGCGGCGGTGAACCCGCCGTGGCCCTTGACCCAGGCGTCGAGGGTCTCGGCGGCCAGCCAGTCGGCGAGCGTGCCCGGCTGGTGAACCTGGAAGATGCGGCGACTGCGCGGGTCGGGGTCGAGCAGGTTCGTGAACGTCGTCTCCACCCCCGTCGAGAGGTAGAGGAACGGCAGCGGCTCGACGGGCGGGTCGAGCCCGGCGGGCAGGCCGGTGGAGTACTTCTCCACCTGCACCTCCACGCCGCTCAACGTGTGTCCCTCGGGCTTCGCTTCGAGAACGCCGACGGCCTTGCCGTCCACGAAGAGCAGGTAGTCCGCGAAGCCGTGGCCGGTGGTGAGCTTGAACTCGCGCACGGCGACGCCACGACCGGCGGCCAGGTTCATCTCGTCGCGGTCTTGGAGGACCCAACCCGCCTCGGTGAACGCGGCGTCGATCTGCGCGCGGGCCTTCTCTTCCGGATCGCTTCCGGGCAGGGTCAACGCTTTCTCCTGCTGGGCTTCTTCACCGCGACGGGCGGAGCGCCGCCCGTCCGGCCCCACTCGTCGAGCGCCGCGCGAGAGATCCGCCACTGGTCGCCGACCTTCATGGCCGGGAATCTCCGCTCCCGAGCGAGCGCATAGAGCGTCCGCTCCGCGATGCGGAGCAACTTCGCGGCCTCGGGGATCGTGAGGAAGTCGTTCTTCTCGGGCATCGTCGGGTCGCCGTAGTTGCCAGCAATTGCCAGCCGCATCGTAGTCGCACCGGGCTTCGCGTTCAATGCATCGCAGCCTGCTCAGCACCTGCCCCACCCCGCCCCCGCGTGGGCGACAAAGCGCCACACCTGCGAATGCCCGACACACCTCCGCAGGCGGACCCGCGCTGCACCGGTCCACCTCATCCCGCTGGGCTGCTGTGAGTTGCCGGCGTCCTCCTGGTGGCACGTCCTCTGCGATGGGGCAGGTCAGAGCGGTGGCTGACTCGCTGGCCGCTCGCACCACTCGAACGGGCCTTCCACTCACAGCCCAGGAGGAAACCGATGAAGACGCGCATCCTGTTCCCGACCCTCGTGCTTCTCGCCGCGGCCGCGCTCACGGGCTGCAGCAAGGAGCCCACCCGTCCTGTGTCCACGCCCGCCGCGCAAGCGCCGTCCCTGCCGCCCGCCGAGACGATGCAGTTCGACTTCAGCTTCTTCGAACCGGGCGCCCGCCTCGCCGCCGATCGGAGCGCGCTGGAGGGCAGCACCGCGGCGCAGTCGAAGAGCAACTGGATCAACGCGGCGGTCCGGGTCGCCTTCATCAACCTGATGGTCGCCGACGCGTTCGCCCCGCCGACGCTGGCCTTCCAGGCGGCGATCCACACCAGGCCGGTGCTGCAGCCGGATGGCTGGTTCCTATGGACCTACGTGTGGAGCGACACGGGCGCCCACCAGGTGACCGTCCGGCTCCGCGGCCGCGTTGACGGCGCGCTCGTGACCTGGCAGCTCCGCGTCAGCGACAACCAGGCGGCGCCGCCGGTGAACGACTTCCTGTGGTTCAGCGGGCAGTCCAGGATCACCAACGAGAGCGGCTACTGGGTCTTCAACGAGCTCAAGGAGGGCAACGAGGTCGAGGTCGCCCGGATCGACTGGATCAACCGGGCCCTGAACGACCGCGAGCTCGCCTTCACGAACATCAAGGCCGGCACTCCGGATCAGGGCGACCGGCTGACCTACAAGGTCGCGGGAGCGATCGTGTCGGTCCTCTTCCACGACCAGTCCGAGAGCCGGGATGCGGACATCACCTGGAACCGGATCGCGGGCTCGGGCAGCCTGCTGGTGCCCGACTACAACAACGGCGAGCGCGCCTGCTGGGACGAGCGCCAGGAGAACATGGTCTGCCCGCCCACGGCGCTGTAGCGCTCCTTCAGCATCGAGGCCCGGGGCTCGACGGCCCCGGGCCTTCGCATGTCCGCCGGCGGCGCGCACGACTGGAACGTCAGTCGGATCGCAGTCGCAGCCCGGCTCACGGAACTTCGCATGTCCGCCGGCTGCGTTGAGCGGACGATCAGAATTGCCACACCAGGCCGAGCATCAGCTTGCCCGCGCTCCCGGTCTCCTGGATCGGGTTCTCCAGCCGGACGGTCGAGCCATCCGGAAGGTCCTGCGTCACCTTCACGCTGTTCCAGTTGATCAGGTCGAGGCGCGCGGTAAGGTCCGCCGCGAGATGCCCGGTCAGGTCGTAGAGCACCCCGACCCCCAGCGCCGCCAGCGCGCCCGAGGTCTGCACGTGGAAGCCCTCCTGATCCGCCCGGATGTCGGTCCCGCCCAGCCCGCCGAACACGTAGGGGCGGGCGCGCTCGCCCGGCAGGAACCGGTAGTGAGCCTCCAGCACCACGGAGGACTGATAGACCTCCACCGCCGCCTGCGTCGTCCGGTGCGCGGCCGTCCCTGCCGTGAGGCGCATGGCGAAATGGGGGGTGAAGCCGTAGCCCCCGAGGAACGTGAGGCCATTGCCCGCCTCCTCGATGAAGAGCTGGTTCGGCGCGCTGCCCGGGCCGGGGTCCTCCGCGCCGGTGAAGTTGGCCTGGTACTGGAGCCCGAGGGAGAAGCCGCGCTGGTGTGCCTGGCGAGGCGAGCCGTTCCCCGCGGGCTCGGCCGCGCTCGCATGCCCGGCGCCGAGGGCGGCGATCAGGAAGCCGGCCGCGAGAGCGGCCCGCGTAGTCTGCGTCGTCATCATGATTCCTCCTTCGAGTCGGCCTCGCTTCCCGGCCGCGGGGGTCGCGCTTCGAGACCGTAGGCCTGCATCTTCTTGTGAAGGTTGCTGCGCTCGATCATCAGCCAGCTCGCGGCCTGCGAGACGTTGCCCCCGGTCCGATCGAGGCACGCCGTGATGCAGCGCCGCTCGAACTCCCGGCGGGCGTGGACCAGTCCGCCGGCGGCCCGGATCTCGTCGAGGCTCGGCATCGGCCAGCCCTCGCGGGCCGGCTCCTCCGCCGGCCCGGGCGCGGAGGGGCCCGGAGGCAGCGCAGCAGCGGAGACCGGCGCCAGCACGCGCAGGTCGTCCTCGCGGATGACCGGGCCGTCGCTCAGGATCGCCAGCCGCTCGATGACGTTCCTGAGCTCGCGCACGTTGCCGCGCCAGCTCAGCTCGCGGATCAGGCCCAGCGCGCCCGGGCTCAGCTCCTTCGCCGGCAGGTCGTTCTCGGCGGCGTAGAGCTGGAGGAAGTGGTTCGCGAGCTTCGGGATGTCCTCGGGCCGCTCGCGCAGCGGCGGCACCGCGAGCGGGATCACGTTGAGCCGGAAGAACAGGTCTTCGCGGAAGCGGCCCGCCGCCACCTCGGCCGGCAGATCCTTGTTGGTCGCCGCGATCACGCGGACGTCCACGGCGTGCACGCGCGAGTCGCCCACGCGCTCGATCTCCCCCTCCTGGAGCGCACGCAGCACCTTGGCCTGCACGCGCAGGCTCATGTCGCCGATCTCGTCCAGGAACAGGGTGCCGCCGTCGGCCAGCAGGAACTTGCCGTCGCGGCTCCGGTCGGCCCCGGTGTAGGCGCCGCGCACGCAGCCGAACAGCTCGGTCTCGATCATCTCCTCGGGGATCGCCGCGCAGTTGACCTTGACGAAGGCCCGCCCGGCGCGGGGGCTGGCGTCGTGGAGGGCGCGCGCCACCAGCTCCTTCCCGGTGCCGCTCTCGCCGCTGACCAGCACGGTCGCCCCGGTGGGACCGACCTTGCGGATCTGCTGCTTGAGCGAGGCGATCGCGCCGCTCTCTCCCACCATGACGTGGCGCTGCGCCTCGCTCCGCTGGTGCCGGCTCACCTCCTCGCCCAGGCTCGAGACCTGGAGCGCGTTGCGGACCGCGATGAGCACGCGGTCCTTTGACAGCGGCTTCTCCAGGAAGTCGAAGGCGCCGAGGCGGGTGGCCTCGACGGCGGTCGCGATCGAGCCCTGCCCGGAGATCATCACCACGGCCACGCCCGGGTGGGCGGCGGCGATCCGCTTCAGGGTCTCGATCCCGTCCATCCCGGGCAGGCCGACGTCGAGCAGCACCAGATCGGCCGGCGCGTCGGCGAGCAGGGAGAGCGCCTCCTCGCCCGAGCCCGCCTCGCGCACCTCGTGGTCGGCGCCCTTGAGAATGATCGAGAGCATCCGGCGGATGTTCTTCTCGTCGTCAACGACCAGCGTCCTCGGTCTCATTCGGCTTCTCCCTGGATCCCGCGAGGTCCGGGCGGCAGCGTGATCACGAACTCCGCGCCCCCGCCTTCCCGGTCCGCCACGGCGACGGTCCCGCCGTGGCTCTGGATGGTGCTCTCGACGATGGCGAGCCCGAGCCCCATCCCGTCGGGCTTGGTGGTGACGTCGGGCTCGAAGATCCGCCGCCGCTCGCTCTCGGGCACGCCGGGCCCGCGGTCCAGCACGCGGATCCGCATCCCGCCGTCCGGCGCCGGGCCGGCGACGATCTCGACCGGCGGCGTGCGGCCGGCCGTCCCCTGCGCCGCCAGCGCGTTGTTGACGAGATTCAGGAGCACGCGCCGCATCTGCTCACGATCGCACCAGAGCGCGCCGCCCCCGCGCGCCCCCGCGCGCTCCGCGCGTTCCCCGCTCTCGACCCGCACCGCGAGCTTCTCGTCGCCGTAGAGGGCGGCGACGTCGGCCAGCAGCTCGGCGGGGTCCACCGACGCCCTCTGCGGCTCGGGGAGGCGCGCGAACTGGGAGAACTCGGCGACCAGCGCGCGCAGGCCCTCCACCTCCTCCTCGATGATGGCCGCGCTCTCGTCCAGCAGCCGGCGGTACGCCGGGTCGTCGCCGGGATAGGCGTCGCGCACCTCCTGCGCCGCGAGCTGGATCGGCGTGAGCGGGTTCTTGACCTCGTGGGCGAGCCGCCGGGACATCTGCCGCCACGCTGCGAGCTTCTCCAGGCGCACGAGCTCGGCCTGCTGGGTGCGCAGGCGGCCGACCATGCCATTGAAGCTGCGCAGCAGCGCGCCGATCTCACCTCGCCCGACCTCCGGAACGCGCGTGTCGAGATCGCCCGCGGCGACCCGCTCGATGCCTCCGCCCAGCGCCGCCATCGGGCGCGTGAGGCGCGAGGCCAGGTACGAGCCGACCAGCAGCACGACCAGCACGATCGCGCCGTAGACGGCGAGGAAGGTCGCTTCCAGCCCGCGGATGACCGGTCCCCGCGCGCGGCGCAGCGTCTCCAGGAGCTGGATGCTGCGCGTGAGCTTCTCGGCGCGCGCCGCCAGAGCGGCCGGCAGAGGCGAGGTGACCCATGCGGGCACGCCGCCGGGAGCGCGGATGGAGGCGACGAGGACCTCCTCGCCCGCGAGCAGGAACCGCTCCGGCGGGATCGGCACCGCCACGCCGGTCGCGGGCCCGCCCGCGTGCGGCGCGGCCTGCGCCGCGGCGCGCAGCGCCGACTGCTCGCGCGCGTCGAGCCCCGCGATCTCCGCGGCGGTCAGGGTGTCCAGCGGTCCGCCGGCAGCGATCCTCGCGAGGAAGCGGCTCTTCTCCCGCTCGAGGACCTCGCGCGTGACGGCGAGCCCGGCCTGCGCGCCCTCCACGATGCTGGTCTCCAGCAGCGGATCGAGGCTGCGCCGGAACAGCTCGCGGGCGACGAACGCCGCGGGCAGCAGCGGCAGGAGGACCGCCAGCACCAGGATCCCGATCAGTTGAAGTCGCAGCTTCCGCATTTCGCGCGTCCCTCTACGGCGCCCGCGCGAGCGAGCCGCAGGTGAATGGTGATGAGGTGGCGTCGGCCGCCCAGTCCGCATCGCGCTCGCGGCCCAGGAAGTAGCGCAGCAGCGTGCCCAGCCCCGCCGACACTTCCCGCCGGTTCGGGTCCCCGCCGCTCGATTCCCCACCGAACAGCGCGTGGACCCGCCGAATCTCGGCCGGCGCCAGCGGATGCACCGCGAGGCGGACCCGGATCCGCAGGCTCTGGCCGGGGTCGAGCAGCCGCATCGGCAACACCGGGAAGGGCCCCAGGCGGCCCATCAGGCTCGCCACCCCCTCGATGCTCGCCGCGCGACGGTCCTGCAGCGGTGTTCGCACCACCACGACGTCCTCCCACAGGTCGGGCTCGATCCGCACCTCGACGCGCGAGCCGCCCCGCTCGTGACCGGAGGGATCGAGCAGCGAGAACGCGAGCACGACGGCCGCAGGGAGCCCGCTCTCCAGGGTCTCGCGTGACTGAGCATCCGGCAGCCCGCGCGTCCGCACGCTGCACAACAGCGCCGTGTCGGAACGCGCCGGCTCCACCGCTACGATCCACACGTCGTCCCGCGCCGCGGCGCGCGCGGCTTCGAGCCCCGCGCCCCCGCCGCTCATCAGCAGAGCCGTCGCGCCAACGAGGAGCGCGGTCCTCGCGCGCGACCGGCGCGGCCCGGGCGTCATCCCCATCTCAGAAGGTCCACCCGAGGCTGCCGTTGACGTGGAACGCCTCCGCGACCGGTGTGCGCGAGAGCGGCCGACCGGCGTCGAGCCCGACGCGACCGAGCCAGGGCACGCGCAGCCGGAACCCGAACCCGGCCCCCGCCGCGTAGTCCCCGGCGGCGGGCGCACCCCGGTTCCAGCCCGTGCCGGCGTCCACGAACGCCAGGCCGACCAGCCGCGGATCCGACTCGGGCCCGATCCAGCAGGTGCGCAGCTCGAGCGACCCCGTGCCGAAGTTCAGGTTCCCCTGCGGCGGCGAGAGCGACTGGCTGGGGAACCCGCGCACCGTGTAGAGGCCGCCCAGGTAGAAGCGCTCGTAGAACGGCGCGTTCGGCGTCACCGACCCCGCACGCGCGCGCGCCGCGAGCAGCATCCCCGGCGCCAGCGGCAGGTAGGCGCGCAGGTCGCACTGCCAGGAGCCGAAGTCGCCGCGCTCGGAGAACGCCCCTTCCCCGCTCAGGCGCCCGCGCACTCCGTGGCTTTCGAGACCGCTGCCGCTCGTCCGGTCGAACTGCAGGGCGAGCCCCAGCCGCGACTGCGGCCGCTTGCGCAGGTCGCGCTGGATCTGCCAGGGCAGCTCGGCGAAGGGGATCTCGTCGCCGCGGTGGCGGTCCTGGGCCGCACGGTCCTGATAGACCTCGGCGCTGGAATCCGCGTCGGTCGTCTCCAAGGAGACCCAGGCCTCCGCGGCGAGCGACCGCGTGAGCCCGCGGCCCAGCCGGAAGTCGAGGGCGCTGTGGTCGAGATGGTGGCGGACCTCGGTGCTGTCGAGGAAGTAGATGCGGTCCTGCCCCTCGGCGCGGAGCCGCAGCTCCCAGAAGTCACGCGAGGACTGCAGGCGCGGCCGCCTGAGGGTCAGGTCCACCCCTCCCACGCGGTAGCCCAGGCGGGTGTTGAGGCTCAGCCCCTCGCCGCGGCCGCTCAGGTTGTCCAGGTTGAGCTGGACCGGGATCAGGTACCAGCCGGAGAAGTCCTCGTAGCCCAGCCCCAGCCGCAGGTGCGGCCGGTTCTCCCGGACGGCGAAGACGATGACCACCCGGCCCGGCGCGCTGCCGCGACGCGTGTGGACCTCGACCTCGCGGAAGAGGTGGCTCTCGCGCAGGCGCTCGGCCGCCGCGAGGATCGCTTCGGGGGACGCGGGATCCCCGGTGGCGATGCCGGCGGCCGCGAGGGCCAGCGCTGTCGAGGTCCGCGCGGCGCCTGCGATCTCGATCCGCTCGACCACCAGGTGCGCCGCTTCCGCGAGGCTCTCCGGATAGGCGGGCTCGGCCGGGGTCGCGGGTTGCGCGCGGGCCAGCGACCCGAAACCGAGCAGCAGAGCCAGGGCGAGGCAGGCTCTCCCACCGATTCCTGCGAGTGCGGCGTTCGATCGGTTCACACGGCCCCCTGGCTCGAGTGCTGGCGGATTCCACGGCTTGCCTTCGCAACACTCGTTCCCGGCAGCGCAACCGCCCGAGTCCTGTCGGGCGAGCCGGGATGTGGGTCCACGGGAAGGCGTTCCGGCCTCGCCGAATCCGCGCGCGGTGCCGCCGCGCAGTCGGCCGCCTTCCCGGGGCCCAGACTCATGGGAGCTTTTACCACAGGTGAGGGCGCGCGGTGAGGCGCTTTCTCCGCCAAAGGGCCGGCGCCGGGTCCCGGAGGCCCGCTCTCCCCGCACCGGCGGCCCTCGGCGCGCCGCGTCGGCAGCGCCACAGCCCGCGCGCCCCTGAGCGACCGGAGCACGCCCGCTGCACCCCGGAGCGCGCCCGCGGTCAGCCCCTCACGCCGTCATCGTCCGCGCGAACTCGGCTCCGACTCTGCCCTCGCGGCAGGCAGTCGTCGTCAGGAAGCCCGCGGCGTGCTTCGCCTGGATCGCCAGCGCCTCGGAGAGCGGCGCGCGGCAGGAGTCCCGCACACAGTCCACGATCGCCTTCCGCGCCGCTTCGGCGGCCGGGCCGTCGGCGGCGGGCATCCCGCTGACGTCCTGTGGCACCCGGTCCAGCGCGCCCGCGTCCAACGCCCGCCGCGGCAGGGCATGATCGCCACCGGCCGCCACCTTCCACGCGATGCGCAACGCCTCCTCCAGCGGCCCGGCGTAGTCAATGAGCCAGCCGACCGCGTCGCGGGCTTTGACCGAGTCCCCGGTCAGCAGCATCTGCAGGAGCTTCGGCCAGTGATCGCGGCCCGCCTTGCGGAAGGGCCAGTGGCAGCCCTCCATGCCGGGGACCACGGGCAGCGTCACTTCCGGCCACCCGAACCGGGCGTCCTCCACCGCCACGACGTGGTGGCAGTGCGCGAGCAGCTCAAGCATCCCGCCCAGGCAGCGCTTGCCGGCCACGAAGCCGACCGACACCGCGAACTCGTCGTTCAGGCGCCGCGCGGTCGCGGGCCAGCCGGTGGTGATGCTGAGTCCGTCCTCCACGTCGCCGAGCGCCGAGAAGAAGTCGCTGGTGTCGGCGCCGACCATCTGGGTGGAGATATGGAAGTCGCCGGTGACGATGACCTTCCCGATCCGCTCGCGCTTCAGCCAGTCGAGCGCGCGATTCAGCTCGCGGTCCACGTCCCAGCTGTAGCTCTCGCGGCTGATGGTGACGACACCGACCTCGCCGTCGTGCTCGGCGTTGACGTAGAGCTGCTGCCAGTCGGGGGTGTCCATCTTCGCCAGCGCGTCGGGGTGCCAGCTCTGCTTGGCGGCCTCCGGGTGTAGCAGGTGGTAGGCCTCCACGGTCCCGATCACGGCCGCGGGGCCGAGGTCGCGCATCATGCACAGGATGCCGCGGCGGAACTGGGCGCACAGCTCGCCGATGGCGTTCAGGTGCGCGTAGTGCCCGCGCTGCTCGTGGAGCATCAGGCTCGTCATCTGGAACATCGGACCCAGGATCCGCACGCGGAACTCGTCCTGCTCCTCCGCGCTCAGCACCCAGTCCACCAGCGGGCGGAAGTGATCGGGCGGGTACCACGCCTGGCCGGTCTCCTTGCGCTCCTCCAGCTCCGGGGTCGGCCGGAACAGCTCGCCGTACTTCTGGCTCAGGTGGTGGAGGCAGGACCAGGTGAGGAAGTCCGCGCCCTTCGAACCGATGGCGTCGTGCGCCCGGAACGGGTTCGGTCCGAGCAGCTTCCTCGTCAGCTTGTCCACCTTCCAGAACGGCATGTTGCTGGCGCGGTGGACGCGCAGGCCGGCCAGCGTCACGCCGCAGAACAGCACGTCCAGGACGAACGACCAGTGGTCGCTCACGGTGAGCGGGATCAACCCCAGCGCCCAGAAGAGCTGGGTGATCGCGGAAGGCTCGCTCTCCACGATCTCCCACACCTTGTTGATCTCGTGCGGGAACGCGGGGTGGGCGATGCCCACGCCCAGCTCGGAGCTCGGGAATCCCGAGGTGACCGAGCGGATCTCGATCCCCGGGAACGCCTCGCGGAAGATCCGGTAGTGCGCCTTCTTGATCTCGAGGATCTCGGGGATGGCCTCGAGCAGGAAGCGCGGCTTGAGCGCGTTCAGCTCGGCCGGGAGACTCCTGCCGTCATAGGTGAGCCGGACGATGTTGCCCATGATCCGGTCGGCGCCCTCGCGGCCGAAGGCCTGCACCAGCCCGGGATACTGCCTGCCAATGCCATCGGAGGTGCCGGGGAAGTCGAGCCCGACCATGCGCACGCCGAACGGCTGGAGCCGCGAGCCGAGCTGCATGGTCTTGCCGGCCCCGACGATGCCGTTCGACCCGGAGATGACGAGCGACCCCCGCTCGTTGCTCTTGCCGAACACCCGGTCCACGAGCTCGCCCGCGTCCGCGGGCAGCGCGCCGCGCCGGAAGATGTCGGAAACGTTTCCCAGCCCCATGGTCTGGAGCGTCGGTTGCCTCATCGCCTTGAACATGTTCCTCGCTCCTCAGGAGACCTTGAACAGGGCCGCGATCCCGACATCGCCGGCGGCGCAGCCGAAGATCAGCACGTAGCCGCCGCCCAGGTCGGTCGCCTCCTCCAGCGCTTCGATCAGCACGCGCGTGAGCGTCGGTCCCTGCGGGTGCCCCCAGACCAGGGGACAGCCCGTGTTGTTCATCTTGCGCCAGTCGTAGCCCGTGATCTTCGTGAAGATGACGTCGTTCGCCGCGAACGGGTTGTGGTTCTTGACCACGGCCATGTCGTCCATGGCGAGGCCGGTCCGCTTCAGCAGCTCCTGCACCGCGAACGCCGGGGCCTCGGGCATCAGGCTGGGCTGCGTGCGGACCTCGGCCTTGCCGACGAACTGGATGTCCACCTCGGGCCGCGGGCTGAGCGCGCGCGCCTTCTCCCTGCTCGTGACCAGCAGCGTCGCCATGCCGTCGGACGCGTGGGTCTGCGTGCCTCCGGTGACACAGGTGTCGAGCTCGCGCTGGGCCCTGAGGGCGCCGAGGGTGAGCCGGCGCACGCCCAGGTCGTCGTCCACGCGCCCGAGCGGCCGGCCCGCGACGTTCAGCACGTCGAGCGGGACCAGCACGCGCGCCAGGAAGCCGGACTCCTTCGCCTCGAAGTAGCGCAGGTGGCGCAGGTACGCCACCTCGTCCACTTCCCGGCGGTCAACCTTGTACTTGCGCGAGGTGATGCCGGCGGCGGTGATCATCGCCCTGCCGGTGGCCGGGTCGAAGCCGAAGTTGTCCCACACGTCGGCGATCGCCATGGTGCGCTGATGCGCCCGGCGCTCCGGGAAGACGCCGACCGGTGAGTCGCTGGTCCGGTCGAAGGTCAGCACGCCGACCACGTCCTTGGAGCCGGACTGGACCTCGGCGCCGCCGAGCAGCACGGCCTGGAGCCCGGTGGCGCAGGCCTGCTCGACGTGGTAGCCGGGGAGGCGATGCCCCATGCAGCTCGCCACCAGCGGCGCGGTCCAGAACTTCCAGTGCCAGGGGATGGTCGAGCCGATGACCAGGTACTCGAGCTCGCTCTTCGGGACCTTCCTGAGCCCCAGGATCCGCGCCATGGACTCGCCGGCGAACTGGCCGATGTTGACCTCCGCCAGCGCGCTGGTCTGCCAGGCCGGGAAGTAGCTGCTTCCCCAGGTGCCGTAGGGGATCCTGGCATCCGGGAACATCTGCGGTGCCTTCTTCATGGGTCTCTCCTTCGACGGAGCGGCGTGGCGACCACGGGCGCGTGGCTCCCGGCCGGTGGTCACCGTCTTTGCCGCGGCACCATCGCGCAGGCCGGCGGCTTCCTGCAAGTAGCTTCGGGTATCACGCGGCTCGTGGCGCGGGCGCTCCCGCGAAGGAGGCGGATCAGAGCCGGAAGGCAACGCCGGCGGCGACGGCCAGCACGGTCAGCGCTCCGAAGACGACCTCGCTCACGCCCAACTGCCTGGTGGTCAGCCGCGGCCGCAGGCGGTACAGGCCGTACAGCGCCCGCAGCCCCAGCAGCGCGATCGCGCCCGCGCCGAGCCAGGGCACGAGCGCGCGGCTGGCGAGCGAGAGCGCTCCTGCCAGCGCGACCGCGTGCGCCACCAGGGCCGGCGCGATGGCGGCCGGCTCGCCGCGCTCCCTGCGCAGCCGCGCGCGCACGTACAGGACCGACGGCACGATCCGCGCGGCCAGGATCAGCCACAGGCCGAGCGCCGGGCCGACCGCCCGGCCGCCGGCCAGCGCGATCGCCGGCGCCACCGCGGCCAGCGCGAGCGCCCCGGCCAGCTCCGCGGCCAGCTCGCGCGAACGCCGGCCGAGATCGAGAGCGAGCGCGCTCGCCGCGAGCGGCGCGGCCAGCCCCAGCGCCAGCAGCGCGGGCCCGCGCGCCAGGAGCACGGCGCCGGCGAGCGCCAGGGCTCCGACCATCGCGCAGCCGGCGAACGCACGCTCGGCGGAGACGGTACGAGGATGGCGCCGGCCCCTGCGCCGGTCGGCGAGGAACAGCCTGAGCGGCTGGCGCGCGAGGAACGCCGAGACCGCGGCCACCGCCAGCAGGAACCCCGCGGTCGAGCATGCGACCAGCAGCCCCAGGACGATCGGCTCGGCGAGGAATGCCCAGCCCCCGTGCTCGACGGGGACCAGCACGCGCCTCCACGAGGCTAGATTCGGCCCGGCGCCCGCAGCGCCCGGAGCCCGATCCGCCGGCGCGCCGCCCGGAGTCCGACCCGCCGACGCGGTGCCCGGAGTCCGATCCACCGGCTCAGCGCCCGCTGCCCGATCCACCGGCGCGCCGTCCGGCACGGCCCGGCGCTACTTCTTCTTCAGCGATGCGAGCATCGCGTCGAACTCGCGGGCGGCGGCGTCCACGGTCCGCGCGGGTCCGGCGAGCTTGAAGAACACCGAGCCGTTCGCGCCGGTGACGATGGCGCCGAGCAGCTCGTGGTCCGGCTTCGTACCCTGCCCGTCACCGCCCATGCCCGCGTGCGCGAGGTAGGTGCCGCGCAGGCGCAGCCGGGAGATCTCGAGCCCGCCCGATGACCGGGTGGTGCGCTCGGGAGCGCCGGCATCGGCGAACTCGTCGGTCCAGCGCTGGAGGTTGGCATCCGTGCCCCCGCCCTGACCGGGACCGAAGTAGTACACGGCGCAGCGGGCGTCCTCGCTATCTCCCGCGGCGCGCGGGACGCCGTAGGTCGCGAGCCGCATCGCGCTGCCGGGCTCGCTGACCCAGCGCTTCGGCACCACCCATGCGACGCCCGGGTCGCCGCCGCTCTGGATCACGACCTCGGAGCCGCCGGGCATGCCCGGCGGCATCGCCGGCGCGTCCGCGCCGCTGACCACGCCACTGCCGCCGGTCTCACCGCCGCCCGCCTGCGGCGGAGCCGGCTGCCTGGCGGTGTTCCTGGACCACGCGTAGAACGCCAGCGCGGCCACGCCCATCACCAGCACAATCACCATCGCACGCATCTTCATGTCGCGTCCCACCTCTCGAGAAGTCGTTCCGCGGCCGGGCCCCGCGGGGGCCACGTCCCAGGTCTCCCGGCGGCGCGTACCGGGGTGGATAGCAGGCGGGACCCCGGTCGCGCAAGCGCGGGCCCGCCACGCGGGCCCGCCTGAACCTATCGCTCCGCGCGTCCGGCCGCGGACTTCTTCAGCCGCGCGGCGTACTTCGCGCGCAGCTTCGCCACCTTGGGCGCGATGACCGCGCGGCAGTAGGGCTGCTCCGAGTTCCGGCGGTAGTACTCCCGATGATGGTCCTCCGCAGGATGGAACTCCGCAAACGGCGCCAGCCCGGTCACGATCGGGGCGTCGAAGGCGTGCGCATCGGCGAGCCCGGCGATCACCTGCTCGGCGGTCCGCCGCTGCTCGGGCGAGTGGTGGAAGATCGCCGAGCGGTACTGCGTCCCGACGTCCTCGCCCTGCCGGTCGGGCGTGGTCGGGTCGTGGAAGGCGAAGAAGAACTCGAGGATCTCGCGGTACGAGATGACCTCCGGGTCAAAGGTGATGCGGGCCACCTCGGCGTGCCCGGTCTCCCCCGCGCAGACCTGCTGGTAGGTCGGATGCGGCGTGTGGCCGCCCGCGTAGCCGGGCTCGACGCGCTCGACGCCTTCGAGCTGCTCGAAGACCGCCTCCATGCACCAGAAGCAGCCCCCGGCCAGGGTGGCGACCTCGGTTCGACGCTGTCCCATGGCTTCCTCCTCGGCGCGGCTCGTGGTCGTCGGCGGTGCGGCCGTCGCGGCCTGCGGCGCCGAGGATACGCGAAGCGGGCGCGGGGCGTGGGGGCTGCCTCACGCCGGACGCACGGTCAACGCACCACCCCAGCTCCCACGACGGGTTCGCCCTTGAATCGGAGATTCACCATATGCATAATCTGGTCGCAGGGTGGACGGGAGGGGGCGGGGATGCGGAGGTGGCGGCGGGGCGTGCTTTCGAGGATTTGCGCGCTGGCGAGACGGCGGAGGGTCCGGTTCACCCACAAGGCCGTTCGGGAACTGGCGGAGCTCGGTCTCGACGAAGAGGACGGTCGCGATGTCCTCGCGACACTTGCGGGGGCGGACTCGGCGGGCCGCGTCCGGTCGGAGATCAGCGGCGAGTGGATGTACGTCTTCAAGCCGGTCGTGGGCAGCATGCTCATCTACATGAAGGTGGTCCTGCGCGCCGACTGCATCGTGGTCTCGTTCCATGAAGAGGGGCACGGCGATGGCGACGAAGGTTCGGAGTAGGAGCGGAAGGGACGCGGGCAGGTCGCCGATCTCCCGGCACGCGGAAGACGCCTGCCCCGACTGCGGGACGATCATGCGGGTGCGGAGGGGAACACTCCGGCTGCCCGTGAACGGCGAGGAGGTTTCCGTTCCAGACTCTCCGCACCTTCGTTGCCAGAAGTGTCGCGAGGTCGTGCTGACGATGGACCAGGCTCGCCGGTTGCGCGAGCGCGCGCTCGAGACCTATCGGAAGGAGTACGAGCTCCTGACCGCCCCGGAGATCCGTGCGATCCGGAAGCGGTATCGCCTGACGCAGGCACAGCTCGCGCGGCTGCTTCGCCTCGGCAGCAACACGATCTCCCGCTGGGAGGCGGGGCGCAACGTCCAGACGGCCGCGATGGACGTGCTGCTTCGACTCATCCGGGACATTCCCGGGAGCCTTGACTACCTCCGCAAGCACGCGGCCTGACCCGGTCATCTCTGGGGGCGGAAGGGTCGAGAGACGCCGGGCCAGAGGAGCCGCCCGCCCAACCCTGCCCGGCGCGGCAGAATCCGCTCCCAGCGCCCCTCGGCCGCCGGCTCTGCTGACGCCGTCCTGACGCGCCGCGCGCCCCGGTTCGTGTAGACTGTCGCCCCATCGCGCCGCGCAGGCGCCAACCGCGCGGCCGGCCGGCCGCGGAGACCAGAACCGACCATCCCGGGCTCCCCCATGTCACGAACCGCCATTTCGTCGTCCCCCCGTCCTCGTCGCCCGGCCCGCCTCGCGCGCCCCGGCCTCGCCCTGCTGGCGGCCGCGGCAGCCGCCGCGCTCTCCGGCTGCGCGGCCCCGCCGAAGCCCCGCGCCCCGCGCGTCCCGGTCACGGTCGCCACCGCGGTCGAGCGCGCGATGCCGTTCGCGCTCCTCTCGACCGGCACGGTCGAGCCGCTCCAGACCGCGGCGGTGGGCTCGCAGGTGGGCGGCGTGGTCGAGCGCGTGGCGTTCCGCGAGGGCGACCAGGTACGCGCGGGGCAGGTGCTGTTCCGGCTCGACCCGCGCCCGTTCCGCGCGGCGCTCGAGCAGGCGCAGGCCGCGCTCGCGCGCGACCGCGCGCAGGCGGAGAGCGCACGGCTCGAAGCCGAGCGCGCGAAGCGGCTGTTCGAGCAGAGCCTGCTCTCGCAGTCCGAGTGGGACCAGAAGCGCGCGGCGGCCGAGGCCTGGGCGGGCACGGTGCGCGCGGACTCGGCGGCGGCGGGCACGGCGCGGCTCAACCTGGAGTACGCCGCGATCCGCGCCCCGATCGCGGGCCGCACCGGGCGCCTCATGGTGCACGAGGGCGACTACGTCAAGACCGCGACGGCCGAGCCGCTGGTCACCATCAACCAGCTCCACCCGGTGCGCGTGCGCTTCACCGTACCGGTGAGCGCGGTGCCGCTGGTGCAGCGCTACCGCGGCGCGCGCCCGCGCGTGCTGGTGCGGCAGGCGGGCGCCGACTCCGCGGCGCTCGACGGCGACCTGGTGTTCGTGGACAACGCGGTGGACCAGGCGAGCGGCACGCTGCTCCTCAAGGGCGAGTTCGCGAACCGCGACGGGCGGTTGACCCCGGGCGAGTTCGTGGACGTCCGGCTGGTGCTCTACGTGGAGCCGCGCGCGACGGTGGTGCCGGCGCCGGCGGTGACGGTGGGACAGCAGGGGCCGTACGTGTACGTGCTGAACCCGGACTCGACGGTCTCACCGCGCCCGGTTTCGATCGAGCGCACGGTGGACGAGATGTCCATCGTCACCCGCGGCCTCGAGCCCGGAGAGACGGTGATCACGGACGGGCAGCTCCGCCTGGCGCCCGGCGCGAAGGTGGTGGTGCGGCAGGGCTCCGCGGGATCGCCGTGAACCTCTCCGCGCTCTTCATCCAGCGGCCGGTCATGACGACGCTGGTCATGATCGGCATCCTGATCTTCGGGATCGTCGGCTACTCGCTGCTGCCGGTGAGCGACCTGCCCAACGTGGACTACCCGGTGATCTCGGTGAACGCGAGCCTCCCGGGCGCCTCCCCGGAGACCATGGCCTCGGCGGTCGCCACGCCGCTCGAGAAGCAGTTCACCACCATCGCGGGTCTCGACGCGATGACCTCCTCGAGCGGCCAGGGTTCGACCTCGATCACGCTCCAGTTCGCGCTCGACCGCAACATCGACGCCGCGGCGCAGGACGTGCAAGCCGCGATCGCGAAGACGCTGCGCGCCCTGCCGACCGGGATCATCCCGCCCTCCTACCAGAAGGTGAACCCGGCCGACCAGCCGATCCTCTACCTGGCGCTCACCTCGAAGATGCTGCCGCTCTCGAAGCTCGACGAGTACGCGGAGAACGTGCTGGCGCAGCGCATCTCGATGGTGAAGGGGGTGGCGCAGGTCTCGGTGTTCGGCGCGCAGAAGTACGCGGTGCGCGTGCGCCTCGACCCCGCGGCGCTGTCCTCGCGCGGCATCGCCATCGGCGACGTCTCCGCGGCGATCCAGGCCGCGAACGTGAACCTGCCGACCGGCATCCTGTGGGGGCCGAACAAGGCGGCGACGGTGCAGGCGACCGGGCAGCTGCGCGACGCGCAGGGGTTCGGCGACCTGGTGGTGGCCTACCGCCACGGCGCGCCGGTGCGGCTGCGCGACCTCGCGCAGGTGGTGGACGGCGTGCAGAACGACAAGGTCGCGAGCTGGTACCGCGGCCAGCGCTCGGTCGTGCTCGCGGTGCAGCGCCAGCCGGGCACCAACACGGTGCAGGTGGCGGACGGCGTGCAGGCGCTGCTGCGGCGCGCCGCCGCGCAGCTGCCGGCCTCGGTCGAGGTTCACCCGCTCTACGACCGCTCGGCCTCCATCCGCACGTCGGTGAGGGACGTGAAGTTCACGCTGCTGCTGACGCTGGTGCTGGTGGTGCTGGTGATCTTCCTGTTCCTGCGCAACCTGCCCGCGACCGTCATCCCGAGCCTGGCGCTGCCGCTCTCGGTGATCGGCACGTTCGCGGTGATGCAGCGCATGGGCTACAGCATCGACAACCTGTCGCTGATGGCGCTCACGCTCTCGGTGGGCTTCGTGGTGGACGACGCCATCGTGATGCTCGAGAACATCCACCGCCACATGGAGGCCGGGAAGCCGGCGTTCCGCGCGGCGCTCGACGGCTCGCGCGAGATCGGCTTTACCATCCTCTCGATGACGCTGTCGCTGGTGGCGGTGTTCATCCCGGTGCTGCTGATGGGCGGACTGCTGGGGCGGCTGTTCCACGAGTTCGCGGTGACCATCAGCGCGGCCATCCTCGTGTCCGGGTTCGTGTCGCTCACCCTGACGCCGATGCTGTGCAGCCGGTTCCTCAAGCCCGAGCACGCGCTCCGGCACGGTCACGCCTACCTGGCGATCGAGGGCGCCTACCAGCGCACGCTCGGGTTCTACGAGCGGACGCTGGTCTGGGTGATGGACCACCGGCGCAGCGCGATGCTGTTCTCGCTCGGCATCCTCGCGGGGACGGTGGCGCTGTTCCTGGTGGTGCCGAAGGGCTTCATCACCAGCGAGGACACCTCGCAGATCTTCGCCACCACCGAGACCGCCGAGGGCACGTCGTTCGAAGCGATGGTCAGGCACCAGCAGGCGGTGGCCGCGATCGTGGCGCAGGACCCCAACGTGCTCGACTTCATGTCGTCGGTGGGCGCGGGAGGCCCCAGCGGCGTCGGCAACCAGGGGCGCATCTTCATGCACCTCAGGCCGCGCTCGCAGCGCGCGCTTTCCGCCGACCAGGTGATCCGCGAGCTGCAGCCGAAGGTCGCCCAGGTGCCCGGCATCCGGGTCTACCTGATGAACCCGCCGGTGATCAACGTCGGCGGCAGGATGTCGAAGAGCCAGTACCAGTACACGCTCCAGAGCACCGACGTGCAGGCGCTCTACGACGGCTCGAACGCGCTGCTCGCACGGCTGCGCGAGGCGCCGGGCCTGCAGGACGTGACCAGCGACCTGCAGATCAAGAACCCGCAGGTGAACGTGGAGATCGACCGCGCGCGCGCCTCGGCGCTCGGCGTGACGCCGCGGCAGATCGAGGAGGCGCTCTACGACGCCTACGGCTCGCGGCAGGTCTCGACCATCTACACGCCCAACGACCAGTACTGGGTGATCATGGAGCTGATGCCCGAGCACCAGCGCGACCTGTCGGCGCTCCAGCAGCTCTACGTGGGCTCGACGAACGGGACGCTGGTCCCGCTCTCCGCGGTGGCGCGGCTCTCGCCCGGTCTCGGGCCCCTGACCGTGAACCACATGGGGCAGATCCCGGCGGTGACGCTGTCGTTCAACCTGAAGCCCGGCACGGCGCTCGGCCAGGCGGTGGACGCGGTGCAGCGCACCGCGCGCGAAACCCTGCCCTCGACCATCACCGGCAGCTTCTTCGGCACCGCGCAGGTGTTCCAGTCGAGCCAGCAGGGGCTGCTCGCGCTGCTGGTGCTGGCGGTGCTCGTCATCTACCTGGTGCTCGGCGTCCTCTACGAGAGCTTCATCCACCCGCTCACCATCCTCTCGGGGCTGCCGTTCGCGGGATTCGGCGCGCTGCTGACGCTCGTGGTCTTCCGCACCGAGCTGAGCATCTACGCCTTCGTCGGCATCATCATGCTGATCGGCCTGGTGAAGAAGAACGCCATCATGATGATCGACTTCGCGCTCGACGCCGAGCGCACCGAGGGCAAGCCCGCACGCGCGGCCATCCTCGCGGCGTGCAGCATCCGCTTCCGCCCGATCATGATGACCACCATGGCGGCGCTGATGGGCACGCTGCCGATCGCCATCGGCTTCGGCGCGGGCGCGGAGTCGCGCCGGCCGCTGGGACTCGCGGTGGTGGGCGGGCTGGCGTTCTCGCAGCTGGTGACGCTCTACGTCACGCCCGTGATCTACACCTACCTGGACGCGTTCCAGCACCGCGTGCGCGGCCGTCGCGCGGGCGCCACGCCCGCCGGCCCCGCGGGCACGGGCTCCGCGGGCGCCGGCAAGCGCGAGCACGCTCCGGTAGGCTGAGCGCGCGGGGGGGGCGCGGCGAGCGCGACCTGGCGCACGACTACCCGGTGGTGTCCCGCGGTCGGCGGGACTCGCAGGTGGGCGCCCCGGGGACGAGATCGCCCGGGGCTGCGGCCGCCGGCCGGGCGGACATGCTCAGTAGCATGCGGGCCCGGCCGATAACCCCGGCATGGCGTGTCCTCGCTCCGAACCCGGGCAGTGGCTGCTGTGCTTCGCCCTGTCCGCCGTGCTGGTGACGATCGTCCCGGGGTCCCTCGGCGCCGGGACGCCGGACCCCGGCGCGGGGGACTCGAGCTCCCCCGGCGTGGCGCGTCTCCAGCTCGAGAGTGGCTGCGGCGAGGAGCTCGACCTGACGCTCGCGCTCGGCCGCGCTCCCGATCACGCTGAGGCACTGACCCGCGCGCTCGCGCGCGTGACCGCCGCGCCGGACGGCCGCGTGACGACCAGCGTGAGCCGCCGCGGCTGGACGGCCTCGCTGGTCCGGCCGCGCGGTCTCGAGCGGCACGGGCTGATCGGGCGGGCCCGGCTCGATCTGGATCCTCTGCTGTCGGAACTCCGCCGGCGCGGCGTCACCCGGCTGGATGTCACCCTGAGCGAACCCATGGGAGGCTTCGCGCGGCTGACCGGGGTCGCCGGGAGCCGGCGCGGGCAGGTGACCCGCATCCCGCTCGACCGGGCGGGCCCGCGCTCCGGCACGGTCGCGTTCGGCTTCACCACCGCCGACCTGGCGAGGAACGTACTGCCGCTGGCGCTGGCGCTGCTTCTCCCGCCCGTCTTCGCGCTGGCGCTGCGCGCCCGGGCGCTGTCGTCTCCCGTCGCCGAAGCGCAGCGCTCGTGGCGCACGTACGGCACGTGGGAGCCGGCCGTCGGTTTCAGCGCGTGGTGGCTCTGGCTCACGGTGACGCAGTGGACGCCGCCTCTCGGGCTGCTCCTGTTCCAGCTTCCCGCGTGGTCTCCCACGACCTTCTTCATCCTGGCGACGGCGACGTACCTGCTGCCGCCCGTCGCCATCGAGCTCATCCTGGCAGCGCAATCCCATGCCGTGGCCACGCGCCTGGGACAGGCGCAGCGGACCTTGTCGGATGCGTTCCACGAGACGCTCGGCACCCGCGCGACCGTAGTCATCCCGGCCATCCTCGTCACGTCCGCGTGCCTGCTGGTGAGCCTGCGCATCTACGGGCCTGCGGCGTTCCTCGGCGTGCTCGGGATCGCGGGGGTCGTTCCGCTCGCCAGGCTGGCGTGGCGGACCACGGGCCTCTCGGCGGTCGAGGCGCCGCCCGGGGAGTTCCGGGATCGCGTGCTGGCGCTGGCCACCCGTGCCGGCGTGCGCCTGCGCGGCGTCAAGATCGTGTCGCCCGATTGCGGCCGGTTCCTGAACGCGTTCGCCGCACCGCTCCTCCGCACCGTGGCGATCACCGACCAGCTGCTCGCGGGTCTCTCCCGCCGCGAAGTGGACGGCGTCATGGCCCACGAGATCTCCCACGTCGGGCGCCGTCTCTCTCAACGCCTGGTCGTGCCCGTCCTGCTGTCGAGCGCGGCCCTGGCATCCCTTCAATGGCGGGGTGTGCCCGCAAAGGTCCTCATCCTGTTCGTCCCCCTGCTTGCCCTGCTCGCTCTCCGGCTCTTCCGGCACATCGAGATCGAAGCCGACCGGGGAGGCGTGGAGCTGACCGGGGACGCCGAGGCCTTCGTCTCGGGGGAGGCGAGGTTGTGCCGACTCACGAAGGAACCGCTGCACCTGGGCCGCTGGGAGGGCCTCGTCTCGACGCACCCTGCCCCGATCGAGCGGCTGCGGGCGGTCGCCCGCCGTGCGGGTCTCGACCAGCGGCGCTTCGAGCGGATCATCGAGCGCGGTTGCGGCGACGACCGCCGCTATCAGGTCCCTGCGCCGCCGGGACCGCGTGCCGACGGGCTCCAGACCGGCGAGGCCGCCTGAGGGGCTGAGCCCCCGCTCGCATCGCCGCGCCGTCCGCCCGGCCGCCTGCCGCCCGCCATGCTTCGAGCGCGTCCCCGCCGGGTCGCCGCGCCTCCGTCACGGCCCGCTCGCGCCCGCGCCCTTCCACGCCTGCACGAACTCCTCGACCTGGGAGTCGAGCGTCTTCGCCACCGACGCGCGCAGCAGCCGCGCGGTGGTGACGCCGAGCGAGGCCTCGGCCGCCCAGGTCTGAGCGAGCGTCCGCGTCGAGTCCGCCCCCAGCGGAGCCACCCGCTGATGCATGGCGAGCGACAGGTGCCAGGCGATGATCGGCGCGTCGGGCACGCGCACGGTCTGGAGCCGCACCACCAGCAGCGGCGAGCGCCCGGTGGTGAGCGCGTCGCTGCGCTCGAGCAGCGGCACGCCCGCGCGCTCCAGCGCCCCGCGGACCCGGCCGGCGAGCCAGTCCTCGTCGATCCCGTAGCGCCGCACGTCGCCGCTGGTGCTCTCGGCCACCACGGCCACACCCGGCAGGCCGCGCAGCGCGGCGTCCCCGCCGTGGAGCTGGGAGACCTCGGGGAGCGCGAGGACGCTGGCGCAAAGGACGACGCGCATCGCACTGACCATCGAAACGACCACGAGCCTCGCCTCCTTCCGCCGCGACCGGTCCCTGCTGCGGCGCCCGTAGCCCGGCGCCGGACCTCGACGAGCCGCGCGGCATCCTAGCACCGGCCGCGCTCCCGGGCCGCGCGGTGCGGCAGCCGCACACCCGGGTCGCGTGGTGCATCGGCCGCGGCTCCGGGCCGCGTGGTGCACCGGCCCGCGCGCCTGCGCCGAATCCCACACACCACCGGGGAAGGCCACCCGGCATCGGATGGCAACCCGGCGTTGCAGCGCTTGCGGGCCGCGACGGGCCCCTGCGCCGGCCTCCGCGGGCCGTGCGCACCGGCACGGAACCGCGCGAATCGCGTTGCGTCCTGCACTCATGCCGCAGAACGCCCCCCCGGCACGGTCGGTGCCCTTCTTGCATGTGACGGACCGCGCGGGCAACGCCCATCGCCACCGCGGCCCTCGCCGCCACCGCGCTCGCGCGCGCGTGGAGCGGGCCGCCGACGCCGGCGTTCTGGTTCTGGTGTGCGGCGTGCCTGGCGGGCGAGCTGATGTGGCTCAGGCTCCCGCTCGGGGGCGCGACCCTCACCATGGCGTCGTGCTGCAACTTCGCGGCGCTGCTGGTGCTCCCGCGCGGGCACGCGATGGCGGCGACCGCGCTGGCGGCGGCGGTGGCCGAGCTGATCGTGATGCGCAAGCCGCCGCGGCGCGTGCTGTTCAACGCGGGGCAATCGGCACTCGCGGTGGGAGCGGCCGCGTCGGTGTTCGGCGCGCTGCGTGGCCCGGGACCGCCGCCGCTCGAAGTCACCCCGTGGGCCGCTTTCGTCGCCGCGGCGGCGGCGTTCGCCCTGGTGAACTACGGCGCGGTGTCGGTCGCGGTGGCGCTGAGCGAGCGCGTCTCGCCGCTCACCGCGTGGAGGCGCAACTTCGGCAACGCCTACGACCTGCTCTCGAGCGGCGCGCTGTTCTCGCTCGGCATCCTGCTCGCGGTCCACTACACCATGGCCGGCGCCCGCATGACGGCGCTGGCCGTGCTCCCGCTGGTGCTGGGCTGGGTGAGCTACCGCCGCTTCCTCGCCGAGCCGCCGCAGGTCGAGGCGCGCCCACCGGCTCCGCGGCTCGAGCTGCTGAGGTTCCCGGCTGCGACCGGCGCGGGACCTGCGAGCGCGCCGCCCGCGAGCGGCCGGTCGCGCAGGGTGCTCGACCTCGCGCGGCGCGGCACGCGCGGCTGGACCTGATGAGGGAGGCCGCGCGATAATCCGCGCATGACGCGGTCCGCGGCGAAGGACGATCGGTGAGTCTCCGCCTCGCGCTGCTCCTGGTCGCGCTCGCCGCGCCGGCTCCGGCCGCTCTCACCCCGCGGCCAGTCGCGCCGGCGGGCGCCGCTCATCGCCCGCCCCCGCCGGCCGCCGACACCTCGGCCATCCGTGCCATGCTCGACGCCCAGGTCGCGGCGTGGAACCGCGGGGACCTCGAGGGTTTCATGCAGGGCTACTGGCGCTCGGACTCGCTCACCTTCTACTCGGGCGGCGACGTGTCGCACGGCTGGCAGGCGGCGCACGACCGCTACGTGCGGCGCTACCGGTCCGAGGGCCGCGAGATGGGGCGACTCGACTTCGACCTGCACGCGATCACGCTGCTCGCGCCCGGGCAGGCGGTAGTGCGCGGCGGGTGGGCGCTCGAGCTCGCGACCGGCCGCCCGCACGGGCTCTTCACGCTGTGGCTGCGCTGCCTTCCGGCCGCGGGCTGGCGGATCGTCCACGACCACAGCAGCGCGGCGCAGTAGCGCGGCGGAGTGTGGCGACGGGACGGGGCCGGATGGCGCGACGGCACGATAGCCCCGGCGGCGGCCCGGCTCAGCGCATCAGCGCGGCGATGTCGCTCCAGCTCCTGAGGTCGGAGCCCTCTTCCCGGCACACCTGCTGGTAGAACTCGCACTGGGTGCAGCTCGCGAGCTTCGCCGCGAACGAGCCCTGCACGCGGCCGCCGCAGAACGTGCCCGCCACGGCCCAGCAGGCCCGGCCGCCGTTCCTGCCGCCATGCACGCCGTCGGCGCGCGGGTCGGAGGCGGCGGGGCAGACTCCCAGCTCCCGGACCTTCGCGCCGCCCGGCTCCCGCCCGCACTCCTTGAACTCCCAGCAGTTCTGCTTCGCCATGGTCCCACGCGGCCTCAGTTCGTGCTCACGAGAGTCTCAGGACTCGCGGCCGGGCACGCTACCACACGCCGGGAAGCAGCCTCAATCCGGCGACGCTCGCGCCGTCACGGCGCACCATCTCGCCGCGCCTCGCGCCCCGGCACCTCCCGGCCGGGCCCGGCGCGCCCCACCCGAGCGGACGCGCCGCCCCCGGCGCCCACACCCGGCGGCCGGCCGGCGCGCTACCCGCGCGAAGGCCCGCGCTCTCGTTCGGCGAGCACCCGCAATGCCGCTTCGAGGCGCCCGTGCCTCTTGAACCGCCGCGCGGCGGGGATCTCGCACGGCGCGTCCTTGGCGCGGACGATGCGTGCCAGCGCCGCGCGCTCCCGCCCGCTCCAGCGCGGCAGGTCGGGGATCATGCAGAGCAGCGGTGACAGCGCCCGCAGCGCCCAGCCGTCGCCGCCCGGACCGAGCAGGCGCTTCACGCGCGCCACGCAGCGTCGCTCCGAGAGCGCGCGGTCCCCGCTGAACGCGCGCGCGATGAAACGGCTCTGTGCCACGCCCAGCCGGCCAAGATCCATGGGACGGCACCTCCCGTTCGAGAGATCGAGCGCCGCCTCGGTGTGCGAGAGCCGGCGCAGTGTGCGGCGGTCGGACCGGTGGCCGGGCCGGGCCGCCATGCGGGCCTCCTCCTCGCGGGCGAGCGTTTCGACGCGGGCGCTGGTAGGCCGGAAGCCGAGCCGGCGGTAGAACCAGAACGCGCCGCTCTCGATGGCCTCGTCGTTGCCATCGCCAATGCCGTAGCGGGTGACGAAGAAGTGGTCCACGGCCAGCACGTGGTGGAGCACGCGCATCAGCTGGGCGTAGAGCCAGCGCACCTCGCCGCCGCGGAACCCGGGAAACAGATTCATGCCCAGCTCGCAGCAGCCCATGAAGACCGCCGCGGGCCCGTAGGCGACCGGCACGCCGTTCTTCACCACCAGGAAGACGTGCAGGGTCTCGAGCGGACTGCGGAACTCGCGCCGGACGCCGATGAGCGCCACGCGTACGCCGCGCCCGCAGTCCGCCACCCGCACGCCGGCGGGGTCGGCGTAGATGAGCGGGTGGATCTCCAGCGTCCGCGCGCAGAGCGCGAGCAGCGCGACATCAATGACCGCCTGGCCACCTCGCGCCGGCGTGGGGATCGGCTGGCGGATGACCGGCTCGATGGCGCATCGCTCGCGCTGGATCGGGGAACGCTGGTAGTGGATGCGCGGCGCCGGCAGCTCGATCGCGCAGGCCGGCGGGCCGGCGTAGCGCAGCGGCAGGTCGCAGCGCTCGAAGAGATGGGCCTGCAGCGCGGGCGAGAGACCCGAGCGCTCGAGTAGCAGCACGAGGAACTCCAGGTCGCCGCGCGCGCCCGGAGGGCGGCACGCGGCGAACCAGTCCCGGGTCGGGATCCGGACGTCCTCCAGCCCCTGGGTCTCCCCCGGTGTCACCACCAGGTCCAGGGTGTCGAGCAGCGCGGTCTCGTCCCTGATCGCCTTCCAGTGGATGTCGAGCCGCCGCGGCAGCAGCCGCACGAGGCGTCGCACGACGCCGTACGAATACGGATAGACCGGCGGCTCGACGGCCGGGAGCGCGGCGATGCGCGCGCACGGCCGCGAGCACGCGCGCGTCATCCGGGTACGCGCGCATGAAGTCGAGGGTCTCGCGCAGCCGCTCGAGCCGACCGGCGCCGGTGCGCGGGCCGACGCGGACCGCGCCGAGCAGCCGCAGCTTCCGGCGCGCGGCGTCCCCGCCGAAGGTGCGCGAGAGCGAATGGAGGGACTGGATGGGATCCATGGAAGCGGGAACGGGTGCCGGTGTGGCGCCGCTCGAGTGTGGCCGCGAACGGTGGCCGGCACGCTAGACGCTCCGGGCCGGGGCTTCAAGCGTGCGCGGGTCCCCGGCAGCGCCCTGACCCCGCATCGGGGGGCCTGGTCACGGGAGCGCCGCGGGGGGCACCCGCGCCAGCGGGTCCGGTCCGATCGCGCCTCCGGCAGCCGGCTCATGGCCCTAACCCCCGGCGTCCCCCCGACCGATAACCAGACGGCGGGTTCCGCCGAGAGCCGGCACCTGATGGGGATCGCCCGCGAGACACAGGAGAACGCCATGAAGCGCCACGCACTCGTCATCGGCCTGCTCGCGCTCGCGCTGGTCGCGCCGCACGCGCCGGCCGCGCGCCTGCCCGATCCGGCCGATCCCACGAAGAAGGAGCTCCTTCCTGGCCAGGCCGGCCGGATCCGCGCCGCCGCCGAGCAGGGCGACGCCGCATCGCAGTGGCAGCTGGGCCGGCTCTACGAGGAAGGGCACGGCGTGGCCCAGCACTTCGGCGAGGCGCTCAAGTGGTACCGGGCCGCCGCCGAGCAGGGTCTCGCCGAAGCTCAGAACAACCTGGGGAAGATGTACGCGTTCGGCCGCGGCACGGCGCAGGACTACGCCGAGGCGCTCAAGTGGTTCCGCCTGGGCGCGGAGCAGGGTTCCGCCAAGTGCGAGAACAACATCGGCGTGGCGTACGAGTTCGGCCAGGGCGTGAAACGCGACGACGCCGAGGCGGTGCGCTGGTTCCGCCTGGCGGCCGAGCGGGGGGTCGCGAGGGCGCAGCACAACCTCGCCCTCATGCTCGACGCCGGCCGCGGGGTGAAGCTGGACGAAGCCGAGGCGGCGAAGTGGTATCGGCGCGCGGCGGAGCAGGGACTCGCGGACGCCCAGGTGCAGCTCGCCTACGACTACCGCGACGGCACCGGCGTGAAGCAGAACCATGAAGAGTCGGTGCGCTGGTTCCGCGCGGCGGCGGAGCAGGGCGATGCCATGGCGCAGAACAACCTCGGCGTGGCCTACGCGCTGGGCCGGGGCGTGACCGGGGACGAGGCCGAGGCCGTCCGCTGGTACCAGAAGGCGGCGGATCAGGGCAATCCCTACGCTCAGAGCAACCTGGCCTTCCGCTACGCCGAGGGCGACGGCGTGCCGAAGGACGAAGCCAGGGCGCTCGCGTTGTTCCGCAAGGCCGCCCTCCAGGGCCACGCCACCTCGCAGTTCAAGCTGGGCGAGTTCTACGCGAACGGCCGCGCGGTGGCCCGCGACGATGCGCTGGCCCAGCGCTGGTATCGCGAGGCCGCCGAGCGCGGTCACGGCGAGGCCCAGGTGAAGATGGGCCGGCTCCTGTCCGAGGGCCCCGCGGGCTCGCAGGACCCGGTGCGCGCGTGGTTCTGGTTCAGCCTGGCCGCCGCCGCGAACGAGGAGGGCGCCACCAGGCTGCGCGATGCGGTGGCCGCGCGCATGAAACCGGACCAGCTGAGCGCGGCGCAGGACCTGGCCCGCGACTGGAAGGCGAAGACGACCCGCGATCCGGTCACCGTCGAGCGGCCGGCCCAGGCCGGCGCGGCCGCGGTGGCCGTGCCGGCGTCCGCGGCGGCGGCCGCCACCCCACCGGCGAGCGCATCCACGTCCGCGACCGCCGGCAGCTTCGCGATCCAGGAGCTGTACTTCCGACCCGCCCCGGCGCGCCGCGGCGAGAGCGCGTGGATGGGCGTGCGCTACGCGGTCGCCGGAGCGGCGGGGACGATCCAGGAGTCCTGGTCGCTCATCTGCGACGGCAAGGAGCAGTTCCCGCCGCTCCAGCTCACCTGGAAGCCCGATCCCGCGCAGCCGCGCCGCGAGATCCCGCTCCCGATCCCGGCGCAGGCGCCGGCGGGCAGCTACCGGCTGCACCTGAGGGCCATGCTCGGCGGGACCGCGGTCGAGAAGGACTTCGCCTTCGCGGTGCAGTGAGCCCCGGCCGACAGCCGCCATGACCGCGGGCCGCGCTCCGACGATGGAGCGCGGCCCGCGCGGTCGGGCGTCCGGTCGGCGCTTCCCCGCTACACCCCCGGCATCGCGCGCTTGAGAGGTCTCAGGAGCGCGAACAGGACGATCGCCATCACCAGAGCCATCCCGCCCAGCACGGCGAAGAACGTGGAGTGCTTCCACACCGTCCAGTAGACGCCGATGGCGGTGAGCTTGTTGCCGATCGCGGTGGCCACGAACCAGCCGCCCATCATCAGCCCGCGCACGCGCTCGGGCGCGACCTTCGAGACCAGCGAGAGCCCCATGGGCGAGAGCATCAGCTCGCCGCTCGTGAGGATGGCGTACGCGCCGATCAGCCACACGGGCGACACCTTCCCGGTGTCGCCGCCCGCCTTCGCCGCCAGGAACATCACGCCGTAGCAGGCCGTCGTGAGCAGCATCCCGATCCCCATCTTCGCGGGCGTCGCGGGCTCGCGACCTTTGCGGTCGAGCCACTTCCAGAACCAGATCAGCGGGTAGGTGAACGCCACCACGAAGAACGGATTGATGGCGTTCGAGATCACCCCCGACACCTTCCAGCGCGTGTTCTCGTTCGCCCAGTAGGTGAGCGTCGAGCCGTTCTGGTGGAACACCATCCAGAACACGATGACGATCAGGTAGATGACGATGAGCGCGCCGATGCGCCGGGCGTCGGACACCGCGTCGATGGGCTGCGCCTTCCCCTGCGGCGCCGCGGCGGTGCCCGCCTGCACGGCCCGCCGCCGCCCGTCCGCACCCTCGACGTGGCGCTTGAACAGCCACAGCACGACGATCGAGACCACCATGCCGAGCGAGGCCACGCCGAAGGCCGGGCGGAACCCGAATCGGCGCGACATGAACTCCGCGACCACCGGGGCGAAGAACGCGCCGATGTTGATACCCATGTAGAAGATGTTGTAGGCGCGGTCCTTGAGGTGGCTGCCGGGCGGGTAGAGATTCCCGACCATAGTCGAGACGTTGGGTTTGAAGAACCCGTTCCCGATCACCAGCAGCGCCAGCGCAGCGTAGACCGCGGCGAGCGTGTGGATCATGAAGAGCGAGTAGCCCACCATGAAGATCAGGCCGCCGATCAGGACGGAGCGCCGGTAGCCCAGCCAGCGGTCGGCGATCCACCCGCCCACCAGCGGGCTCGCGTAGACGAACATCAGGTAGTTCGAGTAGAGGCTCGTGGCCTGCGCCGGGGTCCAGTGGAAGCCCTGGTCGCTGCGCAGATAGAGCGTGAACATCGCCAGCATCGAGTAGAAGCCGAAGCGCTCCCACATCTCGGTGGCGAACAGGACGTAGAGGCCCTTCGGGTGCTTCTCCGTCACGGGCGGGCTGCCCGCGTCGGCCGCGGCGTGCAATCGCATCGGGTTCGCTCCTGAAGGTCGGGGACTCGGACCGGGGAGGATCCCGGCCGCTGACCGGACAGCGCGGCGATTCTCGGGGGGCGGGCGTGCCAACGCCAGAGGAAAGATCGCGGGCGCCGGCGGCGTGGTCCCCGGCGCGGTGCCGGGCCCGGGCGCGGGCGGGCCCCGGCCGCTGCCAGGATGGCTGGCGGGGGCCGCTCGCGGAGAACGGTCGTTGACGGTGCTCCGGCCGCTGGCTAGATTGGCCGCTTCCCGCGCGGCCGCGCGCCCCGAGGAGGTCCGTTGAGCACGCAGCCTCGAATGAGCCCCGAACCGGCACCCGCCGCTCCCGCCCACGTCCCCTACATCCCGCCCGCGGCCACGCTGCGCGAGTTCACGCCGCGGGCCGTCATCCTCGGCGCCCTCCTCGGCATGGTCTTCGGCGCCTCGTCGCTCTACCTGGTGCTCAAGGTGGGGCTCACGGTGAGCGCCTCGATCCCGGTGGCGGTGATCTCGATCACGCTGTTCCGGCTGGCCTCGAAGCTGGGCTTGAAGGACGCCACCATCCTGGAGAACAACATCGTCCAGACCGCGGGCTCGGCGGGCGAGTCCATCGCCTTCGGCGTGGGTGTGACCATGCCGGCCATCATGATCCTGGGCTTCAACCTCGAGCTGTCGCGGGTCATGCTGGTCGCGATCCTCGGCGGACTGCTCGGCATCCTGATGATGATCCCGCTGCGGCGCGCGCTGATCGTGCAGCAGCACGGCAGGCTCAAGTACCCGGAAGGCACCGCCTGCGCCGAGGTGCTGAAGGCCGGCGCCTCCGAGGAGTCGCGCCAGGCCGCCGACGCCGCGGCGCTGGCCGTGGAGGCGGCGGGCACCGGCAGGCGGCTCTCCGCGCACACCATCTTCACCGGCTTCGGCATCGGGCTCGCCTACAAGACGGCGATGTCGGCGTTCAAGGTCTGGAAGGACGTCCCCGAGAAGGTGTTCGGCAAGCCCTTCGACGCCGGCTCGCTCTCGGCAGAGATCTCACCCGAGCTGCTGGGCGTGGGCTACGTGATCGGTCCGAAGATCTCCTCGGTGATGTGCGCGGGCGGGGTGCTCGCCTACCTGGTCCTGATCCCGTTGATCAAGTTCTTCGGCGACTCGCTGACCTCGCCGCTCGCGCCCGGGACCATCCTGATCCGCGACATGGGCCCGAACCAGATCCGCGGCGCCTACGTGCTCTACATCGGCGCCGGCGCGGTGGCGGCGGGCGGCATCATCAGCCTGCTGCGCTCGCTGCCCGTCATCTGGCACGGACTCCGGGAAGGCCTGCGCGACGTGGGGGCGGCCCGCGGCGGCCCCGACCCCCACCGCACCGAGCACGACCTGCCGATGAAGCTGGTGTTCGGGGGCATCGTGCTCTTGATCGCCGCCATCGTGGCGGCGCGCCCGCTCCACATGAACCTGCTGGGCGCCATCCTGATCGTGGTGTTCGGCTTCCTGTTCGTGACGGTGTCTTCGCGGCTGACCGGCGAGATCGGCTCCTCCTCGAACCCGATCTCGGGCATGACGGTGGCCACACTGCTCCTGACCTGCCTGGTCTTCCTGGTGGTGGGCTGGACCGGCGGCGCCTACTACGTCACCGCGCTCTCGGTGGGCGCCATCGTCTGCATCGCGGCCTCGAACGGCGGCGGCACCTCGCAGGACCTGAAGACCGGGTTCCTGGTGGGCGGCACGCCGCGCTTCCAGCAGGTCTCCATCATGATCGGGGCGCTGGTGTCGGCCCTGGTCCTCGGTCCGATCCTCCTGAGGCTCAACGACGCGGCCACGGTCTACGTCCCGATCGCGCAGGTGGCGCCCGCGGGGCTCGCCGTCCCGGCCGCGCGGATCGAGCCGGCGCGCGAGACCCTGCGCGGCGTGCAGGCGAAGGAGGACGCGCGCTCCTTCCGCGTGTGGCACAAGACCGACGAGGTGGGCGGACCGGCCGGCAAGTATCTGGTGGACGACTCCGGCCGCGCGGCCTACCTGGTGGACCCCGGCATCAACGGCACCTTCCGCCAGCGCCCGGACGGCACTCAGGTGCGCAAGTTCGACGCGCCCAAGGCCACGCTCATGTCCTACATCATCAAGGGCATCCTCGACCGCCAGCTCCCCTGGGGCCTGGTGCTGTTCGGCGTGATGATCGCGGTCGTGCTGGAGATGGCGGGCATCCCCTCGCTGGCGTTCGCGGTGGGCGTCTACCTGCCGCTCTCCTTCTCGAGCCCGATCCTGATCGGCGGCGCCGTGCGCTGGCTGGTGGACCGCCGCCGCCGCAAGGAGCTGGAGACGCACCGGCTCACCGAGGAGCAGCTCGCAGCCGAGGCCGACCGCAGCCCGGGCGTGCTGATGGCCTCGGGCTACATCGCGGGCGGCGCCATCGCCGGCATCATCATCGCGTTCATGTCCGGCGTGTTCGAGCGGGCCGACCGGTTCTTCACCCACTGGGCGGAGACCTCGAACCCGTTCTACGGCGGCGCGCACGCCGACCTGCTGGCGGTCCTGCCGTTCGTCCTGCTGACCGGGACGCTCTACCTGGTGGGACGCGAGAAGCTGCTGGCGGCCAGGAAGGGTTGAGCTTCGCGCGCGCAGTGGAGGCGGAACGGGAACGAAGTGCGCGGACGGGGCGCATCGTTCGCGGCCGGGGCGGCCCGACGTGTCACGCGGGACCGGGCCGCCGGGCACCGCCCGTCTACGCGTGCAGCTCGACCACGTCGCGGTCGGTGAGCACGTGGTCGCGGTCCACCTGCTGGCCGTCGAAGCGCGCGTGGCCCCAGATGCGCGCGTACTTGAGGCGCGCCGCGATGTCCTTGTGCACGGCGCACGCCAGGTCGTACACCGTGGCGCCCTGTGCGAGCACGAAGGGCCGCGCGTGGTCGGGCTTCCTGCCGGGCTCCTTGGCGTAGATGCGGATCCGGCCCAGCTCGGCGAACAGCGCACGCCGCAGCTCCTCGAGGCCGTCGCCGCGTTCGGCCGAGACCGCGAAGAACGGCAGCTCCTCCCCCAGCGATTCGCGCGCCAGCGCGGCGAAGGTGCCGTCACCGTCCAGGTCGCGCTTGTTCGCCACCACGAACACCGGCCTGACCGCCAGCAGCGGTGAGGCGTCGGGCGGCAGCGGCCGCGAGCGCGGCCACACCCGCGCGCGCTCGAGCAGCGCGCGGCAGGCCGCGACTCCGTCGTCGAGGTCGTCGCCCGCGAGGTCCAGCACCAGCGCCACGCCGTCGGCGTTGCGCACCAGGTTCGTCATGTAGGGCTCGACGTGGTGCGCGGCCACGGCGGGCGTGTCCACCAGCTGCACCTGCACGTCCTCGAACGGCATCATCCCGGGCTGCGGCGCGTGCGTGGTGAACGGGTAGGGCGCCACCTCGGGGTGCGCGTGGGTGAGCGCGGCGAGGAGGCGCGACTTGCCCGCGTTGGGCGGGCCGATCAGCGCCCACTGGCCTGCGCCCTCGCGATGCACGTGCCCCGGGTCGGCGCGGTGCGCCCCGGGCTTCTTCGCGTGCTGGCTCTCCTCCTCCAGCTTCGCGATGCGGTGGCGCAGGTCGGCGTGGATCTTCTCGGTGCCCTTGTGCTTCGGCAGCAGGGCCAGCATCTCCCGCAACGCGACGAGCTTCTCCTCGTGGCTCGCCGCCTGGCGGAAGCGCTGCTCCGCCTCCCTGTAGTCTGGCGTCAGGTTCGCCGGCATCGGGCGTCATTATAGAGAAGGAAGGGCGGTCTGGGCAGGGGGCTCGCGGCGGCCTCGCTGCGCCTCAGGCGGTGACCGTCTCCTCCTCGATCGCTACGCACACGAGCGCGCGGGCGAACCTCGCCCGCACCCGCGCCACCAGGAAGGCCGCCACCGCCGCCAACCCGGCCACCAGCCCCCACCACAACCCGACCGCGCCGCCGCCCAGCCCGAACCCGAGCCACAGGCTCACCGGCAAGCCGATCAGCCAGAACCCCAGCACGTTCACCACCATCGGCGCTCTCGTGTCGCCGACGCCGCGCAGCACGCCGACCGAGACTACCTGCAGCCCGTCGAACACCTGGAACACTCCGGCGATGGGGATGAGCCGCATCGCCAGCGCCACCACCGCGGTGTCGGAGCTGTAGACGCGCGCCAGCAGGCCGGGCAGGGCGAACAGCATGAACCCGCTCAGGAGCATGAACGCGCCGCCCGCGCCGAGCGCGGCCACGGCGGCGCGGCGCGCGCGCGGCGCGTCGCCCGCGCCGACCGACTGTCCCACCAGCACGGCGGCCGCGCCGCCGACGCCGAGCGGCACCATGAAGGTGAGCGAGGCGATGTTGATGGCGACCTGGTGCGAGGCCATCGCCACGGTACCGAGCCGGCCCATGAGCAGCGCGATCACGCCGAACACGCCGATCTCGAGCTGGATCTGGACGCCGATCGGGATGCCGAGCCGCAGCATGCGCCCGAGCGGCGCGAGGGCGATGGACTCGCGTCGCAGCGGCACCAGGCGCGGGGAGAGCTCGCGCCAGGCGATGGCGAGCAGGCCGAGCGCCATGCCCCAGCGCCCGCAGGTGGCGGCGAGGCCCGCGCCCACCGCGCCCAGCGCGGGGCAGCCCAGCTTGCCGAAGATGAACATCCAGCCCAGTGCGGCGTTCAGCAGGTTCGCGAGCACGATGGTGATGACCACGGGCCGCATGCGCCCCATCGCCTGCAGGCTCTGGCGCAGCACGACGAAGGCGAAGAACGGCAGCACGCCCGGGATCGAGACCGCGACGTAGCGCGCGGTGAGCGGCACCACGTCCGCGGGCTGGCCGAGCACGCCGAGGAAGGCGTGCACCGGCAGGAACAGCGCCGAGGTCGGCACGGTCAGCAACACGCTCAGCACCAGCCCGCGCTGGATGCCGCGCGCCACCGCTGCATCGTCGCGCGCCCCCACCGCCTGCGCCACGATCGGATCGAGCGCCATCAAGGTGCCCATGCCGAAGACCAGCAGCGCGAACACGTAGAGGTTGCCGAGCGCGGCGGCAGCGAGCGCGGTGGCGTTGACGTGGCCCACCATGATGGTGTCCACCACGCCCATCAGCATCATGCCGAGCTGGACGGTGACGATCGGGACGGCGAGCCCGGCCAGCCGGCCGAAGTCCTCGCGCGTCGGCAGGGAGCGGGACCATCCGCTCGTGGGGGCGTGGGTGTCGGGCGCGGCCATCATGCGCGCAGGATGCCCCGAACCGCGGCGCGGCGCCAGTCGCGTGCGGCGCAGCAAGCCATCGGCTAGACTGCGCGGCCGTGCTGCCCATCACGCCCGTCGCACTCGCGCTCTCCACGCTCGTGGCGACCGCCGCGCCCGACACCGGGCTGTTCGCTCCGGTCGTGGCGCAGCAGGCGCACCGGCTGGAGGCGCTCTCCCGCCCCGCCGAAGCCGCGCCGGACGTCGAGCGGGTCGAGACCCTGCTCGCCGCGGGCCGCGTGGACGAGGCGCGCGCGGCGCTGGCCACGCTGGCGGGCGAGCCGCGGCGCGTGGCGGTGGCGAAGGCGCGCGTGCTGCTGGCGGCGCAGGACTTCGCCGCCGCCGCGCCGCTGGTGGCGGCGATGGCGGCGCAACGGGCTCCCACCGACGACGAGCGCCAGGTGCGCTTCGACTGGCTGTTCGCGCACGACGACGCGGCCACGGTGGACCGCCTGACGCGCGGCGCTTCGCTCGCGGCCCGCACCCGCGCGTCGCTCCCCGTCCTGCTCGCGGCCGGCCGGCTCGCCTACGATCTCCTGAACTACGCCCGCGCCGACTCGTGCTTCGCGCGGGTGCTGGAGCGCGCGGGAGCGCCGCCCGCCGCGCGCGCCGCGGCGCTCACCGGACTCGCGAAGAGCGCGCTGCGCCGCCGCGACTTCGACCGCGCGTTCGCCGAACTGCGCGAGTCGGTGGCGGCCGAGGCGACGGCCGACGGGCTCACGACCCTGTCCGAGGCGCTGGTGCGGCTCGGGCGGACCGACGAGGCCATCACGGCGGCTGAGTGGGCGGTGCGGCTCAACCCCTACAGCGACGCCGCGCACTACCTGCTCGGCAACGGCTACTCGCGAAGGAACTACACCGAGCTGTTCGCCGCCTACCCGCAGACCTTCGCGGACTCCGCGGGGCGCCGCGCCCTGGCGCAGGCCGACAGCCTGGTCGCCGCCGGCGACCGCAGCGGCGCGCGCGCCACCTGCGAGGCGCTGCGCGGCGCCCACCCCGGCTGGGCCGACGCCTGCGTGCGGCTGGCGTCGCTCGACTTCGAGGACTGCCGGTTCGAGAGCGCGCGCGACCTGGCGTTCGCGGCGCTCGCGCTGTGCCCCGAGTACGGCCGCGCCCACGCCGTGCTGGCGAAGGCGCTCGAATCGCAGCGCTTCGCGGTGGACGTGCACCGCGCCGGCTACGAGCGGCGCTTCGCCGCGGCTCCCATGCCGAAGGTGCCCGGCATCGAGCGGTTCGTGCTCAACTGGAAGTCGCTCTCGCCGCGCCACCAGAAGCGCGTCGCGCTCTCCGTGGCGCCGTGGAGGACCTTCCTGCCCGTGCTTATCGAGGGCGGCGCGACCTACACGATCAAGCCGCTCCACATGCTGCTCTCGGAGACGCCGTACGGCGAGACGCTGCGCGACCAGCGCATCAGCTACGACTCGCGCCTGTGGGACGACGTGCGCGGCGCCGGCGGCTACCACACCGTGACCGGAATCGAGGACGTGGAGCGCACCATCTTCGACCGCTACAACACCGTGCTCCACGAGCTGACGCACCAGGTGCACGGCGTGCTCACCGCCGACCAGGCCCGGGAGATCCAGGAGCGCTACCGCCGCGCCAAGGCGCGCGACGACGCCACGAAGAACGGGTTCCTCTCCCGCTACGCCGGCGGGAGCGTCCACGAGTACTTCGCCGAAGGCGCCAACGCGCTCGAGTCACCGCGGCGCGACCGCTACGACCCGCGCGAGGTGGTGCGCGAGCGCCTCGCCGCCCTCGACCCGGACCTGATGAAGCTGGTGCAGCGCCGCTTCGCCCAGGCCGACGTGAGCGCGAGCTACGCCGTGGCGTACGTGAACGCCGGCGACGACCGCGTGGAGCGCGGCGCCATCGAGCCCGCGGTCGCGTTCTACGAGAAGGCGCTGGCGCGGAGCCCCGGCGAGGAGACCGCGCTGGTCTCGCTGACGAATGCGCTCACCCTGGGCGGGCGGCGCGACAGCGCGCTCGCCGCAGCCGCGCGGGCACTGGCGGCCCATCCCGCGAGCGGCGCGGTGGTGACCGCGGCGGCCGACGCGTATTGGCACGGCGGCCGCGGGCTGGACCAGGCGCTGGCCCTGCTCGAGCGTTCACGCCCCGCGGTGCGCGCCGAGGACCGCTGGCGCGTGGACCTGGCGATCGGCCGCTATGCGTGGATGAAACCGGCCGCCGCGCGCTCGCTGGCCGCTTTCGACTCGGTGCTGGCGTACCAGTCCGACAACCCCGAGGCGCTGCGCGGCCGCGCCGCGGCGCTGGCGCTGACCGGCCGCTGGGACTCCAGCGCCGTGGCCTACGACCGGGCGGTGCGGGTGCGCACCGGGATCGTCGAGCTGCGCTGCGACTACGCGCGCGACCTGCTGCGCGCCGGGCGCGTGGAGCAGGCCCGGACCCAGCTCGCCGAGGCGCAGCTCCTCGACCGCGAGAACGCCACCGCCGAGGCGCTGCGCGGCTGGGCGGACCTCCTGGCGGAGGACCGGAAGGCGGCGCGCGCGCACGTCACGCAGGCGCTGGGATGGGGGCCGTGGTGCGACCTCGCCAGCATCGTCCTGGGCGGGATCGAGCTGGCCGAGGGGAACGAGGACGCGGCGAACGCGGCGTGGGCGCCGGTCAGGGAGCGCATCGCTTCGGGCGCGCCGCCAGGGTACGTCTACCGCCCGAAGCTCGCGGTGTGGGAAGGCGTGCACGAGCTGCCGGCGGTCGAGCGCATGATCCTGGAGATGCTCGAGGGACGATAGGGCGGGCCCGGACCCCTCGTGGCTCCGCCGCCGGGGTCCCGTCTTTGACACCCCCGGGACGGGCGCTCGCCCGGACTATTCATGAGCCCGCCGCCTGCGAGCGCGATCTGCCCGCCATCCGCGGCGTCGTTCGACCGGCCGCGACCCACGCTTCGCGTGGGTGCCCCGCGACGTGTTGACAACACGACTCCGTCGCGGCCGGTCGAACTCCTTGCGGCTGACAGGCATCTCGCACTCTCGGCTGGCGGTCCATGAATAGTCCGGGCTAGGATGTCCGCGGTTCCTCGCTCCTCCAGCATCTCCCCGACCGAAGGGCCACTCATGCCTGGATTCTCCCCGCATCGGCGCGCGCGCGCCCTTCTGGTCGCGGCGCTGGCGTCCCTGGTCCTCTGTGGCGGCTGCGCGCGTCCCCGGAAGGCGACGCCCCCCGCAGCGATCTTCCTCATCGTCGTCGACACGCTCCGTCCCGACCACCTGTCCTGCTACGGCGGTGCCGGGCACCCGAGCCCCGCCATCGACCGGCTCGCCGCATCCGGCGTGCGCTTCGAGCGGGCGCAGTCCGTCTCCAGCTGGACCGTTCCCAGCATGGGCGCCATGCTGACCTCGCGCTACCCGACGCAGCTCGGACTCATCGAGCAGCCGCCGGAGCAGGGCGTGCGCTTCGACTGGCGCGAGAAGCGCCGGCAGGTGCGCTACACGCTGCCCGGAGGCGTTCCCACGCTCGCCTCGCTGCTCGACGACGCCGGCTATCATCCTGCCGCCTTCGTCAACCAGCCGTTCATCAACGCCGGGGACGGGTTCCTCCACGGCTTCGCGGAATGGTGCTACACCACGGGCGAGCGGACCCTCGAGTGGCACGACTTCACCCGGCCGATGCCGACGATCAACTTCCCCGCGGGCACCGATCTCGGGACCGCCGATTCCCTGCTGGTCGCCGAGTTCGCACGCTGGCTCGCTGCCAACGCGGACCGCCGGCCCTTCGTGTGGCTGCACCTGCTCACGCCCCACTGGCCCTATACACCGCCCGATCGTTACCTGCCCGGGCACGAGCCGCGCCCCACCGACCCCGAGCCCCTCTACTCGGCCGAGGTCCGTGAGGCGGACGATCTGGTCGCGGCGGCGCTCGCTGCGATCGACGCCCGGGTCGGACTCGAGCGCTCGCTGGTGATCCTGACCTCCGACCACGGCGAGGAATTCCTCGACCACGGCATGTACGAGCACGGGCACAGCCTCCATCGCGAGATCATCCACGTGCCGCTGATCCTGGCGGGGCCCTCCCTGCCCGCGGGCAAGACCGTGGGCGCCTGCGTGCGCACGGTGGACCTCCTGCCGACGATCCTCGCTCTGGCCGGCGCGGACGTACCGGGGCCTGCGGGGATCGGGGGCGTCAGCCTGCTGCCGTTCCTCCGCGGTCGGGCGAAGGACCTCCCGGTCTACTCGGAGGGCATGCTCTACGGCAGCACCAAGCGCAGCCTGATTGACCATGGCTACAAGCTCATGATCGACGTGCAGACCACCCCGCCCTACCGGCTCTTCGACGTGTCCCGGGATCCCCTCGAGACCCTGGACCTGGCGCCGCAGCTCCCCGATCGCGTGGCGAGGATGCGGCGGGCGCTCGCCGTGGAGCGGGCGCGCTTCGTCACCGACTACGCGGCGCTCGTCGGTCCGGGGGCCGTGAAGAACGATCCCGAGACCCAGCGGGTGCTGCGCGCGATGCGCGCACTCGGGTACGTGAGCGACTGAGCGCCTGCGGCCGGGCCGCCTCCGGCCCGGGCGGCCCGGGGAGGCGGGTCAGCGGGGAGTGCGGGTGAGCGGGCGCCGGGCTCGCGGAGCGCAGCGCGGAAGGCGGTACCGCGAGGCGTTCAGATCTCGACGCGCCAGAGGAACTTGGCCGCGAGCCCGCCGGCGAGCGACCAGAGGATGAACACGGCGAGCCAGTCGCCCTGCCACGCGAGCAGTGGATAGCGCGCCTTCGGGTAGCGGAGCGCGACGCGCGCGATCGGCCCGTCCGGGTCGAGCCGGGGCAGACCCGGGTGCACCAGCGGATCGAGACTCGAATCGCCGCGCCGGTCGCCGATGACGCCGGTCCCCGACCGGGTGGCGAGCTCGAAGTCGTAGCTCGTGGGTCCGGCGCGGAGGGCGAGCGTGTGGCGGCCCGCGCCGAGCGCGCGGATCCGCCAGCTGATCTCGCCGCTGGCCGGCGCGCGCACCGGCGGAGCATCGAGGACGATCCCATCGCCCGGCACCAGGGACACGGGGACGTTCGTCGCGTCCTCGCCCTCTCCCAGGGCGACCGTGACCAGCGTGGCCCCGGACACGCCCAGGGGCGCGTGGCTGAAGCGCGCGTCGAGCTGGACCACCACCACCAGGATCAGGGGAAGCAGCGCCAGCAGCGGCTTCAGGTTCACCCCGAGGTGCCCGATGCTGCTCCAGAGCGCCGCGGCGAACGCCTTCAGGAGCACCGCGAGGTCGTCCCGGTAGAGCCTCATCTCGAGGATGTGCGCCACGAAGACGTCGCGGGTGCGGCGGACGCGCGCCTGGTCGGACGTCGCCTTGAAGATCCACATCGCGACGACTCCGAACAGCAGCGAGATCACCGAGAGCGCCACCGCGCGGTTCCCGGCGAAGGGCGACATCAGCAGGTCGAACGCGCGGGTCATGACGGTCGCCAGGAACTCAGGCATTCGATCGCCTACGAGATGTAGCCCAGGCCCGCAAGCCGCTTCTTGATCTCCTCGTCCGAGTCCCCTTCGCCCCCTCGCGCCAGCTCCCGCTCGAGGACGTGCACGACGAACTCATCGACCGAAGAGTAGCCCGCCCGCCCGGCCGCCGCCTTCAGGCGCTCCAGGAGCTCGGGTTCCAGTTTGATGGATCTCTTTCGAAACATCGCCCCTCCTCCTACCGGGTGAACAGGACCCGTCCGCTCATCCGCGCCGGCTTCGCGATCCCGTAGAGATCGAGAATCGTCACCGGCAGGTCGAGCAGCGTCGGGTCGGCCACCGCAATCGGACGGTTCGCCAGCAGCACCCCGGGCACCAGGGTGTGGTCCATGCAATGGTCGCCGCTCCACTTCGCGAGGTTCGGCGTCAGCCACGACGGCGTGAACGACCCCAGGGCGGACTCGTCGCTTCCGCGGTAGCCGCGATTGTAGCCGACGATCAGGTCCGGAGCCGCCGCGACCTCGGGTCCGTGGTAGACGTCCCGCGCCCGGTAGACGCGGGTCACGACCTGCTCTCCGGTCTCGGGATCCCGCAACGCGAGGAGCTTCCGCGAGAGGTCGTCGAGAAGCCCGTCGTATTCGGCCGACGGCCTCACGATGCCCTTCTTCTCCCGCCCCAGCAGGTTGACGTAGAGCCCGTTCAGGCCGAGAGCGTACGCCCGCGTGCGCCGCCAGAGCACGTCGCGCAGGAGCGGGTGCCGCTCCTTCTCCCCCGGCCGCTCGAGCACCAGGTAGCCCTGCTCGTAGAGCCAGGTGTTGAGGTGGAACTTCTTGTGGTAGGGCGCGAAGCCGTGATCCGACATCACGATCAGCGTGGCATCGCCCGGGATGCGGCCCCTGACCACGCCGAGCAGGCTGTCCATCCGGACGTAGAGATCCTGGTAGCGCTCCCCGAACGCCAGGTCGCGCGCGTGCGCCGGATGCCGGTCATCGAAGTTGCGCCACAGCATGTGGCCGGACTGGTCCAGCGTGGACACGTAGAAGAAGAGGAAGCCGTTCCGGTAGTCCGCGAGCGCCGTGTCGAGCATGCGCCAGCCTTCGGCCAGGACGGTGTCGGTCTGGGCCACGTACGCCGTGTCGTCGAGCACCCCGGCCTCGAACGCCTTGGTGTCCTCGGGCATCCCCTGCGTGTAGAAGTAGCCGATGCGGTCGAACAGCTCGCGCGAGAAGCCCGGCGGGGTCGAGATGGGAAGCGCCGGATGCTCGGGATCGAGGTTGATCGGCGAGACGTAGAGCCGGAACGTGGGACGCACCGACCGCAGGTAGAAGCGGCAGATGCCGGAGAGCCGCTTGAACCTGCCGGCGAGGTCGAACTTCACCGGCACCCAGTCGCTCCACTGGCCGGTCGCGAGCAGGCGGACCTCGTCGCCGACGGTGATGCGCGCTGTGCCGTGCCCGGCGTCGAGATCGACCGTGAACGGCCGCTTCAGCTCCGGGCGCCCCCGGCGCAACGTGTTCTCGGGACCGATCAGCTCCGCCCGAACCCGCCCGTCCACGACGCGGACGCGGTGCAGCGCCCCGCCGGGCACCTCCGCGCCGGGGCCGAGGTCGGCGTCGGTGTAGAAGGAGAACGTGCCGTAGCTCCCGAGGAGATCGGGGACCCCCATGCCGGCGAGCGTACGGCCCCGGCTCGGGGCGGGCGGGAAGTTCGCGGGGATGCGGAGGACCTCGCAGGGGACGTGGTGGCGGTCGAGGACCTGCCAGAAGGCCTCGCCCTTCCGCTGAAGCTCGGCCTTCCCGCCGGAGAGCGGGATCGCCCAGTCGCCGAGCGTCAGCGTGCGGCCGGGCTCGGTGACGCGCGCGGCGGAGAACACCGGCAGGTAGGTGGCCGGATCCCGGTGGATGAAGTCGAAGATGCCGTGACCTCCCGGGTCCATCCCGGTAATGAAGCACGACCACGCGACCGGGCTCTGCGGGGGGATGCTCGTCCCCAGCCGGGAATACGAGCCGCTCTTCATGAGCGCCTCGAAGTGCGGCATCACGCCGCGGGCGACGAAGCGCTCGAGGAGCTGAGGATCCATCCCGTCGATGCCGAGCACGACCACCGGCCGGTGCGTGGCCGCCCGCGGAGCGCAGCCGCAGCTCAGTGCCAGCGCGAGCGCCGCGGCGATCCGGCAGACCTTCATACGATGCTCCGCCCCATCATGTGCCGCGGGGGCTCCACGCCCAGGAGCGTGAGCGCCGTCGGGGCCAGGTCCATGAGCCGCGGCCGCTCCGCGACCGCCTCGAGGTTGGTGAAGAGCACGCCGGGCACGATCTCGGGGTCCATGCAATGATCGCCGCTCCAGGGCTTGACGTTGTCCTCGAACACCCGTGGACCGATCACGCCCTTCGCGCAGTCCCACGACGCGCGATAGCCTTCCGCGCAGAGCGCGATCAGGTCCGGCCCGTCTTCCACGTAGGGTCCCCGGAACGCCTCCCGGACATCCACCACGCGCCGCACCGCGATCGTGCCGTCCTCGTCGCGCAGGCCTTCCAGGCCACGCACGATGCGCCGTCCGACCTCGCCGGCCTGCGCGGGCTCCACCGTCCCGCAGCGCTCGCGTCCCTTGAGGTTGAGGTAGATGCCGCCCAGACCGATGGCGTAGGCCTGGGTGCGATCCCAGTCCACGCCCGCCAGGTACTCGCCGGAGCCCCCTCCCTCCTTCAGCTTCATGAATCCGTTCGCCACCAGCCAGGTGTTGAGATTCACGCCCCGCCGGAAGCTCTTGAATCCGTGATCCGACATCACCATGAAGGCGGTGTCCCGGTCCACGTACTTCATGGTCTCCCCGACCAGCACGTCCATCTTCCGGTAGAGGTCGGGGATCGCGTCGCCGTGCGGGCTCGGAGGCTTCCCGCGGTTGGCCGGATGATCCGCGACGAGATGGCGGAAGAACATGTGCTGCAGGCGATCGGTGATGTCGAACACGCACACCGCCATCCCGCGGTGCAGCCGGTCCAGCGAGTGGAACCACATCGCCCTGCGCTCCTCGTGGAACGCGTACGCCTGGTCCAGCCACCCCTGCTCGTCGAGCACGCCCTCGTTCATCGCCCAGGTGTCCTCCGCCAGGCCGAGCGTCGCGTGCGGACCGAGCAGCTTGGCCAGGTGGATGGAGAAGAACGGCGGATGGGAGATCGGCATCGCCGGCCTCTCCGGGTCGATGTGGATCGGGGTCATGTACAGGCCGACCTGGTCGCCGAGGGCCGTGAGCCTGAACCGCACGATGCCGCGCAGCGTGACCCCGGGGGCGGCGCGGAAGCCCAGCCGCACCCAGGGCGTGTACTCTCCCTCACGCAGCAGGTGAGACGCGCCGCCGACCGCCAGCTCGACCTCGCGGCGGTCGCGGACCACGCGGAGGGTGAGCGGGAGCGTGAGCGGTTCCTTCGAGAACGGGCTCGCCGGCCCCGGGATCGCGGTGGCGATGAGGCCGTTCCGCTCCTCGACCTGGACGACCAGGCCGCCGACGCGCGCGGCCTCGTCCGGCGACGTGGTGAAGTAGGTGAAGGAGCCCTGCGACCCGCGCAGGTCCGGCACGCACATGCCCGCCACCATCACGCCGTCGAACTTCTCGACGGGGAACGTGATCGGCACGCGCAGCACCGAGGCGAACACGCCGTGCTCGCTCAGGATCTTCCAGAAGGACTTGCTCTTCCGCAGCATGCGCACCCCGGCTCCCCCGCGCGGGATGCGCAGCGGGCCGAGGCGGAGGAAGCGCTGCTCGCCGTGCACCTCGCTCGAGGAGAGCTTCGGCAGGTACGAACGCCGGTCGCGGGCGAGGAAGTCCCAGATCGCGTGCCCCGAGCTGTCCACGCCGGTCGCGAACGTGGACCACGCGACCGGCGAGAGCGCCGGCAGCGACGTTCCCAGCCGGCGATAGCTGCCGGTGTCGCGCAGCCGCCGCAGATTCGGCAGCTCGCCGTCCGCCATCATGCGCTCGGTGATCGTGGGCTCGAGCCCGTCCAGCCCCAGCAGGATGACCTTCCTGACCTTCGCCCGCCGGCGCGTGCGCCGGTGGATCGCGCCACGCAGCAGCGCACGGATCGGGAAGGTGAGCAGGGCGAGGAAGGCGGCGAGGAAGGCGATCACCAGGGTGAGGAAGGACGAGATCAGCGCGAAGCCGGCCCCGGGTCCGATGTAGGCGTGGGCCGCGGCCGGCGCCGCGAGGACGCCGAGCGCGGCGGCGAGGACGGGCCGGCCGGCCCTACGGCAGGACATCGAGGCTCCGGAGCACCATGCGGGATGCCGCTTCCAGGTGGAAGTCGTCACTCGCGGACTCGAGCAGATCCCGGCGGCGGGTGAGGAAGAACGCGTCGTCCCAGGTGTGCATGCCCTGGAGCTGTCGCGGGCCGATGAACGAATCCGCCCCGATCCGGCCCTTGAGATCGTAGCCGCGGTGCGGGACGACGAGCAGATCCGGGCCGAGATCGGCCTGCGGGCCGCGGTAGATCTCCGCGGCATCGAAGACGCTGCGGACCACCGGCGCGCCCTCGTGACGGAGCGCGCCGATGAACTCCGTGAGCTCCCGCTTGAGCGCCGCCACCTCGCCCTCGCCGACCGAGCCCTTCGGGTAGCGGCCACGGCGATGAAGGTACACGCGCGCCGGATCGAGCACGAACGCCCGCGTCCGCTCCGAGACGCCCTCGAGCGAATCGGCGGCCGGATCCTCGAGCGTCAGATAGCCGGCCTCGGCCAGGGCCCGGTTGAGAAACGCCTGCTTCCGGGCGCCGCAGAAACCGTGATCCGAGAGCACGAAGAAGTTCCGCTCCTCACCCGTCTCCGAGAACCGCTCGAACACCTCGCCGATGAAGGCATCGATCGCCCGGTAGTAGTCGAGGAAGTCCCGGTGGTGGGGATGACCCTCGTCCTCGCAGGCGTCCCACAGGAAGTGGTGCAGGCGATCGGTGCCGGTGATGACCACTTCCATCAGGTTCCAGCGTTCCTTCTCCCACAGCTCGTCCAGCATCCGGCGCCGCAGCTCGAGCAGTCGCGCCAGCTCGCGGAAGAGCGCGGGGGGATCGTCGCGGACCTGGCGCGCGTCGAGGTCGACCTGATAGCCCATGTCCAGCGCCGCCTGCAGGTGGTGTGCGGGGTAGACCGACTTCTCGAGTCGGACCGCCACGAAGCCCGAGACCAGGGCGCCCGGGATCGGCCGCGCCGGGTAGGTGGCCGGCTGATTGAGGACCACGCTTCGCATCTCCCGCTTCCCGAGAAGGTCCCAGATGGTCTCGGCCTTCACGTCGAGGAAGCTCGGGAACCGGGTTCTGTAGGTGCCCGGGACCAGATCGGTGAAGCCGAAGATCCCGTGCTCGCCGGGATTGCGGCCGGTCATGAACGTGGTCCAGCTCACCGACGAGATCTCGGGCAGCGAGGCCACCATCGGCGTGAGCGTCGCGTCGCGGGCGATCTCGGCCAGCCGCGGCATCACGCCGGCCTGGAGGAACCGCCCGAGCATCGAGTGGGGCACGCCGTCGAGGCCGATGACGCAGGCCTTCCTCGGCGATCGCGACGAGTCCTTCAACGCCACCGTGCCCTCACGCGCTCAGATGTAGCCCAGATCGCGCAGGCGGGCCTTGATGGCTTCTTCCTCTTCCGCCAGGTAGCCGCCGCCGCCGATCCCCGGGACGTGCCCGAGCGCTTCCAGCAGCGAGACGATCGCCCGCACCGCCCCATCCTCGCCTCCCTCTCCCGCCACGCTCACGACGTGCGTTCGCTCCGATTCCGGGCCGCTGCCCGGCGCGTCCGCCGTTCCGGCCGTGGCCTCGGCGGACCCGCGGAGCTCAACCTCCACCAGGCGTTCGATCGCCGCCCGCAGCTCGTCGCGCAGCGGCGCGGGCGCCAGTGGCTCGGCCGCGATCGCGGCCACCCCGTTCCGCGACAGCAGGCGGCAGACGAAGCCGACGCGGCGGGCGCAGGCGGCACGAGCCTCCGCGGGATCGCCGGGACCGGCCCCCAGGCGCTCCCGCACCTCGTCGCCGCCCACGAACTCGACCGCCATCCCGCGCTCGAGCAGGGCCTCCTCGACCCGGCGCGCGACGCTCGCCGCGAGGGCCGGCGAGGGACCCGTCAGCCAGAGGGTGAACCCCCTCATCGTACGAGCCTCCCGCCGGCCGGCATCAGAGGACCTTGCCGATCATCTCGCCGGGCGTGGCGATCCCGAAGTAGTCGAGGATCGACGGGGCGACGTCGTAGATGGATACCCGGTCCGCAGCGCCGGCGGCCGGCTTGCCGCGCCCCTGCCAGATGAAGATCCCCTCCTGCGAGTGGTTGGCGTCGTCGGGGCCGGTGTCGTTCTCGAAGACGTGGATCTGGCGCCCGCCGACCATGCCGGCGCTGCGCCAGTCCAGGTTCCCGAGATAGACGATCATGTCGGGCGGCGTGCCGTTGCTCGCGCGATACACCTCTTCGGGAAGGAAGACCCGGGTGCCGATGTTCCGGCCCGCCTCGTCGGTGAGGTTCTCGAGCTCCGACTTGAGGTCGCGCTTGAACGCCGCCAGCTCGCCGGCGGGGATCCGCCCGTCGGGCTCGCGCCCCTCGACGTTGAGGAAGATGCGGGCGTAGTAGCCGCCTTCGCTCCACACCCGGGTGCGGCTCCAGTCGATCATGTCCGCCTTCAGCCGCGTCGGCCCCTCGGGATACCGCTTGAGCGTGAGCAGGCCCCGGGCGATCAGCCACTCGTTGATGCAGACTGCTCCGTGCATCGCCTGCGCGCCGTGGTCGGAGACCACGATGACCGAGACGTCCTTCGGGAGCTCCTGCAGCACGCGGCCGACCTGGCCGTCCAGATGGACGTAGTAGCGGTGGATCACGTCCTCGAATTCGTTGCCCGGCCGGTAGAGCCGATGCGCCGGATCGGCGTAGCGCCAGAAGGCGTGATGGAGCCGGTCCGGACCCATCTCCACCATCATCGCGAAGTCCCAGTCCTCGAGCGAGAGGAGTCTGCGGAAGGCCTGGAATCGCGCGTTCGTCATGCGGTAGATCTGGTCGAGGGTCTCGCGCTTGCGCTCGTTGCGGAAGTCCCTGACATCGATGATGTACTCGCCGCCGGCCCAATCGTCCAGCCGCGACGCCAGCTCCGGCGGAGAGGTCCAGACCACGTCCTTGCCGGGAGTGAGGAAGTCGCAGACCATCACGCCGCGCAGCGGCCGTGGCGGATAGGTCAGCGGCACGCCCATGACGATCGAGCGCAGGCGGTTCCTCGACAGATGGTTCCACACCGTCTTCGCCTTCACGTGGGTCGCGTTCACGGTGAAGGTGTCCTCGTAGCCGTGCGAAGCCCGGTTGCGGAATCCGTAGATCCCGAGCATGCCGGGATCCTGGGAGGTCATCATCGCCATCCAGGCCGGGACGGTGATCGGCGGGATGGTGGAGACCAGGTTGCCGTGGATCCCCCCGTCCATCAGGCCGCGCAGGTGGGGCATCTCGGCGAGCCACGGCCCGAACAGGAACTGGGGCGTGAGGCAGTCGAGACCGATGATGCACAGCCGCTTCGACACCGGGCCTCTCCTCAGCTCCCGCTGTTGCCGCCGATGTAGCCGAGCCGCTCGAGGTGAAGCAGGATCTGATTGGCGGCCTCGTCCGGCGTGGTGGCGGTCGTGTCGATGCGCACGTCCGCGTCCGCCGGCTCCTCGTAGGGATCGCTGATCCCGGTGAACTCCTTGACGATCCCCTGGCGGGCCTTGGCGTAGAGGCCCTTGCGATCCCGCGCCTCGCACACCTCGAGCGGCGTGGCGACGTGCACCAGCACGAAGCCCCCGAGCGGCTGGATCATCGCCCGCACCCGCCTGCGCGTGTGGTCGTAGGGAGCGATCGGGGCGCAGATGGCGATCCCGCCGTTCTTGGTGACCTCCGAGGCCACGAACCCGATCCGCTGGATGTTGAGGTCGCGATGCTCCCTGGAGAAGCCCAGCTCGGAAGACAGGTGCTTGCGCACGATGTCGCCGTCGAGCAGCGTGACCGGCCGTCCGCCCATCATCAGCAGCTTGACCAGGAGCGCGTTCGCCACCGTGGACTTCCCCGACCCGGAAAGACCGGTGAAGAAGACGGTGAAGCCCTGCATCGCCCGCGGCGGATGGGTGCGCCGCAGCTCGCGCGCCACCTCGGGATAGGTGAACCACTCGGGGATCTCCCGGCCCTCCGCCAGGCGTTCCCGCAACTCGGTGCCCGAGATCGAGAGCGCCCGGGTCCCCTCCGGGACCTGGTCCTCCGGCACGTAGGCGTCGAGCTCCTGCACGTAGACCATCATCTTGAACGGCACCATGCGCACGCCCAGCTCCTTCTGGTGCCGGGAGAGCAGCTCCTGGGCCTCGTAGGGACCGTAGAAGGGGCGGCCCGCGGAGTCGTTGCCGGGACCCGCATGATCGCGGCCGACGATGAGGTGCGTGCAGCCGTAGTTCATGCGGATGATGCCGTGCCACACCGTCTCGCGGGGCCCGCCCATCCGCATCGCCAGGGGCAGGAGCGCCAGGAACGCGGTGAACCTGGGGTAGCGCCCGAGGATCGCCTGGTAGCCGCGCACCCGGGTGTAGTGGTCCACGTCTCCCGGTTTGGTCATCCCGACCACCGGGTGGATCAGGAGATTCGCCTGCACGTCCTTGGCCGCCCGCAGCGTCAGCTCGAGGTGGGCGCGGTGCATGGGATTGCGGGTCTGGAAGGCCGCGATCCGCGTCCAGCCCAGCCGCGAGAACTCGCGGCGGGTCTCGGCGGGAGTGAGGCGCAGCCCCTTGAAATCGTAGTGCACGGGCAGTTGCAGCCCCTCCACCTCGCCACCGACGTACCAGGAGTGCGTGTGGTTCAGCAGGTATTCGACGCCCGGGTGCTCCGGCCGGCGGGCGCCGAACACCTGCTCGGCCTCCAGCTCGCGATCCGGCTTCCAGACGTCCCCGACGCGCAGCGCCGCCAGCATCACGCCCTCGGCGTCGCGCAGGGCCAGGGTCGAGCCGGGCTCGAGCCGGCGCGCCACTTCCTCGGTCACATCGAGGGTGACGGGGATCGGCCAGAGCGTGCCGCTCGCGAGCCGCATCTCGTCGCGCACCCGCTCGTAGTCGGAGCGACCCAGGAAGCCGCGCAGCGGCGAGAAGCCGCCGTTCATCAGCAGTTCCAGGTCGCAGAGCTGCCGTCCGGTCAGGTCCCACGACACCCATTCGCGGGAGTGGCTCTTCAGCTCCGCCGCTCGGGCCTCGTCCGCCAGCAGGTCGACCAGCTGGCCGCCGTGGGGTCGTATCAGGTGTTCGGGCACGTGGTTCGCTCCTCCCGGTTCTCAAGATGAACCGGCCCCGTGCAGCGAGGCCGGATGCGGGCACCTCGGAAGCGGATAGTGACTATCACACTCGCGCGACCGAGTCTACGCCCGGCCGGAGGTCCCGCTCCACCCCGATTTCGCCCGGCCGGGGTGCGGGGGCAGCCCTGCCCCGCCTGCACCCACGCCGCGCCTGCGTCCGCGACGCGCTCCCGCTCGCCGGCCGCGCGGCGCCGCCGGCGAGCGAACCCCCGGCGCGCACTCGAGCCGCCGGTCGCCCGGCTCGAAGCGACGCGCGACGCCGCTCCAGCGAAGCTGCTAGCCTAGGGCATGGCCTCGATCTCCCGGCACCCCACTGCGCCGCGGCGCGCGCTCGCGGGCCGCACGCTCGCGGCGTGGCTCGCGGCCGCGCTCGCCGCGGTCTGCCTGATCCTCGGCATTCCCTCCTGCGCGAGACGAAACGGCGCGCGGCCCCGCCACGTGATCCTCATCTCCCTGGACACGGCGCGCGCCGACCACTTCGGATTCCTCGGGAATCCCGCGGTCCGCACGCCGCGGCTCGATGCGATCGCCCGGGAATCGATCGTATTCGAGGACTGCATGACCGCGGCGCCCTCGACGCTGGCCTCCCACACCTCGCTGTTCACGGGCAAGTACCCGCACCATCACGGGGTGCCCCGCAACGGCTTCATGGTCAACCGCGAGAACCAGATGCTCCCGGAGATCCTGAAGCAGGCGGGCTTCCGCACCGCGGGGTTCGCCGGCTCGTTCTCGCTCGACAGCCGCTTCGATTTCGCGCAGGGATTCGACCACTACGACGAGGAGTACGACGTCTTCGTGGGCGAGGGGGGCGCGGACCAGAATCAGCGCCCGGCGGAGGCGGTGAACGCAGCGGTGAAGCGCTACCTCGACCAGACCGGGGTTCCGGACCATCTGTTCCTGTTCGTGCACTACTTCGATCCACACCAGCCCTACGCGGCGCCGGCGCCGTTCGACACGCTCTACGACCCGGCCGGCAGGAAGGGACTGCCGACCATGCGCGAGCTGAAGAAGAGCCCGGCGCTGACGGCGGAGGCCCGCGAGGGCTTCGCGCGGCGTTTCGAGATGCAGTATGCATCCGAGATCACGTACCTGGACCATCATCTCGGACGCCTGCTGGACGACCTGCGCGAGCGCGGCATCCTCGAAGACGCGCTGCTGGTGATCACCAGCGATCACGGCGAGAACCTGTGGGACCATCCCGCGCAGTTCGACCACGGCCACACGGTGTATCAGAGCACGATGCGCGCCGTGTGCGTGATGCGCCTGCCGCGCGGCGAGTCGGGCGGGACGCGGCGGAAGCAGCTCATCTCGAACGTGGATGTCCTGCCGACGCTGCTCGGAGAGCTGGGGCTCGACCCGCCCCGGGGGATCGATGGCGAGCGCGTCAGACTCCGCGAACCCGAGGCGCCGCTCGCGAGCCGAACCCGCTTCGGACAGGCGACCAAGCCGTGGCAGGAGGTCGAGACCGACCCCCGCTGGACCAACCTGCGCAAGTCCCGGTGCGTGTGCCAGGGGCGGTTCAAGCTCATCCAGACGCCCTGGCTCGGGACCGAGGAGCTGTACGATCTCGGGTCCGACCCCGACGAACGGACGGACCTCCTCAAGGACCCGTCTCCCCGGGTGGCAGCGCTTGCCGCCAGCCTGAGACGGAAACTCGAGCACTGGGCGGCATCCGCGAAGCCGTTGCCGTCGCGATTCGAGCCGGCGCAGCAGGAAGAGACGATCAGGAGACTGAAGAGCCTCGGCTACATCAACTGACCCACCGCCGCTCACCGGGAGACCGATACGACATGGAACGCGAAGACCTGCCCCGCGAACTCCGGCCCTTCGTCAACGGCGACGGGCGGATCACCCAGTGGCCGTCCCGGCTGAAGATCCAGCGCATGGCCGCGGCGCTGCTCGCCACCCGGTTCGAACCCGGGCGCGACTACAGCGAGAAGGAAGTGAACGCCCTGCTGATGGACGGCCACACCTTCGCCGACTGGGCGCTGCTGCGCCGCGTGCTCTGCGACTGGCGGTTCCTCGACCGGGAGAGCAGCGGCGCGCGCTACTGGCTCCGCGCGGAAGCCGGCGCGCTGATCGCCGAGCAGCTCGCGCCCCATCGCCGGCCCGCAGACCCACCCGTCCGACCTGCTCCCGCCTGAGGCCCGTCGGCGCCCCCCTGATGCCGTCGCGGCGCGCGCCCGCGCGTCAGGCGGCGAGGTGCCGCGCCGGAGCGTTCGAGGCAGCCTGGTAGAGAAGCCCCGTTGCCGGCCCGGTCGTGCTTGCCGATGACCTTGTCGATGGGGCGGCCGAGCAGGAACATCGCCACGCCCGCGGCGGTGCCGAGCCCGGTGAGCATCCAGAAGAAGTTCTCCTTCGGCATCCTGGTCCAGAACGTCCCCAGGTAGCCCGACAGGTAGTTGCCGAAGAAGCTCGACAGGAACCACATCCCCATCATCATCGAGACCATGCGCGCGGGCGCGACCTTGGTCACGAGCGAGAGCCCGATCGGCGAGAGGTAGAGCTCGCCGATGGTGATGATGAACGTCGTGCCGGCGAGCCACATCACGTTGCGGCGCACCTGCGGGTCCATCCCGTGCGCGGCCACGATCATGACGACGTAGGAGAAGCCGAGCATGAAGCACCCCATCGCCATCTTGGTGACGCTCGAGGGTTCCCGGCCCTTCCTCGCCTGCCACGCCCAGACCATGTTGAGGAGCGGGGCGAACATGAAGATCATCGCCGGGTTGAAGGCCTGGAACCACGAGGACGGGATGTCCACGCCGAGGAAACGCCAGTTGGTGTTCTGGTCGGCCCAGAGCTGCATGGTGTTCCCCTGCTGCTCGTAGCAGGCCCAGAACACGATGTTGAGCGCGCACAGCACGATCAGCGAGCCGACCCGCAGCCACTCGTCCTTCGTCATCGGCTCCTTGTGCTTCTCGACCTTCCCTGCCGCGGTCTTCATCCGCAGGTCCGGCGCCAGGTACTTCTGGCCCCACAGGTACTGGATGAGCCCCAGCACCATCCCCACGCCCGCGGCGCCGAAGCCCCAGTGCCAGCCGACCTTCTGTCCGAGCGTGCCGCACACCAGCGGCGAGAGGAACGCGCCCAGGTTGATGCCCATGTAGAAGATGGTGAACGCCTGGTCACGGCGTGGGTCGCCCTGCGCGTAGAGGTTCCCGACCTGCGTCGAGATGTTGGGCTTGAAGCAACCGTTGCCGAAGATCAGCAGGATCAGCCCGGGGAAGAACAGGTTCGGCGACATCAGCGTGAACTCGCCGATGGCCATCAGGATGGCGCCCAGGATGACGCTGCGGCGCTGGCCGATGACGCGATCGGCGAGCATCCCGCCGAACAGCGGCGTCAGGTAGACGAACGCGGTGTAGAGCCCGTAGATCTGCGAGGAGAGCGGCTGAATGGCGAGCGGCCCGAACAGCGCCTCGAGCCCGCCCTTGACCGCGGCGAAGCCCATGATCTGGCCGTTCAGGTGCTTCGGGTCGAACAGGAAGTTCAGCATGTAGAGCACGAGCAGCGACCGCATGCCGTAGTAGGAGAACCGCTCCCACATCTCGGTGAAGAACAGGACGAAGAGCCCCGGCGGGTGGCCGAAGAAGGTGCGGGGCTGGGCGGAAGCGGCCGGGGCCGCGGGGACGACTGTGCTTGTATGATGTCCACTCATGCAAGCCTCCCGGTCGGAGGCTGAGCAGACGGATCTCGGGAGAGGGTCGCCGTGGCGTGCTTGAGGCTTCGTCCTCGTCTGTGAGAGTGGCGCCCTCGCCCGATGCTCAGGGCTCGA
>JACRPT010000076.1 GCA_016223045.1 Candidatus Eiseniibacteriota bacterium
CTTGGTCAGGAAGTCGTGCGCGCCCTGCTTCATCGCGCGGATCGCCTCCTCGACCGTTGCGTAGGCGGTGAGCAAGATCACCTCGGTCGAAGGCGAGGTCTCCTTGATCTCGGAGAGCAGGTCGAGCCCGCTGCCGTCCGGCAGCCGCATGTCGAGCAGCGCGACGTGGAACGTGTGGGTGCGCAGCAGCCCCCGCGCTTCTTCGAGCGTGCCCGCGCTCTCCACCGCGTAGCCGGTGAGCGAGAGCTCCTTGCCGACGTTCTCGCGGAAGAACTCCTCGTCGTCCACCAGCAGGAGCCGGGTGTCAGCCATCCGTGCCCCCGCGCCCCTTCACCGGCAGCTCGACGATGAAGCGCGCGCCGTGGCCCGGGCGGGTCTCGACGCGGATGCTGCCGTCCTGGCGCGCCACCACCTGCCGGGTGATGGACAGGCCGAGCCCGGTGCCCTGCCCGATGGGCTTGGTGGTGAAGAACGGATCCCAGATGCGGTCGAGGTGCTCCGGCAGGATGCCGGGGCCGGTGTCCTCGACCTCGAGGATCACCCGCGCATCCACGCTGCGGGTGCGCATGGTGAGGGTGCCGCCGTCCTTCATCGCCTGCACCGCGTTCATCGCCAGGTTCATGCAGACTCCCCGGATGCCGGTCTCGCGCGCCCAGACCGCCGGGACCCGGGGGTCCAGCTCCTGGACGGTGCGGATCCCCTGCTTGCTGATCTGGTAGTTGAGGAGCGAGAGCGTGTCGCGCACCGCGCGGTTGACGTCCACCCACGAGGTGGCGGCGCGCACCGGCTGGGCGAGGAGCAGGAGCTTCTCGGTGGTCTCGGTGCAGCGCTGGGTCTCGCGCTCGAGCCCCGCCAGCACCCCGGAGATCTCCTCGCGATGCCGGGGGTCCACCGAAGGCTCGCGGGAGAGCCAGCGCTGCAGCCGCTCGACCCCGGCGAGGATGGCGGCCATCGGGTTGTTGAGCTCGTGGGCCACGCCGGCGGCCAGCGTGCCGAGCGAGGCCAGGCGCTCGCTGTGGGCGAGCTGGGCCTCGAGCTCGCTGCGCTCGGTGATGTCGCGCCACACCTCGACGACGTGCGTGACCTCGCCGGAGGCGTCGAGCACCGGGTTGAAGGTGGCCTCCCAGCGGCGCTGCGTTCCCGCCGGCGCGGTCAGGTTCCGCATCCGGCGCACCGGCTGCTTGATCTCGATGGCCTCGCAGGCCGAGCAGCGCCCGGTCCTGGCGCCCGCTCCCTCCGGGCAGTGGAGGGCGTCCTGGCAGTGGTGGCGGACGACCGAGCCGGGCAGGCTGCCGAACGCCTCCAGGTAGCGGCGGTTGGCCGCCACCACCAGCTGCTGGCGGTCCACCACCACGACGGCGTCGCTCATGGAGTCGATCAGCTCCGGCAGGATGTGCCGGACCTGCTCGATGTCCATGTGCGGGACGATGGGGACGATGGGGATGATGGGGTCTGCGGGCTGGGACGCCATGCCCTCGGTCTCTCCGGGTGAGGCGCCCGGCGTTCGTGCCGGGCAGGGTGTCGGTTCCGGCCGAGGAGACTAGCACAGGAACGCAGCCTCGTGGCCGGCGCGCGGCGCGATGCGCAGGTCGTCGTACTCGTCGCGGCGCGGACCCTTCGAGCGCCTGCGCCGGCGTGGACCCGCTGGTGGAGGCCCGGTGTCACGCCCGGGGCCGGCATGTGCCCCGCGAAAAGCCCTTGTGCTCCGCCCCGCGCTCCGTCCATCCTGTCGGCTCTCCGTGCCCAGGGCCGCCCGCCCAACCCTTCGAGGGGATTCCCGTGGCCACCGCGACCGCATCCGCCGCTCCACCGCCGCAGACCCCGGAAGAGATCGAGCGCCACTGGTTCGAGAACGTCTACCAGGGCGACCGCATGCCCCAGCTCACGGTCCGCGCCGTCGTCATGGGCATGTTCCTGGGCGGCGTGATGGCCTGCTCCAACGTGTACGTGTCGCTCAAGACCGGCTGGAGCCTGGGGGTGGCGATCACCTCGTGCATCCTCGCCTACTCGATCTTCGCCGCGCTCCACAAGGCGTTCCCGCGCTGGTTCCCGGCCTACTCCATCCTCGAGAACAACGCCATGCAGTCCACCGCCTCGGCGGCGGGGACCATGACCTCCGCCGGGATCGCGAACGCCATCCCCGCGCTCATGATGCTGAACCCGAACCTGCTGCCGCAGGACTTCGCCCACCGGCTGATGTGGCTGATCCCGTGGGTGATCCTGATCTCGTGGATGGGCGTGTTCCTGGCGGTGCCCACCAAGCGGCAGATGATCAACATCGAGCGGCTGCCGTTCCCGACCGGCACGGCGGCGGCCTCGACCCTGCGCTCGCTCCACGCGCACGGCGGCGAGGCGGCGCGCCAGGCGAAGTCGCTGTTCCTCGCGCTCGGGCTGGGCGGGCTCATCGCCTGGATGCGCAGCGCCGAGGCGCCGTGGCTGCTGCGCACGCCGATCGCGTGGCTGCCGAAGTGGGCGCTGTTCACCGAGTGGTCGGCGCCGAAGTGGCTGCCGTGGCTCCGGTATCCGAAGCTCCACGACACCTGGGGCACGGGCTGGCTCCGCATCGGCACCTGGAAGGGCGAGCCGCTGATGCTCAACCAGGTCACGATGTCCCTCGAGGGCTCGCTGCTGTTCATCGCCGCCGGGGCGATCATCTCGTTCCGGCAGGCGTGGAGCATGCTGCTGGGCGCGGTCGTCAACTACGGCTTCCTCGCGCCGCACTTCCTGGCGAAGGGGGACATCGCCGAGCCGACGTTCCGCAAGATCTCCTCGTGGAGCCTGTGGATCGGCGTGCCCATGATGGTGACCTCGGGGCTGTTGCTCTTCTTCCTCAACTGGCGGAGCGTGGTGCGGGCCTTCAGCACGGTCGCCGCGTTCTTCCGGCGGCGCGCCGGCGCGGACCCGCTCGAGCGCATCGAGGTGCCAGGCTCGTGGTTCATCTTCGGATACGCCGTGCTGGGCGTCGCCATCATGATCCTGGGCCACGCGCTGTTCGGCATCCGGTACTGGATGGGAGCGGTGGCGGTGCTGGCCACGTTTCTGCTCGTGGTGGTCGCCACCCGCGCCGCGGGGGAGACCGACATCACGCCGGTCGGGCCGATCAGCAAGATCACCCAGCTCACCTTCGGCGCGCTCGCGCCGGGCGACGTGAGCATCAACCTGATGACCGCGAACATCACCGCCGGGGCCACCAGCCACGCCGCCGACCTGCTCCAGGACCTGAAGAGCGGCTACCTGCTCGGGGCCAACCCGCGCCAGCAGTTCTTCGCCCAGTTCTTCGGCGTGCTGGCCGGCGGGCTGGCGGTGGTGCCGGTCTACTTCATCCTGATCCCGAGCGTGGACGTGCTCGGCACCGAGCAGTGGCCGGCGCCGGCGGCGCTGGTGTGGCGCGGCGTGGCCGAGCTGCTGGCGAAGGGGTTCTCGGCGCTGCCGGTCTCCGCGCGCTACGGGCTGGTGATCGGCGCCGCGATCGGGATCGTCCTCCCGTTGCTCGAGATGGCGTTCCCGAAGCACAAGAAGTTCATCCCGTCACCGACCGGGCTCGGGCTGGCCTTCACCATCAACGGCTTCAACGTCGTCTCGTTCTTCATCGGCTCGGTGCTCGCGCTCGCGTTCAAGCGGGCGAAGCCGAAGCTGGCGGGGCAGTACACCGTGCCGGTGGCGTCGGGGATCATCGCGGGCGAGAGCCTGATGGGCGTCTCGATCGCGTTCCTCAGGATCTTCCGGGTCCTGGGCTGAGTCGGCGCGATCCCCGCGCCGCGCCACGCGACCGCGGCGCCGCGCCGCGGGTCACCGGTCACTCGAGCGCCCGGCCGCGCAGAATCCCCTTGTCCGGGCGGGTCGTCTCACTGCAAACTCCGCGGGCTTTGCCGTCCGCGACCCGCTGACTTCCATCCTGGAGAGCCCCGTGGCCACCGCGACCGTTCCCGACGCCGAGCGCCCGAAGACGCCGGAAGAGATCGAGCGCCACTGGTTCGAGCACGTCTACGCGGGCGACCGCCTGCCGCAGCTCACGAAGCGCGCCCTGATCATGGGCATGATGCTCGGCATGGTGATGGCGTGCTCCAACGTCTACGTCGGCCTCAAGGCCGGCTGGGCGATGGGGGTGGCGATCACCTCGTGCATCCTCGCCTTCACCATCTTCGCCTCGCTTCACAAGCTGATGCCGAGGTGGTTCCCGCCCTACAGCATCCTCGAGAACAACGCCATGCAGTCGTGCGCCTCGGCTGCCGGCGCCATCACCAGCGCCGGGCTGGTGAATGCCATCCCCGCGCTGCTCATGCTGAACCCGTCGGCGCTGCCCGCCGACTTCGCGCACCGCCTGATGGTCCTGATCCCGTGGATGGCGGTGGTGGCGTGGCTCGGCGTGTTCCTGGCGGTGCCCACCAAGCGGCAGATGATCAACGTCGAGCAGCTTGCGTTCCCGAGCGGCACCGCGGCGGCCACCACGCTGAGGAGCCTGCACAGCAGGGGCGACGGGGCCTCGAAACAGGCGAATTCGCTGTTCTCCGCGCTCGGCCTGGGCGCGGTGGTCACCTGGCTGCGCGACGCCGACGCGCCCTGGCTCCACCACTGGACCTGGAACCTCGACCGCTTCTATCCGCACATCCCGTCCACCTGGGGCACGAGCTGGATCAAGCTCGGCACCTACAAGGGCGAGCCGCTGACCCTGAACCGGGTCACCATGTCGTTCGAGGGCTCGCTGCTGTTCATCGCGGCGGGCGCCATCATCAGCTTCCGCCAGGCCTGGAGCATGATGCTGGGCGCCACCGTCAACTACGTGGTGCTCGCGCCCATCATGCTGAACGCCGGGATCATCGAGGCCCCCTCGTTCCGCAAGATCTCCGCCTGGAGCCTGTGGATCGGCGTGCCCATGATGGTGACTTCGGGTCTGCTGTTGTTCTTCATGAACTGGAAGACCGTGGTGCGCGCGTTCGGCACCATCACCGCGTTCTTCCAGAAGCGCACCGCCGGGCCCGATCCCATGGACCGCATCGAGGTGCCCGGCTCGTGGTTCCTGGGCGGCTTCGCGGTGCTGGGCCTGGCCGCCATGGTGCTCGGCCACTACCTGTTCCACATCACCTGGTGGATGGGGCTGATCGCGGTGCTCGCCACCTTCCTGCTGGTGGTCGTGGCGGCGCGCGCCACCGGTGAGACCGACATCACCCCGGTGGGCCCGCTCAGCAAGATCACCCAGCTCACCTTCGGCGCCATCAAGCCCGGCGACGTCACCGTCAACCTGATGACCGCGAACATCACCGCGGGCGCGACCGCCAGCGCCGGCGACCTGCTCACGGACCTCAAGAGCGGCTACCTGCTGGGCGCCAACCCGCGACAGCAGTTCTTCGCCCAGTTCTTCGGCGTGCTGGCCGGCGCCTGCGTGGTCGTGCCGGTGTTCTTCATCCTCATCCCCGACGTCTCGATGCTCGCCACCGAGAAGTGGCCGGCGCCTGCGGCGCTGGTGTGGCGCGGCGTCGCCGAGCTGCTCTCGAAGGGGCCGGGATCGCTGCACCCCACGGCGCGCTGGGGGTTGGTCATCGGCGCCAGCCTCGGCATCGTCCTGTCGGTGCTCGAGCTGATGTTCCCGAAGCACAAGAAGTTCATCCCGTCGCCCACCGGCCTCGGCCTGGCGTTCACCATCAACGGCTTCAACGTGATCTCGATGTTCATCGGCTCGCTGCTCGCCCTGTGGTTCCACCGGTGGCGCCCGAAGCTCGCCGAGCAATACACCATCCCGGTTTCGTCAGGCCTGATCGCCGGCGAGAGCCTGATGGGCGTGGGCATCGCGCTGCTGACCGTGGCGCACGTGCTGAGGTGAGGGGGGCGGGGGCTGACCGCTCCCGGGTGCAGCGGTCGGCACCGGACACAGGCGCCCCCGTCGCATGACCGCACACGCCATCGTCAACGCGCTGACCATCGACTTCGAGGACTGGTACCAGGGCCTCGAGATCCCGCACACCGACTGGGGCGGCTTCGAGGATCGCATCGAGGTCTCCGGGCGTCGGCTGCTCGCGGTGCTGGCGGAAGCCGGCGTGCACGCCACCTTCTTCGTGCTCGGCCGCGTGGCCGAGCGCCATCCCGAGCTGGTAGGCGAGATCGCCGCCGCCGGGCACGAGGTGGCCACGCACGGCTGGTCGCACACCATGATCTACCGCATGGAGCCGGATGTGTTTCGCGACGAGCTCCAGCGCTCCCTCCGTCTCCTCGAGGAACTCGGCGGACGGTCCGTCCTCGGCCACCGCGCCCCCTTCTTCTCGATCACGCGGCAGTCGCTGTGGGCGCTCGACATCCTGCGCGAGGCCGGCATCCGCTACGACTCGAGCGTCTACCCGGTGCTCAACTACCGCTATGGCATCGAGGACGCGCCGCGCTGGCCCTACGCGATCGCGGAGGGTCCGCCGCCGCTCCTCGAGTTCCCTATCACGACCTGGCGCGTGCTGGGCCGCAACCTGCCGGTGGCGGGGGGCGCGTACTTCCGCATCTACCCCTACGCCTTGACGCGGACCGCCTTCCGGTCTATCAACCGCGCGGGGCACGCGGCGGTGTTCTACCTGCACCCGTGGGAGATCGACCCGGGGCACCCGCGCATCCGGGTGCCGCGCCGCATCGCGGCCACGCACTACGTGAACCTCGGCAGGACCGAGGGGCGGCTGCGTCGGCTGCTGGGTGATTTCCGGTTCGCGCCCATGGTGGAGGTTCTGGGTGTCCGCTGAGCGAAAGGTCCTGGATCACTTCCACGCGGACGCACGCCGCTTCGACGCGATCTACGGGGAGCAGAAGGGCGCCTTCACGCGCTTCGTGGATCACGTGTGGCGGGGTGTGGTGCGGCGCCGGCTCGACCTTGCGCTGGAGAAGCTCGAGCCGCTCGCCGGGAAGAGCGTGCTCGACGTGGGGTGCGGCTCGGGGCGGTACTGCGTCGCCTACGCGCTGCGCGGCGCCGCGCGTGTGGTGGGCGTGGACTTCGCGCCGGCCATGATCGGGATCGCGAATGAGATCGCCGGGAAGGCGGGAGTCGCGGACCGCTGTCAGTTCCGGGTCGGCGCCTTCCCCGAGGCGGTGCCCGAGGGCGGCTTCGACGCTGCGACCGCGATGGGCTTCTTCGACTACGTCGCGGACCCGGTGCGGATGGTCGCCGCGATGCGCGAGCGCGCCCGTTCGACCCTGGTGATGAGCTTCCCCAAGGCCGTCGAGTGGCGGGTGCCCATCCGCCGACTGCGCTTCCTCGCGCTCGGCTGCCCGCTCTTCCTCTACACCGAGGGGCGCGCGCGCGGGGTCCTCACCGCGGCCGGGGTCACCGACTACGAATGGATCCCGCTCGACCGCGACTACATCGTGGTCGCGCGGCTCTGACGATGTGCGGCATCGCCGGGCTCTACCGCCGCGGCCCGCGGCCGCCGTCCGATGCTGAGCGCGCCGCCGACCGCGCTCTGGTGGAAGCGATGCTGCGCGCCATCGAGTACCGGGGGCCCGACGACCACGGACTGGAGTCGGTCGGGCGCGTCACCTTCGGCGTGCGCCGGCTCGCGATCCTCGACGTGGAGGGCGGACACCAGCCGCTCGCGGATGCGGGAGGTCTCATCTGGGCGATGCAGAACGGGGAGATCTACAACTTCCCGTCGCTGCGCCGCGACCTGGCCGCGCGCCACCCGCTGCGCACGCACACCGACACCGAGCTGCTTCCGTACCTGTGGCTCGAGCGCGGCGCCGACTGTGTCAAGGCGCTGCGCGGCATGTTCGCGCTCGCGGTCTACGATACGCGCGACGAGACCCTGCTGCTCGCGCGCGATGCGCTGGGCGTCAAGCCACTCTACGTGGCCGAGGCGGACGAGCGGATCCTGTTCGCCTCGGAGCTGAAGGCGCTGCTCTGCGACCCTGCGCTGCCGCGCGAGTTCGATCTCGATGCGGTAGGGCGCTTCCTCGCCCTCGGTTTCGTCCCCGGCGCCGCGACTCCGTTCCTCGCGGTGCGAAAGCTGCGACCCGGCTGCCGCATGCTGGTCACGCCACGCGGGACGCGGGTCGAGCGCTGGTGGCCGTGGCCGCGCTTCTTCGCGAACGAGCAGGCGCGCACCGTGCCGCTCGAAGCGATGGCCGACGAGGTCGGTCGGCGCCTGGCAGACTCCGCGACCGCCATGCTGCTTTCGGACCGCCCGCTCGGCGTGTTGCTCTCGGGTGGTGTGGACTCGAGCGTGCTGGCGGCGCTGCTGCCCGAAGAAGTGCGGCGCGAGACCCGCACCTTCGCCATCGGCTTCGAGGGCGGCGGTCATCACGACGAGCGCGCTTTCGCACGCCGCGTCGCCGCGCACCTGGGCACCCGGCACCGAGAGTTCGCGGTCCCCCTCGACCTGGCGGCCGAACTGCCGCGGGTAGTCTCGTTCCTCGACGAGCCATGCGCCGACCCGGCCGCCGTCCCCGCGCACCTGGTGGCGCGCGCCGCCGCGGCGGAAGTGACGGTGCTGATCTCGGGCACCGGCGGCGACGAGACCTTCGGAGGCTACCGCCGCTACCGCCTGGGGTCGCTGTTGCGGCGCGCGCGCTGGATTCCGCGCCCGCTCGCCGCGGCGGGCGCGCGCCTGCTGGCCGAACGCGACCAGCACCGCCGAACCCTGGGCGGCGAGAACCTGGTCATGGCGAGGAAGTTCCTCGAGGCGCGCGCACGGGGACCGTTCTTCGACGCTTACCTCTCGACGCTCGAGCCGGCGAGCCCGGTGCGCTGGGCCCAAGCGCTGGCGGTGGCTGCCGAGCCCGCACGGGTCGGCGCGGCGCTGTGGCAGGAGCTCGTGGGTGAGACGGGCGCGGCTCCCGCGCCGGAAGAGGCGATCTCCTTCACGGCCGACCACCTCTACTACCTGCCCGACGACCTGCTCCTCAAGGAGGACCGCACGACCATGGGGGCGTCGGTGGAGGGCCGCGTTCCGTATCTCGACGCCGACCTGGTGGCCTTCGCGGCGGGTCTGCCACTGGCCTCGCGTTTCGCGGACGGCGAGGGCAAGCAGGTGCTGCGCACGCTGGCTCGCCGGCTCCTGCCCGAGGGCATCGCCGGCCGGCGCAAGCACGGCTTCTCGGTGCCGATCGAGGACTGGCTGCGCGGGCCGCTCGACGCCCTCGCGGGCGACGTGTTCGCCGGCGCGGGCAGCGGCGTGTTCCGCATGGGCACCCTGCGCCGGTGGCACGACGAGCACCGCCGCCGGCGCGACCGGTCCGGGTTGCTCTGGGCCGCGCTGAGCTTCGAGCTGTGGTGGCGGCAGGTGGGTGCGGCGCCGCCCGGGGCGCTGGCGGCACTGGGGCGCCCGCTCGAGAGCGTGCGCCGCGCGGCGCCGGGCATGCGATGACCCCGACCGAGCGGCCGCTGCGCGTGCTCCACGTCATCACCCGGATGATCGTGGGCGGCGCGCAGGAGAACACCCTGTTGTCGTGCGCGCTCATCGACCGCGAGCGTTTTCCGAGCGAGATCCTGTGCGGCGTGGAGACCGGCAGTGAGGGCGAGTTGCTCTCCGAGTGCCGCGCGCGTGGCGTGCCGGTGCGCCTCGAGCCGGCGCTGGTGCGCGAGGTCCACCCGTGGAAGGACCTGGTGGCGCTGGTGCGCCTGGTGCGCCTGCTCCGGCGCGAGCGCTACGACGTCGTCCACGTGCATACCTCCAAGGCGGGCATCGTCGGGCGCATCGCCGCGTGGTGTGCGCGCGTCCCGGTCGTGATCCACACGGCGCACGGCTGGGCCTTTGGCCGCGAGCAACCGCGCGCAGCCTACCGAATCTACCTGTTCCTCGAAGCGCTGTGCGCCAGGCTCTCGGACGCCATCGTGGTCGTCTCCGAGAAGACGCGCGACGAAGCGCTGCGCCTGGGCGTCGGACGCCCCACGCAGTTCGTGCTCATCCGCTCGGGGATCGAGATCGAGGTCTTCCGCGATGTCGCCCTCACGCGCGAGGAGGCGCGCACGCGCATCGGGCTGCCGGCGGGAGCCTTCGTGATCGGCACGGTCGGGCGCCTCAGCCGCCAGAAGGCGCCGCTCGACCTGCTCGCGGCCTTCGCGCCGGTGGCGGGAGCGCGGCCCGAAGCGCACCTGGTCTTCGTAGGCGACGGCCCGCTCCGCCCGGAGGTGGAGGCCGCAGTCGCGAATCGCGGCCTGACCGGCCGCGTCCACCTTCTCGGGCTGCGGCGCGACGTCCCGGAGCTGCTGCGGGCGTTCGACGTGTTCGCGCTCTCCTCGCGCTGGGAGGGCCTGCCGCGCGTGTTCCCCCAGGCGATGGCGGCGGGACTCCCCATCGTGGCCACGCGCGTGGACGGGGCGGCCGAGGCCGTGACGCCGGGGGAGAACGGCTGGCTCGTGGACCCGGGAGACATCCGTGCGATGACCGGGCGGCTCCTCGAGCTGGCCGCGGACCCGGAGACGGCGCGGCGCATGGGGGAGGGCGGGCGCGGGCGCGTCGAAGAGTTCTCGGCGCGTCGCATGGTGCAGGAGCTCGAGGGACTCTACGAGAGGCTGGCGCAGCGGAGGCGGTGACTTCGTTTGGGCGGGTGGCCCGGGGGCGTCGGGGCGGTCATGCGACCGCGCAGGCGCATCGCGATTGGCGCAGGGTCGTGCGGCCCTGTCCCGGATGGGATTCCAGTTGTCCACCGGCGTACTTGCCGAAGGTGGTCTGAGGAACTCGAGAATGTGTGGTGTTCGAAACCGCCGCTTGGAGGCCAACGTGCCGGATGCCGATTCGATGGTCGAACTTCGTCGTGAGGTCGAGGCCATCCGCTGGTGGCACAGGATCGACCTCGGCCAGGGAATCGTCACGCCGGGACTCGACGACACCTTTCGCAAGCTCCGGGCCCTGAGACTCCCCGAACGGCTCGATGGGAAGACCGTCCTTGATGTCGGCGCTTGGGACGGTTTCTACTCCTTCGAGGCGGAGAAGCGTGGCGCTGCACGCGTCCTCGCCATCGATCTCCTCTCCTGGGGGCACGGAGGGTGGGCCACGAAGGCCGGTTTTGACCTAGCCCATCGAATCCTCTACTCGAAAGTCGAGTCACGCGTCATGGACGCGATGGAGATCGGGCCGGACAAGATCGGCATGTTCGACGTCGTGCTGTACCTCGGGATGCTCTATCACATGAAGCACCCCCTGCTCGCGCTCGAGAAGATCTTCAGCGTCACTCGGGAGATGGCTGTCATCGAGACACACGCAGTGTTCAGGCACCGGCACCCCTTGCTGGAATTCTACCCGGGCACCGAGCTGCTTGGTGATTCCACGAACTGGTTCGGACCGAACCCGGCGGCCGTGGAAGGTCTGCTGAAGACCGCGGGCTACTCGAGGGTCGTGCCCGTACTGAAACCTCCCAGCAGGGCCTACCGGGCACTGCGCGCCGCGCACCACGTCGTCTTCCAGGGGCGACCGCTCTCGGACTCCTTCTACCACGGACGTCTTGTCTATCACGCCTTTCGGTGAGGTGATGGCAGGGAGGCGCGCCGCGTTGACCGGCCGCCACGAAACCCCTACCTTCCACGCCCGTTCGCCGCGCCCCCCACCCTGACCCGAGGAGACCCCATGCGTCGCGTGCTCGTCACGGGGGTGACCGGCTTCGCCGGCAGCCACCTCGCGGACTACATGCTCACCCGCAACGACTGCGAGATCTTCGGCATCCGCCGCTGGAGGTCGCGCACCGAGAACATCGAGCATTTCCAGGACCGCATCGCGCTCCTGGAGTGTGACCTGCGCGATGCCACCTCGACGCGCGACACGCTCGAGAAGGTGCGCCCCGACTGGATCTTCCACCTCGCGGCGCAGTCGTTCGTGCCGACCTCGTGGATCGCGCCGACCGAGTCGCTCACCACGAACATCCTCGGCCAGCTCAACCTGTTCGAGGCGGTGCGCCACCTCGGGCTCAAGTGCCGCATCCAGCTCGCGTGCTCGAGCGAGGAGTACGGCATGGTCCACGCGGACGAGGTGCCGATCAAGGAGACCAATCCACTGCGTCCGCTCTCGCCCTACGCGGTCAGCAAGGTGGCTCAGGACATGCTCGGCTACCAGTACTGGATGTCGTGGAAGATCGACATCGTGCGCACCCGGGGCTTCAACCACGAAGGGCCGCGGCGCGGGCCGGTGTTCGTGGCCTCCGACTTCGCCAAGCAGATCGCCGACATCGAGAAGGGACGCAGGCCACCGGTGCTGAGCGTCGGGAACCTGGACGCGCGGCGCGATTTCACCGACGTGCGCGACACCGTGAAGGGCTACTGGCTCGCGCTGGAGAAGGGCGAGGCGGGCGAGGTCTACAACATCTGCAGCGGCCGCTCGTGGAGCATCCGCGAGGTGCTCGACCTGCTGCTCGGGATGACGAAGGTGAAGATCGAGGTGCGGCAGGACCCGGCGCGGCTGCGCCCGAGCGACGTGATGGTCCTCGAGGGCGACTACTCGAAGTTCGCGAAGGTCACGGGCTGGAAGCCCGTCATCCCCTTCGAGCAGACGCTGCGCGACATGCTGGAGTTCTGGCGGTCGCGTTGAGCCGGCCGTGACGCTTCGCGGTCGCTCGGTCCTGGTCACCGGCGCGAACGGGTTTGTCGGCCCGCACGTGGTCCGCGCGCTGGCGGCGGCGGGAGCGCGCGTCCATGGCGCGGGGCTGGGGAGCGCACCCGCGGACTCGCCGCTCGACTCGTGGTGCGCGTGCGACGTGCTCGACCCCGCCGCATCCGACGCGGCAGTCTCGACGGCCCGGCCCGACGCCGTGGTCCATCTCGCGGGGCAGAGCAGTGCCGCCCGCTCCTTCGAGCAGCCGGTCGAGACCTTCCGGCTCAACGTCGCCGGCACCGCCCTTGTGCTCGAGGCGTTGCTGCGCGTGGCGCCCAAGGCGCGCGTCCTGGTCGTCGGGAGCAGCGAGGTCTACGGCCCGCAGCCCGAGGGCTCGCGGGTTGCCGAGGATGCCCCGTTCCGGCCGGTGAGCCCGTACGCCCTCTCCAAGGCCGCGGCCGAATCGCTCGCGCTGACGCTCGCCGCAGAGCACGGACTCGACGTAGTGGCCACGCGTTCGTTCGGGCACACCGGCCCCGGCCAGGACGCGCGCTTCGCCGTGCCCTCGTTCGCTCAGCAGATCGCCGCCATCGAGGCCGGGCGCGCCGAGCCGGTACTCCACGTCGGGAACCTCGAGGTGACGCGCGATCTCTGCGACGTGCGCGATGTCGCGCACGCCTACGTGGCCCTGCTCGAACGGGGCGCCGCGCGCCGCGTCTACAACGTCTGCCGCGGCGAAGGCGTGGGGCTCACGACGCTCGTCGAGTCGCTGGTCGCGATGGCGCGCGCGACGGTCCGGATCGAGCCCGATCCCGCGCGCATGCGGCCCGCGGACCTGCCCTGGCTGGTCGGCGATCCGTCGGCGATCGCGCGCGACACTGACTGGCGCGCGGGGATCGCGCTCGAACAGACGCTGGCGGACGTGCTCGAGGAGTGGCGGGGTCGCGAGCGCGCAGGCGGGTGAGCGTGATGTGCCGCAGTGGAGCGGAGACGTTCCCCGCGAGTGGCGGTCGCGGGCGGTGGGGATGGACCGGCGTCTCTCCGGTTGACCGTCCCCGCGCCAGCCTCTAACCTGTCGCGTTCATTCTGCCTGCTTCCGTTCGGGCGCCCCGCGTTCGGATGCGCGGCCCCACGGGCCCGGGTCCACGCCAGCGAAAGGACTGCTCCGTGTACTCCATCACTGTGGTCGGCACCGGCTACGTCGGTCTGGTGACCGGCGCCTGCCTCGCCGACTTCGGCAATACCGTGACCTGCGTCGACTCGGACGCCGGCAAGGTCGAGCGCATGAGGGCGCTCGAGCTGCCGTTCTTCGAGCCGGGACTCCCCGAGATCGTGGCCCGCAACGTCCAGGAAGGGCGCCTGCGCTTCGAGAGCGACCTCAAGGCCGTGCTCAAAGGCTCGCAGGTCGTGTTCATCACGGTGGGCACGCCGCCCAGGTCCGATGGCAGCGCCGACACCAGCGCCATCTACGCGGTGGCGAAGACCGTGGCGCAGACCCTCGACGGCTACAAGCTGGTGGTGCAGAAGAGCACCGCTCCGGTGGGCACCGCACGCTCGCTCTACGCGTGGATCGCCAAGCACGCGAAGCGCGGGGCGAAGTTCGACGTGGCCTCGAACCCCGAGTTCCTGCGCGAGGGCTCGGCGATCGAGACCTTCATGCGACCGGACCGCGTCGTGATCGGCGCCGAATCGAAGAAGGCGGCGGCCGTCCTCCGCAAGATCCACGACCCGCTGTTCCTGATCGAGACGCCGATGGTGGTCACCTCGCTCGAAAGCGCGGAGCTCATCAAGTACGCCTCGAACTGCTTCCTCGCCACCAAGATCTCCTTCATCAACGAGATCGCGAACGTGTGCGAGGCGCTGGGCGCGGACGTGCAGGCGGTGGCCAAGGGCATGGGGATGGACCGGCGGATCGGCTCGAAGTTCCTGCACGCGGGGCCCGGCTACGGCGGCTCGTGCTTCCCCAAGGACACGCTCGCGCTCTCGGCCTTCGCGCGCGCGGCGGGCGTGCCGGCGGGCATCGTGGACGCCACCGTCGCGGCGAACGAGAACCAGATGAAGCGCATGGTCGGGAAGATCGTGAGCGGCATGGGGCGCGCGGCGCGCGGCAGCCGCGTCGCGGTGCTCGGGCTGTCGTTCAAGCCCGACACCGACGACCTGCGCGAGGCGCCGGCGCTCGAGATCATCGCCGGGCTGCGCCGCCGCGGCGTGCGCGTCCGCGCCTTCGACCCGGTCGCGATGCCAGGGGCGGCCGCGCTGCCCGCGCTGAAGGGCGTCACGTTCGCGAAGGACGCCTACGACTGCGCCAGGGGCGCTGACGCGGTGGCGATCGTCACCGAGTGGAACGAGTTCCGCAACATGAACCTGCGCCGGCTCAAGCGCGTCATGCGGCGGCCGGTGCTGTGCGACCTGCGCAACATCTACGATCCCGGCGAGGTGGAGGCGGCCGGGATGAGGCACATCGGCGTGGGCCGCGGACGGGCCGCCGTGCGGGCGGGCGCACGGAAACCGGGACGCACGCAGGGCCGCTCACGGAGGAGGACGGCATGATCGACGGCGTGAAGATCAAGAAACTCAAGGTCATCCCCGACGAGCGCGGCTTCCTCATGGAGATGATGCGCGACGACGACGAGTTCTTCCAGAAGTTCGGGCAAGTGTACCTGTCGGTGGTGTATCCCGGCGTCGTCAAGGGCTGGCACTGGCACCAGAAGCAGACCGACCACTTCGTGTTCGTGAAGGGCATGGCCAAGGTCGCGCTCTTCGACCGCCGCGAGGGCAGCAGGACGAATGGCGAGGTCAACGAGTTCTTCATGGGCGAGCAGAACCCGATCCTGCTCGTGATCCCGCCGGGCGTGCTCCACGGTATGAAGGGGATCGGCGTCGAGCCCGCGTACCTGGTGAACACCCCGACCGAGCACTATGTCTACGACCAGCCCGACGAGTTCCGCGTGGACCCGCAGAGCAAGGAGATCCCCTACGACTGGAGCCGCAAGGATGGCTGAGCGGCGCGGCCTGGACGGGAGCCGCGTGCTGGTGACCGGCGGGGCCGGGTTCATCGGCTCGAACTTCGTGCACCACTTCCTCGGCCGCTTCCCTGCGAGCCACGTGGTGGTGCTCGACGCGCTCACCTACGCGGGGCGCCGCGAGAACCTCGACGGCATCCCGGCCAGGTCGCTCACCTTCATCCATGGCGACATCCGCGACCCCGCCGCCGTGGCGCAGGCCATGGCGGGCTGCGACATCGCCCTCAACTTCGCCGCCGAGTCGCACGTGGACCGCTCGATCGAGACGCCGGGGGAGTTCATCCAGACCGATGTCTTCGGCGTCTTCGTGCTGTGCGAGGAGGCGCGGCGGGTCGGACTCAGGCGCTTCATCCAGGTCTCGACCGACGAGGTCTACGGCGAAGTGCTCGAGGGGCATTCGACCGAGGACTGGCCGCTGAACCCGCGCAGCCCCTACGCCGCGAGCAAGGCCGGCGGCGACCGGCTGGCCTACGCCTACTGGGCGACCTACGGGCTGCCGGTCGTGGTGACGCGCTGCTCGAACAACTACGGCCCGCGCCAGTACCCGGAGAAGCTGGTGCCGCTGTTCGTCACCAACGCCATCGACGATGAGCCGCTGCCGGTCTACGGCACGGGCCAGAACCGGCGCGACTGGCTGCACGTCGAGGATCACTGCGCGGCGCTGGTCGCCCTGCTCGAACATCCCGGGATCGAGGGTGAGACCTTCAACATCGGCGCCCAGCACGAGCTCGACGTGCTCGCCATCACCGGCACCATCCTGAAGCTGCTCGGCAAGCCCGCGAGCCTGGTCCGTCACGTCGAGGACCGCCCCGGGCACGACCGGCGCTACGCCGTGGATTCCTCGAAGCTCGCGCGGCTCACCGGCTGGAAGCCGGCGATCGCGTTCGAGGACGGTATCCGCCGGACCGTCGAGTGGTTCCGGCAGAACGAGGCGTGGTGGCGGCCCATCAAGGCGGGCGAGTTCCGCGCCTACTACGAACGCATGTACGGCCAGCGCAAGGTGCTGAAGGAGGCGGGGGCGTGAGCGTTCCGCGCAGGCTCCTGTGCGTCGCGCTGCTGCTGGCGCTGGCGGTGCCCGCGCGGGCGCAGGAGACGCCCGAGACCGGCGGCGGTGAGGCGCCGTCGGGGAAGACCGAGTCCCGCGCCACTTCGACGGGAGTGGGCGAAAGCGAGGCCTCGGGGTTGGCCGCTCTCGGCCGCGGGATCCTGCAGCTGCCGGGCGCAGTGGACCCCGAGGTCTACCGCGTAGGGCCCGGTGACCTGCTGCTGCTCCAGCTGTGGGGCCGCGTGTCGCGGAGCCTGCCGCTCGAAGTCGGGCCCGAGGGTACGGTGCTGGTCCCCGGCGCCGGGACCGTGCAGGTGGACGGACTCACGCTGGGCAAGGTACGCGAGGTCCTGCTCGGCCGGATGGCCACGCAGTTCAGGGGCGTGCACATGGACCTGCGCCTCGCCAGACCGCGCACCTTCCTCGTCTATCTCACCGGTGAGGTACGAGCGCCCGGCCCTGCGCCGGCCAACGGCACCAGCCGGGTCGCGGATGTGCTGTCACGCGACGCGCTGCTCGACGGTGCCTCGCGGCGCCGCATCGAGGTGCTTCACCGCGACGGCACTCGCCAGATCGCGGACCTCGATCTGTTCCTGCGCACCGGCGACGCATCCCTGTGCCCCTGGCTGCGCGACGGTGACGTCATCAACGTCCCGGTGGCGACCGAGTTCGTCTTTGCCCAGGGCGCGGTGGCGCGCCCGGGTCGGTTCGAGCTGGGGCCGCGCGACAGTCTGCTCACGCTGTTGCGCCTGGCGGGTGATCCGCTGCCCGCAGCCGACGCGGGGCGCGCGCTGCTGGTGCGGTTCCCGAAGCCGTTCACGCCCGAGTCGCTGTGGGTGAGCCTGGGCGACATCTACTCGCGGCGCACGAACCCGCCGCTGGGGGAGGGTGAGCGACTCTACGTCTACTACATCCCGCAGTATCACCTCCAGCACGAGGCCGTCATCGTGGGTGAAGTGATGCGCCCCGGGGTGTACCCGATCGTCGAGGGCCGCACGCGGCTCTCGTACCTGGTGGCGGCCGCGGACGGCTTCCTGCCCTCGGCGGACCTGTCGGCCATCCGGGTCCACCGCCGCAGCCCGCTCTCCGGGGAGAAGGACGCCGAGCTCGAGCGCCTGCTGCGCCTGTCGCGCAATGATCTCACCGCGACCGAGTACGAGATGCTGCGCACCAAGCTCGCGGGCCTGCGCGAAGACTACCGCGTGGACTGGGCCCGGTTGCAGGGAGACAAGAACCTCGATCTGCTGGTGCGCGATGGCGACGTCGTGCGGGTGGATCGGCTGGTTTCCTCGATCCGCGTGGACGGCGAAGTGCGCCGGCCGGGGATCCTGAGCTACGTGCGCGGCCAGAAGATCGAGGACTACGTTGCCCAGGCCGGCGGCTTCACGGACCGTGCCTGGCGCGGCAAGGTGCGGGTGACGCGCGCGGTGACCGGGCAGACCCTGCTGGCGCGCAACGTGAGGGCGCTCGATCCGGGCGACTTCGTCTGGGTGCCCGAGAAACCCGATATCACGGTGTTCCAGCAGGCGCGCGACGTGCTCGCCACGCTGGCCGGCATCGCCACCATCATCATCGCGATTCGGAGCGTGAGATGAGCGACATGGACGCTTCCGGGAGCCCCGTGCCTGAGCTGCTCGACCTGCGTGTGCTGATGGCCCGCGCCTGGCGGCACCGGCTGCGGGTGACGGCCACGTCGCTCGCCGCCGCGCTTCTCACGCTCGGCGTCGCGTTCCTGCTCCCCAGGTGGTATCGCGCGACCGCCACCATCCTGCCGCCGGAGGAGAGCGATCTGCTTTCGAACATGAGCCTCGCGCAGCGCGCCCTCACCAAGTTCCCTGCGTTCGGCATCCTGGGCGACTACTACACGCCCGCCGACATCTACAAGGCGATCCTCTCGAGCCGCACCGTGCAGGAGGAGGTGGTGCTGGCATTCGACCTCCGGCGCGTCTACCGGAAGAAGAGCCTCGAGAAGACGCTCAAGGAGCTCAAGACCCATACCCGGGTCAAGCTCAATCCGGACGGCACAATCGGCGTGAGCGTCGAGGACCGCGACGCGAGACGGGCGGCCGCGATGGCGAACGCGTACCTCGTGGCGCTCGACCGCTACAACATCGAGAAGCGGAACACGCAGGCCCACCGCACTCGGATCTTCCTCGAGCGGCGCGTGGCCGAGACCGACTCGCTGCTGCGCTTGAGCGAGGCTCGCCTGCGCGAATACCAGGAGGTGCACCACGCCGTGGCGCCCACTTCCCTGGGCTCGACCGACGTATCGGCCTCGGCCAACCTGATGGCCCGGAAGATCATGCTCGAGGTACGGCTCGGCCTGCTGCGCGGCTACCTGCGCGAGGACAACGAGCAGATCGTGCAGACCCGCAGCGAGCTGGACCAGCTCAACCAGAGGATCGCCGCGCTGCCAGCTCTCCAGACCGATCTGGCGCGGCTCATCCGCGACGACAAGGTCCAGGAGCAGCTCTTCCTGCTCCTTACCGCCGAGCTGGAGCAGGCGCGCGTGCGGGAGACCATGGACACGCCGACCGTGCAGGTCCTCGACTCTGCCGTCCCGCCCGAGCGCCACAGCCGCCCGCGCAAGGTCATCCTGGCCGCGGCCGCGGGCCTGCTGGCCCTGGTCGGCTCGGCGGTGTGGCTCGCGTTGCGGCCGGGAACGGGCGTGGAACGGGGTGCATGAGCAACAGCGGGACGGCGCGCCCGCGGCCGGAGCCTGAGGGAGCGGCGGGGGCCGCAACTCCGCCGGCGCTCGACCGCCAGATCGCACGCAACTCGATCCTCAACCTCCTCGGGCGCTTCGTCTATGTCCTGGGCTGGACGCTGGTCGCCCCCTTCATGCTCCACCACCTCGGACCCGAACGCTTCGGGTTGTGGTCCCTGCTCACCGTGGTCTCGGGGATCTACCTCGCGTTCGACTTCGGGCTGTCGAGCGCGCTCACGAAGTTCGTGGCCGAGTTCCGCGCCTCGGGGGACCGCGTTGCGCTGCGCGGCGTCTTCACCACCGGCGCCATCCTCTACGGCGTGCTGAGCCTGCTCTTCGTAGCGGCGATCGCGCTGCTGCGCGGGCCGCTGCTCGACCTCTTCCGCATCCCGCCGGCGCTGCGCCCCGAGGCTTCCGCTGCGCTGGTGATGGCCGCGGTGGTCTACGGCCTGCTCAACGCCTACATGCTGATGTCCTCGGTGCTGAGCGGTCTCCACCGCATTGACCTGTGGAACCGGATCTCCATGGTGGTGACCCTGGTCCAGCTCTTCGGCGTGTGGGCGGTGCTGTCGCTCGGCGGCGGTCTGACCGCGCTGCTCCTCAATACCGGAGTGACGCTGCTGCTCGGGACGCTGCTCGGCCACCTCACCGTGCGGCGGCTCGCCCCGGAGATCGGTCTCGAGGTCGCGCGAATCGAGCTGGAACTGGTCCACCGCCTTACGCGCTACAGCGCGGCGCTCCAGATCGTCAACCTCGGCGTGCTGTTCCAGTTCCAGCTCGACAAGGTGCTGTTCGGCTCCATGCTGTCGCTCACTGCCGTGGGGAGCTACGAGTTCGGCTTCCGCGTGACTTCGGCGCTGTGGGCCGTGCCGGCGCTGCTCCTGCCACCGCTGCTGCCGGCAGTCGCGCACCTCGATGCCAAGGGGGACCGCGCCCGGATCGTGCGGCTCTACCGCCGCGCCAGCCGCTACGTGCTGGCCGTGGCGTTCCCGATCAGCGCCGCGGTGATCGCGCTCGCGCCGGTGCTGTTCCTGGCCTGGCTCGGCCCCGGCCATCGCGACGCGGCGCTCGCGGCCACCGCGCTCGCCGCGATGCTCGGGGTCAACATCCTTACGGGCGTGGGCACCGCGGTGGCCCGCGGCGTGGGCCGGCCGGGGCTCGAGGTGCGCTACCAGGTGCTGGCGATGGCGCTGCACCTTGCCCTGAGCCTCAGCCTGATCCCGCGGTTCGGCTTCGCGGGTGGACTGTGGGCGCTGTTCCTCTCCACATCAGTCGGCTCGCTCTATTTCCTGTGGCTGTTCCACCGGTACCTGGGCGAACCCGTCGGCCGCTTCGCGCTCGAGGTGCTGGCGCGACCCCTGCTCGCCGCCGCGGTCGCCGGGGCGCTGGCCTGGTGGGTGGCAGGCTCGGGGGATCCCGGGCTCGAGTCGTGGACGCGCTCCGCAGCGCTGGTGCGCCTCGGGACAGCGGGGAGTCTCTTCCTCGCGGTGGTCGCCGTCCTCATGCTCGCGAGCGGGTTCCTCTCGCTCGCCGAGCTGCGCGATCTCGGCGGGCTGGTGACCGGGCGGCGCCCGGTGGCCTCCGGACTCGCCCGGGGCTGAAGCCCGATGCGTCCCGAGGTCATGGTGGACGCCTTTGCCGGGCTGATCCCGGGCGGCGGGATCGGCCGCTATGTGCGAGATCTCTCCGCGGCGCTCACCGGGCTCCCGGGCGCGCCCCCGGCGCGCTTCGCCTTCCCGCGCAACTTCCGCGACCGGGCGCGGGCGGCATACCGCCCCGAGCGGCTGCACGAGCTGCCCCATCCCTGGTGGCGGCTCCGCCTGCTCTACACCGCCGGGACGCTGGCACCGTTGCGCTTCGACCGTATGTTCGGTGAGCCGGCGGTGCTTCACTCGCCGGTCGGCTACGGCCCGACCTTCGATCGCACCCGACTCATCGACCACGTGCACGACCTCACCACGCTCGAGCACCCGGAGTGGCACCCGATCCGGGCGAACCAGTTCCTGCGTGCCACCATCCCGCACGCCGCGCGACACGCAAGCGTCGTACTCACGCACTCGGCGTTCATCGGCCGGCGCGTGGTCGAGGTGCTGGGCGTTGATCCGGCGCGTGTCGTCACGATCCCGCCGCCGCTCGGGCACTGCTTCACGCCGGTGCCGCTCGATGCGTCCCGCTCGCGCGTGAAGCGGAGATTCGGGCTCGACGGCGAGTTCATCCTCCACGTCGGTACGCTCGAGCCGCGCAAGAACCACTTGAGCCTCATCGGGGCGTTCGAGAGGCTGCGGCGCGCGGGCTTTCCCGGGCCGCTGGTGCTGGTGGGCCAGGACGGGTGGAAGACGCGGCCCATCCAGCGGCGTATCGAGACCTCGCCCGAGGCGGGCGCGATCCTCCGCATCCGGGACGCCGACGACCGTGACCTCGCAGCGCTCTACGGAGCGTGCACCGCGTGCGCGTACCCGTCGCTCGAGGAGGGCTTCGGGATGCCGCTGCTCGAGTCCATGGCGTGCGGCGCGGCGTGCGTGACCAGCGAACACGCCTCGCTGCTCGAGCTCGGCGCCGGTTGCGCGCTCGCGGTCCCGGCGCGTGACGAGGAAGCGCTCGCCGAGACGCTCGCCGCGCTGTGGACGGACCCGGACCTGAGGGGCCGGGTGGCTGGCCCGGGGCCGGCGCGCGCGGCGGCCTACACATTCGAGAGGTGGGCACCGCGGATCTTCGCCCTCTACCGCCGCGAACTGGAGGCGGCAGGCGTCGCGGCGAGCGGTGTCGGCGCGGTGGCCGCGCCGCCAGTGCGGCCGTGAGGGAGGACCGTTGACCCGCCCCGAGGTCCTGCTCGACGTCTTCGCGGCCCTCTATCCGGCCGGCGGGATCGGGCGCTACGTGCGCGACCTCATGGAGGCGCTGGCCTCGCGGCCGGACTCACCGCCAGTGGGCTTCGCCTACCCGCGGCACCTGACCGGCGCCGAGCCGCCGGCCTACCCGGCGGAGCGCCTGCGGCCGCTGCCGTTCGGTGCGCGTCGGATGCGCGCGCTGTTTCTGGCGAGCGCGCGCCTGGGCGTGCGTCCCGACGCGTGGTACGGCCGGCCCGCGGTATTCCACTCGCCAGTGGGCCACGGCCCCCTGTTCGGGAAGGCTCGGCTGCTGCTCACCATCCACGACCTGACCTTCCTCTCGCACCCGGAGTGGCATCCATTCCGCACCAGGTTCCTGCTGCGCCACACCGTCCCGGCCGCGGTGCGCCACGCCGACCGCGTTCTGTGCGACTCCGAACACGTGCGCGGTCAGGTGATTCGCGAGCTCGGGGCCGACCCGGCCCGCGTCGAGACCGTGCCGCTCGCGGTGGACCCGGGGTTCCGGCCCCTGCCGCGGGAGGCTGCGGCAGCGCACGTCGCCGACCGCTTCGGGCTCGACGGCGAGTTCGTCCTCCACGTGGGCACCGTCGAGCCTCGCAAGAACCACGTCGGGCTGGTGGCGGCCTTCGAGCGGCTGAGACGCGCCGGGTTCATGGGCCGGCTCGTGCTCGTCGGGCACGATGGCTGGCACGTCGAGCCGATCCTCGCGCGGCTGGCTTCCTCGAGCGATGCGGTCGCCCTGGTCCGTGTGCGGGACGGAGACGACGAAGACCTGGCAGCGCTTTACAACGCCTGCACGATGTTCGTGTTCCCGTCGCTCGATGAGGGCTTCGGGCTGCCGCTGCTCGAGGCGATGGCGTGTGGCGCGGCGTGCCTGACGAGCGACCGCTCGTCGCTGCTCGAAGTCGCGGCCGGAGGTGCGGCATTGGTCGATCCCGGAGACGTGGACGCTCTGGCGACCGCGATGATCGCCCTGTGGCGCGACCCCGACCACCGGGCCGCGCTTGGCGCCGCCGGTGTCGCGCGCGCCGCCGCCTTCGGTCGGGACCGCTGGGTCGAGCGGATGTTCGAAGTCTACCGTGCGTTGCTTGCGGCAGGGCCGCGCTGAGGCGCTGCCGTGCGCTCGCGGCTCACGGCGTAGTAGCCGAGGTACCCACCCAGGACCCAGAAGTAGAGGTACTGGTACTGCGGCCCCTGGAAGGTCGGTTCCACGAGGGTGTGGAGCTGACTCAACCAGAACGCGATCTGGAGCGCGCGGCCCACCTCGTGCCACTCCGGAGTCGCGACGAGCGGGCCGATTCGCCGCCACAGGAGCACCAGGATCACGATCCAGAGCAGGACACCCGGCAGACCCAGCTCCGAGGAGAGCACGAGCCAGTAGTTGTGGGGGTCGATGTTCTGCAGGTGATCGGTCTGAGCAAGGCCCTGATTCACGCCGAGACCCCAGGGGAACGCGACGAGCGTGCGTTGCCAGGCCTCGCGCGCGTACCAGACTCGCACCACCATGCTACCCAGCTCCCGGGGATTCTGAAAACGCACGATCAGCATCTGCCCGAGCGGGCTGGCGAGGAGCAGCGCCATCACCGCGACCACGACCGTCGCACCCAGCCAGTGGCGCCGCGTGCGGCCACCCGTGAACTGCGTCAGAAGCCCCCCGAAGAACAGCAAGGTCGCGGCGCGCGACGCGATCACGCCCTGAAGAAGTCCGTTCAGCGCAGCGGTGGGCCATGCGATCCCGCGCAGCCAGCGCTCCCGGGCGCGCAGACCCATGACGATGATGGGTGGCGTGAGGATGAGCAGGAGAGTGGCGATGAAGTTCGCGGTCCCCCAGCCCAGGTTGGTCGCCGACGCACGGTCGAAGATCACGCGCTCGGGACTGAGTCCGCGGGACAGGTACCTGGCCAGCGCGCTGGTCGAGAGCGCGATCGAGCAGGCCACGAGCCCGAGTTCGAACATCCGGCGCGGGACCAGACGGGCGAAGCGGTAGGCCACCCAGAGACTCGCCGCGCCCTCCAGGAACCGGCGTGCGCCCAGGAAGTAGAGACCGGGGTCGGTGCACCAGAAGCCCGTGAACAGCGCCCACGCCACCAGGGTGAGGTTGGCCAACTCGAGGCGCTCGAGGCGCAGCAGCCAGTGGGCGCGCAGCTCGAGCCCGCGCAGCACCACGAGCAGGGCGAGCACGCCGAAGGCCATCTCGTACGGGAAGACGATCCAGACCAGCCCGAGCGGCATGAGCGCGGGCCCGAGGACTGCGAGGAGCCCCGGGGCGGTCCCAAGGAACAGCACGCCGCCCCCGATCACGGCCAGGAGCAGGAGCAGGAGCCCGGGCAGCGAGAGCAGGCCGAGCCCGAGCCAGACGCTCACCATCACGGTGGCGGCGACGGCGATGGCGGCGCCGGTCAGCAGCGGCCGGTCGCGGAGGGCGCCGGTGGCGGCGGCGTGATTCACGCGGCGAGGACGGGAGCGGGGTTCGAAGGTCGGGTCACGGTGCACGAGGGTAGCGGCCCATTCCCCGCACCGCAATCCCCGCGCGCGGAGGCCTCGCTCGCGACGGATCTGCGGGCGTGGACTTCTCCGGGCGGCGAAGCTACGATGCGCAACCTCGTGACCATCGCCTACGACCTGCGCTACGCTGCGGACCACTTCACCGGCATCGGCACCCATGCCTGGTGCCTGATCGAGGCGCTCCTCGAGTTGCCGGGCGAAGAGCGCTACGTCGTGTTGTGGGATCCACGCCTCGAGCATCGGCGCTACGACCCGTCGCTGATCGCGGCGCATCCACGCGTGACGCTCGTCGAGCGCCGGTACGGTCCCCTCCACCCGCTGGGGCCGGTCCAGGTCGGAGCGTGGCTGCGGAAGCTGCGCCCTGACGTCTACCTCAGCCCCTTCTTCTTCCTGCCCGTCGGCGCACCCTGCCCGTGCGTGCTCACCATCCACGACCTGTGGCCGCTGCGGATGCCGGGCGGGCTCTCCCCGGTGCGCGGAGCGATCTACCGCTGGAGCCTGGAGCGCGCGCGGCGGGCCCGCTTCATCATCACCAGCAGCGAGTTCAGCCGCCGCGAGATCGTCGAGCTGATGCGGATGCCGGGGGCACGCGTGACCTGCATCCGCCTCGGCACGCCGACACGCCGCGCCGCCGCCGCGCCGCGCCGGCCGCTGGCGCTGCCGGACGGCCGCTACGCGCTGGTCGTGGGAGACAACCGGCCACGCAAGAACCTCGACGTGCTCGCCCACGCGTGGGCCGCATTCGGCGAGGCGCCGCCACTCCGGCTGGTCTCGGCCGGCCCTGTCGACCGCCGCTACCCCTCGCTCCCCGAACTCGCGGCGCGGGCTCGCGCGAGAGGCGTCGTGGGGCTCGGCTGGGTGAACGAGGGCGAGCTGGAGTGGCTCTATGCCCACGCCGACCTGGTGCTGTTCCCGAGCCTCTACGAGGGTTTCGGCTTCCCGCTCGTCGAGGCGTTCGACCGCGGGCTCGCCGCGGTGGCGGCGGACATCCCGACGCTGCGCGAGATCGGGTCCGGTGGCGCGCGGCTCGTCGCTCCCGACAGCCCGGAGGCATGGGCGGGCGAGGTGCGGCGCCTGGCTGCCGATCGCGACGCGCGCACGCTCCTGGGGGAAGCAGGCCGGCGGCTCGCTGCCGGGATGACCTATGGGCGGACCGCCGAGGCGACCCTGCGCGTGCTGCGCGATGCGGTCGCGGGGGGCAGAGCCGCGTGAGCCTCGCGCACCCCCCAGACCGCGAACCCGCGCGCTGGACGCACCGCGGACGGGTCGGTAGCCTCCCCGCATGGTGCGTCCTGACGAACGATCTTCGGATCGTTCCCGCTACACCGAACCAGCGGGTGTGAGTCCCGCCCGGGCAAGTACCGGAACGCCC
>JACRPT010000077.1 GCA_016223045.1 Candidatus Eiseniibacteriota bacterium
GGCGAGCAGCGCGGCGAGCACGGCGATCCGGTCGAGGAGGCCGGGGCCGAAGGCGCCGAGCAGCGGCGCGAGCAGGAGCAGGAGCCCGATCCAGGCGCGCGGGCGCCGCGCCCAGCGCGGGGCGCGCGCGGCGATCGCGCTCATCCCGGTCGCCGCCGCGAGCGCCCACAGCGGCAGGAAGGGCGTGAGGTAGCGCGAGTCGTACAGCGTCGCGGTCATGACAGCGAGCGGGATCGCCGTGCAGGCCAGCGCCACCGCGGTCACCCGGCGGCCCGTGGTCGAAGCGAGCCCGGCGATGGCTCCGCCCGCCGCGAGCCAGCCGGTCGCCCCGGTCGGCACGAGCAGCGCGCGCTTGAGGACGTGCGGCAGGTTCTCGAGCCACTTCGCGGGGAGCGAGGGCAGCGCGGCGGCCAGTGTCTGCGGCCAGCGGTCGGGTGCGAGGTCGAAGTCGCGCAGGATGGTGAGTCCGGGCCAGCGCACCGAGTAGCCGGCCGCCAGGTAGCCCGAGAGGTTGAACAGGGGCGAGCCGGTGGCGCGGAAGGCGTGCCACCACCAGGGCGCCACGACCACGACCATGCCGGGCAGGAGCGCGCGCAGGCCGCGGCGGCCCGCGAGGACGGCCAGCACCGGCGCGGCCACGAGCATCTCGGGTCGCGTGAGGCAGGCCGCGCCGAGGACGAGGCCGGCGGCGAGAGCGCGCGGCCGCTCGCGCGCCAGCAGGTCGAGCGCGAGCATGAAGAGCGCGGCGCCGAGCGCCAGCGAGACGTCGTGGTGGACCGCGCGCAGCGTGAGCGGCGCGAGCGTGAAGAGCAGCGCCGCCGCGATCCCCACCGGCTCGCCGAAGTGGCGCCGGCCGAGACGGAAGGTGAGCAGCGCGGCCAGCGTGGCGAGCAGCGCGGCGAGCACGGCGATCCGGTCGAGGAGGCCGGGGCCGAAGGCGCCGAGCAGCGGCGCGAGCAGGAGCGGCAGCAGGGGCCCGTGGACCAGCACGGGCACCGTGAGGTGCGCGTCGCGCAGGGTCCAGAGCGGCGGGTGGATCACGCTGGTGCGGAACCCCTCGCCCGCGAGCAGGTGCCGCGCGGCCACGCCGTACTCCCAGGTGTCGTCGAGCGGATCGGGTGTCCCGGCGCGCAGCACGCCGAGATCGAGCGTCCAGAAGCACGCGGCGGCGAGCAGCACCGCGAGCGTGACGCGTGCGCCCGGCCGCGTCGGACCCGAGGCCCGCCCCGACTGCGTCCCCGGCGGTTCTCCGGACGCCCGCCCGGCGGGAGCGGCCGCCCGTCGGTCGGCGGCCGCGGGACGTGGCCCGCGGTCCGGCGGTTCCCCGGCTGCCCGCCCGGCGGGCGCGGCCTCCCGGGGCCCGGCAGGCGACCCAGGACCGGGGTTATCGGGAGGTCGCACGCGAGCCGGCGGCCGCGGGCCGCTCGTCGAGGGTGAGGCGCACCCGGTAGTTCCCGACGCGCTTCTCCGAGGGATCACCCGGCCAGCCGCGCACCTCCAGCGTCCCGGCGCGCCTCCCGGCCTGGTACGCCAGCGAGAAGTGGTCGCGCCCCGCCACGCGCCCGAGCACGGCGACGTGGCCCGCGGCGGCCAGGCTGTCCACGGCGCGCCGCAGCGCCGGGACCAGCGCCTCGGGCTCGCCGGTCACCACGTTCAGGTCGGTCCCCGACTCGTAGTGCACGACCCACGCGCGGCCTTCGCGATGGTCGTTGCGCGTGCCGTCCGAGACCCAGCCGTTGAAGCTGGTCCGGCCGAGCGCGCGCTCCGCGAGCATGCCGACGTTCTGTCCGCGAACCGCCTCGCAGAACGCGCTGGGTCGCTCGCGCGCCGGGTCCTGCGGCGCGCGCACGCAGCCGGAGAGCGCGATCAGCGTCAGCGAGAGCATGCAGGCGCGGCTCATGTACGTCTCCCCCGTGTGGTGGGCGTGGGTGCTGTCGCCGGACATTCTGGTCGCGCGCGCCGCCCGCACGCAAGCAGCGTCTGCGTGCGCGGGCCCCGTGCTATAGTGCCGCTCCTTCCATGAGCGGGAGCCGCGCGTGAACCTCGACTGGGGCCGCCTGAAGGCGGTCGTCTTCGAAAGCGACGACTGGGGGCTGTGCGCGTGGTCCGCGGACGAGGACGCGCACCGCGCGCTGGCCGGCACCCCCGCGTTCCGCTCGCCGGCGGGGCGGGCCTACGCACGTTCCACGCTCGAGAGCGCGGCCGACGTGCGCTTGCTCGCCGCCACCCTGCTCGAGTTCCGCGGAGGCGACGGCGTCGCGCCGGCGTGGCAGGCCAACACCGTGATGGCCGCGCCCGACTACGCGGGGCTCGCCGCGCCGCGCTTCGACTGCGATGCGCTCCCGCTGGTCTTCCTGCCCGAGACGCCCGCGCGCTGGCGGCGGCCCGGGATGTGGGCGCAGGTCGAGCAGGCGATCGAGGCCGGCGCGTGGTGGCCGGAGCTGCACGGGCTCCACCACCTGCCCGAGCACGCCTGGCTCTCGGCGCTGCGCCGCGGCGATGCCGACGCGCTCGCGGCCTTCGAGGCCCAGTGCCTGGTGTGCGCCGCCGTCGAGGCGAGCGGGGAGTTCGACCCGTCCGAGCCCGCCGACCGGCGCTCGCGCGGCGTCGCGCTCGCGGTCGAGCGCTTCGGCAGCCTGTTCGGCCGGGCGCCGTCGTCGCTCTGCCCGCCCGACTACCGCTGGGACGAGCGGCTCGAGGACGACGCCGGGCGGCTCGGCGTCACCACGCTCCAGGGCCACGCCGAGCGCGCGGGGCCGCTGCCGCGCCTGCGGCGCCTGATCCACCGCCACCGCTGGCCGCTCCGCGCGGGCGCGCGCTTCTACCTGCCGCCGCGCATCGCCTTCGAGCCCCGCGGGACCGCCGCCCCCGGCGCGCCGCTGGGGGCCGCGGCGGCGCACCGCGCGGTGCGCGCGGCGTGGCGGCGCGGGCAGCCGGCGATCGTGAGCACGCATCGCCTGAACTACGCGCACCTCGACGCTGCGTGGTCCGAGGCCGGGCGCGCGGCGCTGCGCGACCTGCTCTCGCGGCTCACGGCGGACGGCGCCTGGTTCCTCACCGACGCCGAGGTGCGCCAGCTGCTCGAGCGCGGCTGGTCGGCGCGCCCGGTCGCGACGCGCGGCGCGCTGGTGCGCTCGCCCGGTGCATCGGCTACCGTGCGCTTCCCGGCGCCGGCCGGCGTGACGGGCGCGAGCAGCGCGGTGGCGGGCGCGGCGCTCGAGGGGCGCGAGGTGGTGGTGCGCCTGGAGCGCGGCGCGGCGATGGTCGAGTGGAGGCGCGAATGAGCGGCGTGATGGGCTCCCTGGCGCGCACGCCGACCGGCAGGTGGTCGGTGTGGAAGTTCAACTGGCTCGCGAACCACAAGATCATCCGCGCGCTGGAGAAGGCGCGGCTCCACGCGCGCGGCGTGCTGCTCGACGTGGGCTGCGGCTCGCGGCCGTTCGCGCGCCTGTTCGAAGGGCGCGTCGAGCGCTACCTGGGCACCGATCTCGCGGCCTCGCGCTTCCTGGCCGGCACGCAGCCCGACGCCTACGCGCGCGCCGAGCAGCTGCCGTTCCGCGACGGCTCGGTGGACACGGTGCTCGGGCTCTCGATGCTCACGTACCTGCCCGAGCCGCTGCGCATGCTCGAGGAGGCGCGGCGGGTGCTCAGGCCCGGCGGTGTCCTGCTCCTCGAGTTCACGCAGATGGCGCCGCTCCACGACGAGCCGCACGACTACTTCCGCTTCACCCGCTACGGCGCGGCGTGGCTGCTCGAGCGCGCCGGCTTCGAGCCCGTGGAGTTCCTCCCGATCGGCGGGCTGTGGGCGCGCGTGGGGCTCTCGACCATCGCGGCGCTCAACCGCGTCAATCGCGGCCCCACGCGGGTCCTGACCGAGCTGCCGGTGCGCGCCCTCTACGTGCTCGTGCAGGTCGCCGCGGAGATCATGGACCGGTTGTTCTCCAGCCCGCGGGAGGTGCTGGCGCACCTGGTGGTGGCGCGGCGCAGGTCGTAGGGCCCGACCCCTCCGGCGGCGCGCCGCGGCGGCCGGATCCGAGCACCCCGAAGGCGAGTCCGGTTCTTGACCGGTTTCTGACACGGGTGCTAGTGTCCTGCGGTGCGACCAGCCCCGCGTCCCTCACCGGCGCCCGCTCCCGTCGTCCGCCTTCTCCCACAGCTCGCCGATTTCGCCGCGCGCCAGTACGGGGAGTCGCCATTCCTGCTGCGCTGGACGGCCTCCGGGTGGGAGGTGACGACGTTCGCGGAGGCGGCGCGCCGCATGCACGCCTTCACCGCGCTGCTCGAGAGCGCGGGGGTGAGGCCCGGCGACCGCGTGGCGCTCCAGAGCGAGAACCGCCCCGAGTGGGGGCTCGCCTACCTCGCCGCGCTCGAGGCCGGTGCGGTCGTGGTGCCGCTCGACGCGCTGCTCAAGGAGCAGGAGGTGGGCGAGATCCTCGCCACCGCCGGAGCGACCCACTGCATCGTGAGCGCGCGCCAGCGCCCGGTCGTGGAGCAGGCGCGGACGGCGCGGCGACCCGACCTCCAGCTCGTCTCGCTCGACGACGCCGGGGACCTGCCTTCGTGGCCCGCGGCCCAGCAGCGCCACCCGGACGAGCGACCGCGTCCCGATCGCGCGAGCCCCACCGACCTCGCGGTGCTGCTGTTCACGTCGGGCACCACCGGGCAGGCCAAGGGCGTCATGCTCTCGCACGCCAACCTGCTCTACAACGTCGAGGGCGTGGCGCGCACCTTCGAGTTCGGGCCCGGCGATCGCCTGCTCTCGGTGCTCCCGCTGCACCACACGTTCGAGTCCACCGGCGGCTTCCTGTGCCCGCTGCGGGTGGGCGCGAGCGTGGCGTACGCGCGCGGGCTCAAGTCGAACGAGCTGCGCGAGGACATGCGCAGCTCGGGGGCGACGCTCATCCTGGGTGTGCCGCTGCTCTACGAGAAGCTGCTCGCCGCCATCCACCGCGGCATCGCCGAGGCGCCGCTCGCCCGGCGGCTGCTCGCGCGCACGCTGCTCGGGATCACCCGGCTGGCGCGCTGGACCACCGGCGCGCAGCTCGGGAAGCGCCTGCTCAGGCCGCTGCGCGAGAAGTCGGGGATGGGGAGGCTGCGCATGTTCGTTTCGGGCGCTGCCGCCCTCCCGGACGAGGTGTTCTGGGGTTTCATCGACCTGGGCTGGCCGGTGCTCGAGGGCTACGGCCTCACCGAGTGCGCGCCGGTGGTGGCCGCGAACCGGCCCGACCATCCGCGCCCCGGCGCGGTGGGCTGGCCGCTCGCCGGCGTCGAGGTGCGCATCGCCGAGCCCGATGCCGAGCGGAACGGCGAGATCGTGGTGCGCGGGCCCAACGTGATGCTGGGCTACTTCGGCAACCCGCAGGCCACCGCCGAGGTGCTGCGCGACGGCTGGTTCTTCACCGGCGACCTCGGCCGCATCACGGCCGACGGGCGCGTGAAGATCACCGGGCGGCTCAAGAACATGATCGCCACCGCCGCGGGCAAGAAGATCTACCCCGAAGAGGTCGAGATCCACCTCGGCAACTGCCCCTACATCCTCGAAGTCGTGGTGGTGGGAGGACGCGACCCGCGCGGCGAGCGCGAGGAGGTCCACGCCCACGTGTTCCCCGACTTCCAGGCGCTCGAGGCGCTGGCGCGATCCCAGGGCCGCGCGTTCGACGACGCCTTCGCCGAGGAGGTGCTGCGCCGCGAGGTCGAGACGCGCTGCCAGCTGCTGGCGCCCTACAAGCGCGTCAAGCGCGTGATCGTGCGCCGGCAGGAGTTCCCCAAGACCACGACGGGGAAGATCAAGCGCCAGGGCCTCGCCGCCGAGGCCGCGGAGCGGCGCACCAGCGCGGTCGCCTGACGCGCACCATGGCCATCGATCCCGTCCCCCACGTCAGCATCTCCCGCATCATCGGGCTCCTCGAGGTGCTCGACGACGCCGGCGGGCGCTACGACGTCTTCCGCCTCGCGCGCGACGTGAACTTCGAGTTCGGCGAGATCCTCATGGTCCTGAAGGCCGCCGAGATGCTCGACCTGGTGGTCACGCCGGGCGCCGACGTGGTGCTCACCGCGACGGGGAAGGAGCTGCTGCGGGCGAAGGTGAACGCGCGCAAGAAGCTCCTCAAGCAGCAGATCAAGCGGCTGCCGCTGTTCCGCACGGTGGTCGAGGCGCTCCACCGCGTCGAGCACCAGCGCGAGCACGAGGACGCGTTCCTGGAGATGTTCGCCCTCCAGCTCCCCGCGGAGGACTCCGAGGCGGTCCTGAAGACGGTGATCGACTGGGGCCGCTACACCGAGCTCCTGGGCTACAGCCCCGACGAGAAGGAACTCTACCTCGACCAGCCGGAATAGGGGCTCGCGGGGCTGCGGGGGCAGTCCGCAGTGCCCGGCCCGTTCCCGCACAGCCGCTGCGGGAACTTCGCCTACTTCGCCGGCAGGACCTTGTTCTCGGCCCGGTAGAGGACGGAGTCGTCCCCGTCCACCGCCAGGTAGTGGCGCTGGAGCATCGGGCCCACCGGGACCATGCCTCCGCTCCAGCGGTGCTCGCTGCCGTCGGGATACTCCCAGACGAGCGTGAAGGTGGCGTCGTTCTCGACCCTGAAGGCGATCACGGCGGACGACTCGTCCGCGATCGTCTCCTTCACGTAGGTCTTCCCGTCCGCGGTGAGCCGCACGCGCTGCATCTCGCGCCCGGTGTGGTTCTCGATGACGGCGTCGTGCCCGGACCGGCGGTCCAGCAGCTCGTGGTAGTGCTTGTAGCCGTACCACGCCGCCGCGGCGAGCAGGATGAGGAGGATGAGTCGCTTCATGGGTTCCCTCCCGTGGGGACCCGGCGTCGTGCCAGGCTTCCGGAGCCGAGGCTAGCCCCGCCGCGACGCCCGGCGCAAGGACTTGCTGCGCGGTCCGTGCTACTCGGTCCCCGGACCCTCGCCGCGCACTCCGCGGGCCTCCTCGGAGAGCGGCGGCAGGCTCCCGCCCTCGGGGCTGCCGCGGAAGCTCAGGTAGAAGGTGACCGCCGCGACGGCGTAGAGCGCCGCCGTCACGTAGAACGGGACGTCGTAGCCGAAGCGCTGGATGACCCACCCGCTCAGGGTGGCGCTCGCCGCCCAGCCCGCGTTCCACACCGTGTTGCTGAGGCTGGCCGAGCGGGCGCGCAGCCTGACGGGCAGCGACTCCATGATGAAGGCGTTGACGAGCGGGGTGCTGGCCTGCATCAGCACCGCCCGCAGCCAGAACGCGCCCACTGCGATGTCGAGCCGCTTCTCGGCGCCGAGCGTGATCAGGAACGGCAGGGAGAGCAGCTCGGAGGCGGTGGCGGTCCTGAGCCGCCCGAAGCGGCGCGCCAGCGCGGGGCCGAGCAGGGTCGCCACGGCGGTCGCCACCTGCGCCACCGAGAAGAACAGGCCGATCTGGCCGCTCGAGCACTGGAAGCGTCGCGCGAAGTAGAGGTTCATGAACGGGATGACGAGCCCGGCGCCCATGCCGATGAGCAGGGCGTTCAGCGCGATGGGCCAGAGCTTGCGGCTGGCCGCGCGGTCGGCGTCCGTGGCCTCGCGCGCCACCGCACCCTCGCGGAAGCCGCGCAGCATCGCCATCGGCAGCGCCCCCGCCGCGGCGAACAGCGCGGCCGCCACCAGCGTCGCGCGGTAGCTCCCGAGCAGCGAGGGCGCGAAGCCCGAGGGCAACGCGCGCAGCACGGGGGGCACCCAGCCGCCGAAGATGCTCCCCGCCACGCCCGCCAGCAGCTCGACCGCGAAGAAGGCCGAGAACAGGTAGGTGCGCTCGCGCGGGGTCGAGTGCTCGGCGATGAAGGGCGCGGCGGCGATGGCGTAGAGCGACTGCCCGGCGCCGATCGCGAGCGAGGCGCCGAGGATGGCGGCGGGCGACAGCACCGTGACCCGCACCAGCGTGGCCGCGCCTTCGAGCAGCGCGCCCAGGATGAGGCAGCGCCGGCGCCCCCAGCGGTCGGCGAGCACGCCTGCGGGCAGCGCCATCAGCGCGAGCCCCAGCCCGTTCATGGAGATGGTCTGGCCGACGAACGAGACCGGGAAACGCCCCTCGACCAGGTAGAGGTTGAACAGCACGGAGGAGATGCCGTGCGCGCCCCAGGCGAGGAAGGTCCCGAGCAGGAAGCGCCGCGCCGGGCGCGAGAACAGGCTCAGCGCCTCGCGGTAGTCATCGAGCGTGCTGCTCAGCGGCCCCATGGCCCTCCAACGCGAACGGCGGCCGGGACGAGCCGCCGTGGACGCGCAACGTGCAGAGGGGTCTCCGTCAGGCGAGCGATCCGACCTCCAATGTAGAGCCATTCACCTCCGGACGCGACTCGCGCACCCGGATGATGGGCTCGAACGCCGCCGGCGTGATCGCGATGACGACGCGCGCCGTGACGGGTCCGATGTTCTCGATGGCGTGCGGCACCCGCCCGTCGTAGTGGCAGGAATCCCCGGTCTCGAGGACCAGGTGGTGATCGCCGCAGATCAGGCTCACCCGTCCCTCGAGGCACAGCAGGCATTCCTCGCCGTGGTGGTAGTGCCGCTTGTCGCCGGCGCTGAGGCCCGGCGGGAGCTCCGCCAGGAGCAGCTCGAGGTTGCGCTTGGGCTGCGCCGACAGCACCTCGACCTTCGAGGCGTTGCCCCCGACGTGCATCCGCGGGCGCTCGTCCGCGCGGACCACGCTGGGCACCTGGTCTTCCTCGACGACCAGGTACGCCGCGGACGTCTGCAACGCGGACGCCAGGTCGCGAAGGGTGGAAAGGGAAGGCGAGGTCCGGTCGTTCTCGACCTGGCTGATGAAGCCCTTGGACAGCCTGCTCGCGACCGCGAGCTGCTGGACCGTCAGGCCCCGGCGCAACCGCAGATCCCGAATCTTCTTACCAAGCTGCATGCCCGGCCTCCTGTGGGGTGGGAGGGAGTAGGTGCGGTGTCGAGCGAGGCCAGGACCCGGTCCTGCCGGAGTCAACGCCGGAAGGCCCGCCGGACCGGCCACGCCATCAGCCGTCCGACCCCTGGCGGCGTCCGGTCCGGCCGGGAGTCAGCGGTGTGAGCTTTGGATGCCCGCGGTCCCGCCCGGTTCCGCCGGAAGACGGGCCCGCAGGGAGCGCTCCCCGAGGTACTGCAGCTCGTAGAGCCGGGCGTAGATGCCGTCGCGGGCGAGCAGTTCGGCGTGGGTCCCGGCCTCGCGGACCCGCCCGTGGTGGAGGACTACTATCCGGTCCACGTCCTGGATGGTGGAGAGCCGGTGGGCGATGACGAGCGACGTCCGGCCCCGCATGAGCCGCCGGAGGGCGTCCTGGATCAGGACCTCGGTGTGGGTGTCCACCGAGGAGGTGGCCTCGTCCAGCACCAGCAGCCGCGGGTCGCGCGCCAGCGCCCGGGCGAAGGCCAGCAGCTGGCGCTCGCCGGCCGAGAGCGTCGCGCCGCGCTCGCGCACCTCGGCGTCGTAGCCGCCCGGCAGGCGCTCGATGAAGCGGTGGGCGTGGACCTCGCGCGCGGCGCGCTCGAGCGTCTCGCGCGGCAGCGCGGCGTCGCCCAGGGAGAGGTTCCCGGCGATGGTCCCCGAGAAGAGGAAGGCGTCCTGGAGCACCGGCCCCACGTGGCTGCGCAGCGCGCGCACGTCCCAGTCCTCGAGCGGCAGGCCGTCCACGCGGATGACGCCGCGCTGCGGCCGGTAGAAGCCCAGCAGCAGGCTCACCAGCGTGGTCTTGCCCGAGCCGGTGGCGCCGACCAGCGCGACCTTCTCCCCGGGCGCGACCGCGAGTGAGACGTCCTGGAGCACCCAGTCCTCCCCCTGGTAGGCGAACCACACGCCCTCGAACTCGATGCGGCCCTCGAGCACGCTGGCCGCGGCCCCGGCGCCGTCGCCGTCCGCGGGCGCGGCCGCTGCGGCGCGCTCGCCCTCGAGGCTCGCGGCGGCCGCCGGGTCGGCGGGGGTGTCGAGCAGGTCGAAGATGCGCTCGGAGGAGGCCATCGCCTGCTGGACGATGCTGTACTTCTCGCTCAGGTCCGTGATCGGGCGGAAGAAGCGCTGGGTGTACTGGATGAACGCGACCAGCGTGCCGAGCGTGATCCCGGTCCACATGACCTGGCGGCCGCCGTACCACACGATGAGCGACACGGCGAGCGCGCCGACGAGCGCGAGCGCCGGGTCGACCACCGCGTGGTAGAACACCGCCTCGAGGTTCGCGTCGCGGTGGCCGGCGTTGATGCGGCGGAACGCCTCGTGGTTGCGCGCCTGGCGGTTCAGGAGCTGGACCGTGCCCATGCCGGTCAGGTTCTCGTTGAGGAACGCGTTCATGCGCGCGAGCCGGGTGCGCACGTCGCGGAAGGAGCGGCGCACGCGCGCGCGGAACGTGAGCGACACGATGAAGATGAGCGGCAGCACCGAGAACGCCACGCCGAGCAGCTCGGCGTTGAGCCGCCACATCGCGATCAGGATCCCGGCGAGCGCGAACACGTCGCCGAACATCGCGACCACGCCGGCGGCGAGCAGTTCGTTCAGGACATCCACGTCGTTGGTGACCCGCGTCATGAGCCGGCCGACCGGGTTGCGGTCGTAGAAGGACAGCGGCAGGCGCTGGAGGTGGCGGAACAGCGTGATGCGCAGGTCCATCATCACGTGCTGGCCGACCCGCTGCATGATCTGGTTGTGGAGGTAGCCGAGCCCGAAGCCCACCAGCAGCACCGCGAGGTAGAGGACCGCCACGCGGTCGAGGTGGCCGAGGTCGCGGTGGCGGATGCCGTTGTCGATCGCCTCCTTCGTGAGGTACGGACCGGCGAGCTGGACCGCCGCGTCGAGCAGCACGACCAGCCCCGCGAGCGCCACCTGCGCGCGGTAGGGGCGCAGGTACCCGAGCAGCCGCCGCATCAGCCGGTGGTCGTAGCCGCGGCCGAGGACCTCGTCGTCCGCGCTCACGAGGCTTCGAGCTCCTCTTCGAGCTGCTGGCGGCGGTACAGCTCGGCGTAGGCGCCGTCCGCCGCGAGCAGGCTCTCGTGCGAACCCCGCTCCACCACCGCGCCGTCGTCCAGCACCACGATGGTGTCCGCGTCGCGCACGGTGCTCACGCGGTGGGACACGATGAGCGTGGTGCGGCCCTCCATCTCGGCGCGCAGGCCGCGGAGGATCGCCTCCTCGGTCTGCGTGTCCACGCTGGAGAGGCAGTCGTCGAGCAGCAGCACCGGCGCGTCGCGCAGCACCGCGCGGGCGATCGCCGTGCGCTGCTTCTGGCCGCCGGAGAGCGTGATGCCGCGCTCGCCGACCAGCGTGTCGTAGCCGCGCGGGAAGGCGCGCACCTCGCCGTCCAGCCGCGCCACGCGCGCGACGCGCTCGACCTCCGCGGGCGCCGCACGCTCCACGCCGTAGGCGATGTTCTCGGCCACGGTGGCGGAGAACAGGAACGTGTCCTGGGGGGCCGCGGAGATCTGCGCGCGCAGCGCGTGGAGGCCGAGGTCGAGCACGTCCACGCCGTCGAGGTACACCGTGCCCGGCGGCGGGTCGAACGCGCGCGTCAGCAGCGCGAGCAGCGTGCTCTTGCCCGAGCCGGTGCGTCCCACCAGCGCCACGGTCCTGCCGGCCGGCACCGTGAGCGACACGTCGCGCAGCGCGGGCCGCCCGGCACCCGGGTAGGTGAAGGTGAGCCGGCGGAACTCGACCGTCCCGCGCGCGCGCGCCGGCGGCTCCGCCGCCGGGGGACCGGCGGTCGCGGGCTCGTCCAGGATCTCCACGATCCGCCCCCACGAGGCCATGCCGCGCTGGAACAGGTTGATCACCCATCCCAGCGCCACCATCGGCCAGTTGAGCATGCCGACGTAGGCGGTGAACGCCACGAACTGGCCGAGCGTGATGCGCCCCTTCACCACCTCGCGGCCGCCGAGGTAGAGCGCGAGCAGCGCCGCCAGCCCGGAGAGGAACGCCAGCGTGGGGTAGAAGAACCCCGAGGTGCGGATGAGGGTGGTGTTCTGCGCCAGGTACTCGCGGTTGAGCGCGCGGAAGTCGTCGAGTTCGTGCGGCTCGCGCGCGAACGCGCGCACCACGCGCACGCCCGCCAGGTTCTCCTGGACGCGCGCCGAGATCGCGGCGAAGCGCGCCTGGATCTCCTCGAAGCGGCGGTGGATGCGGTCGCCGAAGTACCAGACCGAGAGCGAGACCAGCGGCAGCGGAAGCAGGGCGTAGAGCGTGAGCCGCGGGCTGATCGCCAGCATGAACGCGAGCGACAGGATCGCGACCACCGAGGTGTTCGCGAAGTACATGATCCCGGGGCCCAGCATCATGCGCACGGCCGCGAGGTCGTTCGTGGCGCGCGACATGACCTCGCCGGTACGCCCGCGCTGGAAGTAGGCGACCGGGAGGCGCTGGAGGTGCCCGAACAGGTCGTTCCTGAGGTCGTACTCGACGTGCCGCGAGGCGCCGATTACGGCCTGGCGCATCCAGTACTTGAACGCGCCCGCCACCACCGCGATGCCGATCAGGATGAGCGCGTAGCGTCCGAGCTTCTCGGCGGTGACGCCGCGGTAGAGATCGTCCACCGCGAGCCGCAACACCTGCGGCTGGGTGAGCGAGATCAGGTCGGTGAGCGCGACGCACAGGAAGCCCCACGCCAGGCCGCGCCGATAGCGGGCGAGGTAGGGGAGCAGGCGTCCTCTCAGGTCACCGATGGTTCAGCTCTCCCGGGACCCGTGGGGCCGGGCTCGAGGGGCGGCGGCCTGGGTCAGGGGTTTCGCGAGCCGCCGAGGAAGCCCTGCAGCCGGTCGAGACGGGTCTGCTTGAACGCCACGGCCACGTACACCCTGTCGTAGTGGAGCGTGTTCTTCCCCGCCGCGGTGGACCACGAGCCGGCCATCAGGTCCATGCGCTCGTCCACCCGGTAGAGCAGCACCGGGCCCGCCAGGTGCAGGTTCCGCTCGGCGAACAGGTCGCCGTGGCTGGTCGTGATCGTGCCGCCGTAGCGGCCGCCGAGCAGCACGCTCCTCGTGAGCCACAGCCCGAGGTCGGCCGAGGCGGTGACGACATTGGCCCAGTCCTGCTTGGCCGCCTCGGTCTTGCCGTTCTGCGTGACGGAGAGGAACCGGTAGCCGTAGCCCGCGCCGGCCTCCACGAACCCGCGCTTCGCGATCGCCGTGCCGAGCTGGAGCGAGGCGGTGAGCTGCTGGAGCCCGTCGCCCAGCAGCGAGGCGTTCCGGTCGTAGCCGAGCGGCGCGTCCCAGTCGAGCTGGACGGCCGCCGCGGTGGCGCCCTGCGCGAGCGCGTAGCGCAGCCCGAACTGGAGATTCGCGAGCCCGGTGCTGGTGCGCTCGGTGGCGCCGATGCCGCCGCGGTCGGTGACGCTCGTCGCGGGGGCCGCGAGCACGACGCTCGTCTTCTTCTTCCACCCGAGCTCGTTGTAGGAGAGCAGCGCGCGCTCCTCCCACGAGCCGCCCAGCGGCACCCGCGTGCCGGCGCCGTCGTACCGGCTGTCGGCGGTGAACACGCTGCCCTGCATCGCGCTGTAGTGCTCGCCCGGCGCCGGGATCCACGGGCCGGCCGAGACCGGGAGGGAGGAGATGGCGGCGAGTGCGGCGGACAGCAGCAGGACGGACGTGGCGGCGCGCGCGGGCATGGGTGGAGCGGAACCTCCTCGAACGGGTGGGCGGAAAGGTCCGGGGGAGACTAGCCACCCCGCCCGGGCGAAGCAAGCGAATCGTTGCCGCGTGGCGCAGCCGTCCTCCTTGCCGGGCGACCCGACGGCCGGTGGATCTGGTTGGCTCCGCGATCAGGTAACGCCACCACGGGCCGCCGGGATGGGAAGAGCGATGCGCCCGTGTCGGCCGGTGCAGCTTCCTTCCGGCGCTTCCGGGAATCGTGGTGGTGAGGCTGGCGGCATCGCCCGCGACTTGTTTCGGTGGAGTTGCCCGGGCGGCGTTGCCCGGACCGGCCTCCACGCCCTCCCGCTGTCCGCTCAGGCGGGTGACGCCGGCGCCGGGAGTGTCCTCACGGTTCGGACGCGAGGAGTCTTCGCGAAGCAGGACAGCGCGACGCGCACCCGCTCCTCCAACGAGGCGTCGGGAACGGACTCGCACCGTGCGGCGGCACGACGCGCCTCGTCGGCGCGGAACCCGAGCCGCCGCAGATACGGGATCACCTCCGCCGCGGCGGCACGAGTGCGCGCCGCCTCCGCCGCGGCCCGCGCGCGCACCTCCTCCTCCGCGCGTGCGCGTGCCGCTGCCGCAGCCCGGGCCACTTCGCGCTCCGCTGCGGCAGCCTGCGCGCGCGCCGCTGCCTCGCGTCGAGTCGCCGCGCGTCGCGCCGCCGCTTCTCGAGCCGCCTCACGCTTGTGGCGCATGAAGTCGGCCCCGAAGGCGCACTCGGCGGCGTACTGGTTATGCGCCCGGCAGCGCAGCCGCATCCCCGCCACCGTCGCGCGGCCCCCGCGCGCCACCTCCTCGACGTGGTCGAACTCCAGCAGCTTGCGCGCCGGGCAGCGGCGACCGGTGTCGGCGACGAACGTGCATCGTCCGCCATCGCGCTCCCACACCGCGCGCTTGACCCGGGCGGGGATGTGGCGCGGGTTGGCGCTCGCGCGGCGTTGGCGAGCACGCGGCCGGCTGCTGGCCGCGAACTTGCGCCGCTCGAGCTGCTCGATCAGCGCTTCGAGCGCGCGGTCCAGCACCCGGGCGAGGTCCCCCGAGGGGAGCTGATGGCCGAGCAGGTCCTGGGCACCCGAGGGGAGCTGATGGCCGAGCAGGTCCTGGGCATAGCGCAGCTTGTCGTACGTGCTCTGGCCGACCGTGAGCTGAAGCGCGTAGCGCTCTGGCGACAAGGGCGCCACTCGGGCTCGCGGGGCGGGTGCCTCTATCCGCCCCGGGGCGGATGAATCGCCCTGCCACCCGACTCCCCCCGGCGCCAGTTGCAGTTCGCCGGGCCCGTGGGACTCAATCGTCCCCGTAACGATGAAGACGGGTTGCCCCCTGACCGCGGTAAGGTCCGCGGCGGACCACAGGGTCATCCATGACGGATGCCCCAGGAAAGCGAGGGCAACCCAATGGCATTGTGCGTCGGTCTCGACGGTCACAGCAAGC
>JACRPT010000078.1 GCA_016223045.1 Candidatus Eiseniibacteriota bacterium
AGGTCGCGGATCCGCTCCGCCCACGCGGTGAGCGCCAGCGCCAGCTGCCCGCGCGGCAACTCCGCGAGGCTGGCGCGGTGCTCGGGCGACTCGATCACGATCTCGTGCGCGCCGGTGCCCGAGGCCCAGTCGTACATGCGCTCGGCGTGGCGCTCGAGCGGGTCCTCGATGCGCAGCATGGGGCGCGCGTTCGGCACCACGCGCACCTTCCAGCCCGGCTGGTCCGGGGTTCTGGAGGGCCGGCCCCAGGCCACGATCTCGGGCGGCGTGAGGGACTCGTGCCCCGCGCAGAACGGGCACGGGTCGCCGGCGCTGCGGGTGTGCGGCGTGGCCGGGCTGAACACCACCCAGCGCCCGGTCGTGGGATCCCGGCGCAGCATGCTCATCGGCCCTCTCCTGCAGGATGCTTCGCGATCGGGAGGCTGCGGGTCGAGTCCTGCTGGGGTGCCCGCCCGCTCCAGCTCGGAAGCGCACGCGCACGAGGCCCTCGCCCGGCGAAGAACTGTGGAACTGTACATCAGCCCCCAGCGAGGCGAGGAGCCGGAGGCACAGCACCTGACGGAAGCGGTATTCCGCGGCCCCGGCGCCGAAGACTCTGGTGAGGCCGCAGGAAGCGGCCCGCGGCTACTCCACGACCAGGACCCCCGCGAGCATGTCCATGCCGCAGGCGTAGCGGAGCTTCCCGGGCTTGCCGGGCGTGAAGCGGATCTCGACCGGCTTGTTCAGGGGAAGCGCCTGCCGGATCTGGTGGTCCTTGATCATCATCTCGGTGGCGCAGGTCTTCTCCACCCTGCGCGTCACGACCAGCACCACGGGCCTGCCGGCCTGCACCTTCACCGTGGCCGGCTCGAAACCCTTCCTGGTCACGCTGATCGCGATGCGCTGCTCCCCGGACTTCGCGTCGCCCGCGGTGGCGCAGCCCACCGCGCCGCTGGCGAGGAGTGAGAGGATCGCGATCGTAAATGGGATCGTCTTCATGTGCCCTCCGGAAAACGTGGAATGTGGATGCCCGCGCGGCCCCGGGCTGCGATCAGTCCGCCTTCACCCGCTCGAGGTCCATCCCGCACTTCGGGCAGGTCCCGGGCTTGTCCGATGTCACCTCCGGGTGCATCGGGCAGCGGTAGAGCGCGGCCTGCGCCGCCGGCGCGGGCGCGGGCGGCGAAGCGGAGAGCCGGTCCGCCGCCAGCGCGCGCCACTCCGGCACCTCGACCAGGTGGGCGATGAACGCCTGCATGAAGTCGGGATCCGCGAGCAGCGCGTCCGCCAGCAGCGTGCGCCCGCGCTCGTCCGAGAGCAGGCGGGCGATGGACTGCTGGAGCTTCCGGTCGGAGCCGGACAGCTTCTCCTTGCTCTGCTGGCGCTGCGCGTGGTCGTGACCTCCCCCGCCGCCCATCGCGCACTGGCTGTGCGCCGGGCGCGGGGTTGCAAGCAGCGCCGCGACGGCGAGGAACAGCAGGGCGGTCGCCCACGCCACCGGGACGGCGTTCCACCGCACCACGGCGCTCATGCTCATCGGATGCCGCTTCACGTCGAATCTCCTCTCCGGTCACGCCCGGCGGGGCGTTCCCTGTTCCTGCCCGGCCGCCCGGGCGATGATGTACGCGACGACGAACCGGACGATCTGCGTCTCGAGGAACGTCTCGAGACGTGCGAGGTCCGGCTTCTCCAGTCCCAGCTCGAGGCTCTCGTCCATCGTCTCCTCCGTCCGCCAGGGCACGATCGAGGTGACGACCGTCACGCGGACCGCCCTGGTGTCGCGGGCGAGCGAGAGGCCGACCGCGATGCGCGCGAAGACCGGGGACACGTCGCACGGATAGAACGCGACGGATACCCGGTGCTCGCCGGGGACGATGCGGACGCGACGGGCGTTCGGGAACGCCTCCGCCAGGCGCTCCAGCCGCGGCGCCACCAGCTCGTAGGTCCAGCGGCGAGCCAGCATCAGGAACGTGCGCAACCGTTCTCCCGCCTCCGCGACACGACGGGCCCGCTCGATGTCCTCGGGCCGGACTTCGAAGCCGGCTCCGCTCGCTTCGGCCCCGCCCCACGAGACGCCCCATGCGGCTGCCGGCGCGCCGGCCTGCTCCCACGGCCGCCACCGGGCCGCCCGGTCCAGGGAACGCGATCTCACGGCCGTTCCTCCGCGTCCGGGCGGAAGGTCCATGTCGCGACCCACTCGTAGCCCGGCGCCGTGAGCCGCAGGCGGATCCAGCGCGTGCCGCTCGACACCACGGGTTCGCCCGTGCCCGGATCGCGGCGGGCGAAGCGCACGCGATGTTCGGCCACCGTCAGGTTGCGCCCGCCGCCCGGGTCGTACTGGTCGGGGAACAGCAGCTGCGTCCCGCGCAGCCACGGCGGGCGGTAGTAGACCCGCCGCAGCTTGAGCCCGGTGGCCGCCAGCACGGCGGGCCCCCGGATGACTTCCAGCGGCCGCCAGGTCCGGCCGCGGTCGTCCTCGAGCACCAGGTTCGTGCGTGGGTCCAGGCGCGCGATGCCCGCCGCCCCCGGGAAGTCGAAGACGCGCAGGTCCAGTCGGAACATCAGCGCCGTGTCCTGGTCCGCGCGGATCGCGGACATGCGGTGCTCGCACTCCTCGGCGCTCAGATGCCGGGCCAGGCGCTCACGCTCCAGCTCCGCGCTGGCGCAGGTGAGCGCGATGAACGTCGCGTGCGAGGCCGTCGCGAGCGCGGGCGTGCCGCCCCTGACCTGCACCCAGGGCGCGGTCCACGAGTCGTAGGCCCACTCGATGACGCCGGCCCCGCTGGTGTCCGGGAACGCCGCCGCCGCGGCCGGCACGACGCCGCTGGAATCGGGAATCGGGGGATCACCCGACCAGACCGGCGCCGGCGCCGCGGCGGCAGCCAGGATGACCAGCAGGGTCAGGACGGCGAGCGCACGGCCCGCAGGCCGCTCCTCGTCGGCCGCCGCCTTCCCCTGCTGGCTATGGGGCCCCCATGGATGCAGGAGCCCATTCGAACTCGAACTCATCTCACACCTCCTGCCGGGCGCCACCGCGCCCCTAGAACCGGCCTGCCGCGCGGTCGCACGCGCGACCCGGGCGCTCACGGCTCCGCCCGGTAGCCGAGCCGGGCGATGGCGTCGGTCATGGTTTCCCGGGCCACCTTGCCCGGTGTGAAGTCCACGCGGACCTCGCCGGTCTCGAGGTTCGTGCTCACGCGCTCCACGCCGGGGAGCTGGAGCAGCCCCTGCTCGATGGCCCGGGTGCACGACGTGCAGTGCATGCCGGGCACCTTCAGGACCGCCCGCTCACCGTCGGGTACGAACCCGGCGCGCCGCACCTCGACGAACACGTTGGCCGCCGTGATGTCATCCGGCCGATGGCGCACCCGGAGGACGCCGGTCTGCGGGTTCGCGATCGCGCTCTCCACCCCCGGCAGGGCACGCAGGTGCCTGGTCAATCTGCGCGCGCAGAAGGCGCAGTCGAGCCCGGCCACGTGCGCCTCGAGGGTCTCGCAGGAGTGCCGCGGGCCCTGGGACTGACCGTCCCGCGTCCCCGCAGCGGACGGACCCGGCCTCTCGTTCGACCGATCGGCGCGTTCCATCACTCCCTCCTCGGTCCTCTTCGTGCGGAGCGCTTCATGCCGCCGCCCCGCGCGTCGTCCTCCTGCGCGTCGCCGGGAACCCGAACGCCGGGCCCCCCGGCCGCGCAGGCCGCCCGCAGCATCGCCTCCGGGGCCTGCCCCTGCTGCGCCGTCGGCTCCAGCACCTGCGGGACGCATGTCCGGTCGAAGCCGAGGTGCGGCGCCCCGGTCCGCACCGCCCGCACGGTGACGCGCAGGATGCACTCGTAAGGGATGATCTCGGTCCTCATCGGTGGGGCGGAGGTGCTGCGTTCCGTCTCGTTCACGGCGAGCGCCACCCACCCCGGCGTCACGCCGATGACGTGGCACAGGTCGAGCACCGCGCCGTCCATGAGATGCAGCTCCACCACGGGCAGTCCCTCCGCCGCCCCGGGGCAGCGGTCGCGGACGAACGCCCGCAGCTGGCCGAGGAAGAACGCGGGCCCGAAGGGAACCTGTCGCACCAGCTCCGCCGGCAGGGCGGCCACGGCGGCTTCGTTTGCGTCGGCAACGCCGCTCATGGGAGCCTTCCTGTTACCGGCAGGGTCGGGACGGCGAGCGCACGGCCCGAAGGCCGCCCCTTGTACGCCGCCGCCTTCCCCTGCCGGCTTCGAATGGCCCGCTCGCGGGGGCTCGTCATCGCACCTGCACTCATGCGATCTCCCGCACCGCGAGCCGACGCTCACGCTTCAGCTGCGCGTAGCGCCAATACGTGTAGACCACCGGGATGATCTCGAGCGTCAGGAACGCCGAGGTGAAGAGCCCGCCCACCATCGGCGCCGCGACGCGCTTCATCACGTCCGCGCCGGCGCCCTGCGACCACAGCAGCGGCACCAGGCCGATCATCATGGTGGCGACCGTCATGAGCTTCGGCCGCACGCGCTGCACCGAGCCCTCGAGCGTGGCCTCGACGATGTCGTCCAGGTCGCGGATGCGGCCCTCGCGCTTCCAGCGGTGGTAGGCGCTGTCGCAGTACACCACCATCACGACGCCGGTCTGCGCCGCCAGCCCCACCAGGGCGATGATGCCCACCCACACCGCGGTGGACAGGTTGTAGTGGAGCAGGCCCATGAGCCAGACGCTGCCCACCAGGGCGAAGGGCACTGAAGCCAGCACGATCAGCGACTCGGTCAGGTTGCCGAAGTTCATGTAGAGGAGCAGCAGCACGATGAAGAGCGTGAGCGGCACCAGGAACTTCATGCGCTTCTGCATCTGCTCCATCAGTTCGTACTGGCCGGTCCACTTGAGGAAGTAGCCGGAGGGAAGTCGGACCTCCTTCGCCACCAGCTTCTTGGCGTCGTCCACGTAGCTGCCGATGTCGCGCTTCGCGGCATCCATGTCCACGTAGGTCCAGCCCACCAGCATCCCCGCCTCGTCGCGGATCATGGGCGGCCCGGTGACGATTCGGATGTCGGCGATCTGTCCCAGCGGCACGTGAGGCCCGCCGACCTCGGTCCAGCGCTCGGAACCCGACGGCGGCGCGGACCCGCCCGGTGGCAGCGAGTTGTCCGCGCCACCGCCACCGCCCATGCCCGGGCCTGCGGACGCGCCGCCCATCGAGGAGCCGCCCATCGAGCCGCTCCCTGCGGACGGGCGCCGGGCGGAACCCATGCCGCCGCCCATCGCCTGCGCGACCCAGCTGGCGCCCGCGTCCGACTCGCCGGCCGCGGCCAGGCGCAGCGGAGCCGTCACGGGGACCGCGCTCATGCCGCCCATGCCCTGACCGCCGCCCGCGCCGGAATCGGTCGCCCGGACCGGCACCAGCACGTGCCGCAGTTGCTCCAGGTCCTCGCGCAGCTCGCGCGGGTAGCGCACGTTGATGGTGAACCGGTTCCGCCCCTCCACCGTCACCTGGATGGGCTGCCCGCCCACGGCGGCCTCGATGACGTCCTCGACGTCACCCAGGGTGATGCCGTAGCGCGCCAGCGCCGCGCGGTTCGGGACGATGTCCAGGTAGAACCCGCCGGTCGTGCGATCGGCGTAGACGCTGCGCGTGTTCGGGACCTTCGTGACGACGCGCTCGAGGTCCATGCCGATGCGCTCGATGGTGTCCAGGTTGGCACCGAAGACCTTGATCCCGATCGGCGTGCGGATCCCGGTCGAGAGCATGTCGATGCGCGTCTTGATGGGCATGGTCCAGGCGTTGGTCCACCCCGGCATCTGCAGCGTCTTGTTCAGCTCGTTCGTGAGCTCCTGCCAGGTGATCCGGTGGCGATCGGGCCAGAGCGGGCGGAACACCGGCTTGAGCCAGCCCGGCGCCCGCTTGGAATACCAGCGCGGCGTCTCCACCATGCGCCACTGCTCCCGCGGCTTGAGCTTGACCACGGTCTCCACCATGGAGAGCGGCGCCGGGTCGGTGGGGGTCTCCGACCGGCCGGTCTTGCCGAACACCCGCTCGACCTCGGGCACGCTGGCGATGAGCCGGTCCTGCACCTGGAGGTAGCGCTTGGCCTCCTCGATCGAGATGTTGGGGAACGTGGTCGGCATGTAGAGCATGTCGCCCTCATTCAAGGGCGGCATGAACTCGTTCCCGAGACGCATCGCCATGGGGACGGCCGACAGCACCGCCGCCAGGCCGATCGCGATCGTGGTCTTCGGGTTCTTGAGCGCCACCCAGGCGAAGGGCCGGTAGACGGAGATCATCACGCGCGAGACCGGGTGGTCCTTCTCGTGCTTGATCTTGCCGCGGATGAAGAGCGACATGAGCGCCGGCGCCAGCGTGATGGAGACCAGCGCGGCGAAGCCCATGGCGAAGGTCTTGGTGAAAGCCAGCGGCTTGAACAGCCGCCCGGCCTGGCCGTTGAGCCCGAAGATCGGCAGGAACGCCACGGTGATGATGAGGAGCGAGAAGAAGATCGGAGGACCCACCTCCTTCGCCGCCTCGATCAGCACCTTCTGATGGTCTGCACCGGGTGGCGCGGACTCCAGGTGTTTGTGGGCGTTCTCCACCAGCACGATCGCCGCGTCCACCATGGCGCCGATCGCGATGGCGATGCCGCCCAGGCTCATGATGTTGGAGTTGACGCCGAGGAAGTACATCGGCACGAACGCGAGCGCCACCGCCACCGGGAGCGCGAGCACCGGGACCAGCGTGCTGCGCACGTGCAGCAGGAAGATGAAGATGATGAGGCTGACGACGATGCCTTCCTCGAGCAGCGTGTGCTTGAGCGTCTCGATCGCCCGCTCGATGAGCGTCGAGCGGTCGTAGACGATCTTGACCTCGACGCCCGGCGGGAACGAGGGCTTCAGCTCCGCCAGCTTCTTCTTCACGCGCTCGATCACATGCAGCGCGTTCTCGCCGTAGCGCATCACCACGGTCCCGCCCACCGCCTCGCCCTCGCCGTCCAGCTCGGAGACGCCGCGGCGGATATCGGGGCCGAAGCTGACCGTGCCCACCTCGGCGACCCGGATGGGCGTGCCGGTCCTGCGGTCCACGCCCAGCGCGATCTGGCGCATGTCGTCCAGGCTCTTCACGTATCCGCGGCCGCGCACGAAGTACTCGCGGCCCGACATCTCGATCACCCGCCCGCCCACGTCGGCGTTGCTCCGGCGGATGGCGGCGGACACGTCGGCCAGCGAGAGCCCGTAGGCATGGAGCTTCGCCGGGTCCACCTGGACCTGGTACTGCTTCTGGTATCCGCCGACCGTGGCGATCTCGGCCACGCCGGGCACGCTCGCCAGCGCGTAGCGCAGGTTGAAGTCCTGGAAGGTGCGCAGCTCGGCCAGGTCGTGCCTGCCGGTCTTGTCCACCAGGGCGTACTGGAACACCCAGCCCACCGAGGTGGCGTCGGGGCCGATCACCGGGCTGACGCCCTGGGGCAGGCGTCCGCGGATGCTGTTCATGTACTCGAGCACGCGGCTGCGCGCCCAGTACAGGTCGGTGCCCTCCTCGAAGATGACGTAGATGAAGCTCATCCCGAACATGGACTGGCCGCGCACCGCCTGCACGCGAGGCGCGGCGAGCAGCGTGGCCACGATCGGGTAGGTGACCTGATCCTCGACCAGGTCCGGACTCCGCCCCATCCACTCGGTCCAGATGATGACCTGCGGGTCGCTGAGGTCCGGGATGGCGTCCAGCGGCACGCTCCTGACCGCGATCAGGGCCCCGACCATCACGAAGGCCGTGAAGATGAAGACCAGGGCCCGGTGGGTCGCGCAGTATTCGATGACGCGGCCGATCACGGCGTCCCTCCGGGTTCGTGACTCATCCCCGCCATGCCGGGCTGCGAGCCCTTGCCGGACATCGAGGCCTTGAGCCGGCTCTCGGAGTCGATGAGGAAGGACGCGCTCGCCACGACCGTGTCGCCCGCGGCGAGGCCCCTGAGGATCTGCACCCGCTCGCCGTCCTGCTCTCCGGTCTCCACCATGCGCGGGTCGAAGTGTCCGCCCGCATGCGCGATGAACACGTAGTCGTGCTGCCCGGCGCGGATGACGGCCTCCTGCGGCACGGTGAGCTCGAGCCTGGCGTGCGACGCGACCTGCACGCGGCCGTACATCCCGGGCTTGAGGATTCCGCCCGGGTTGTCGAACGCGAGCCGCACCTTGAGGGTGCGCGTCTGGTTCGAGACGGTCGGGTAGATGAACTGCACCGCGCCTTCGAACGGACGCGCCGGCATCGCATCCGCCACGAAGCGGACGCGGTCGCCCGCCTTCACGCGGCCCATGTCCATCTCGTACAGGTCGGCGAGCACCCAGACGCGGGACAGGTCCGCCAGGGAGAAGAGCGGCGTGTCCGCACCGACGTACTGCCCTTCGACCACGCCGCGCTCGAGCACCGTGCCGTCGACCGGCGAGCGCAGCACCAGGCGCGTCGTCGGCGTCCGCTCCCGCTGGAGCCGCCGCACCTCCTCGTCGGGAACGCCGAGCAGGCGCAGGCGCACCTCGGTGTCCCGGGTGCCCGGCCCGCTGGCGCCAAGGGAGTCACCTGCGCCCTGCTCGATCAGGAATTCGCGTTCGCTCTGGTAGAGCTCGGGGCTGTAGATGGCGAGCAGCGGCTGGCCGGCCGATACCGGCTCCCCCGTGCGATTGACGTGGAGCTGCTGGATCCAGCCCGAGACGCGGATCTGCACGCGCTTGAGGCGCGACTCGTCGGGCACCACGAATCCCACGAGCTCGAGCTGGCTGCCGAGCGGCCTGCGCTCGACGCGCGCGGTGCGCACGCCGATGAGCTGGATGCGTTCCGGCGTGATCATCACCGGGACCAGACCCGGGACGTCGCTCTTCCCGGCAGGCATCGCGTGCCCCCCCTGCTCCTCCCCCACCACCACCTTCTCCAGCGTCATGCCGCAGATCGGACAATCCCCCGGTTTCTCCGAGGTGTAGTTCGGGTGCATCGGGCAGCGGTACAGCACCTGCTTCGCGGCCCGGGTCGCGCTCACCGGGCGCTTCGAGTAGACGTAGGCTCCGATGCTCACCGTGGCGAGCACCATGAGCCCGGCGAACAGCGCCCAGCGCAGGATGTTCATGAAGTGGGCCCCGGGCGGCGGCTGGTGGACCGAGGATGCGGGTCCGCCAGCGGGCGAGGCCCCGGTTCCGGGTTCAGGGGCTGATCCGGCCGGGACATTCGGCCGTTCGAGGTCGTTCATCGTTCACTCCTCTTGATCTCGGGCAGGTGCACGCCCAGCAGGTCGCCGCGCGTGGTGATGGAGAGCAGCCGGGCCTCGGTTCCGGCGAGATCCTGGCGCGCCCGCGTGAGCGCGATCTGCTCGTTGTAGAGCGTGTGCGTCGCTTCGAAGACGCGCCATAGGTCGGTCGTGCCCGCGCTGTACGCGCTCCACGAGGCCTCGACCGCCCGCTGCTGCGTGACCACGACCGTGTCGGCCAGCAGGCCCACCGTTCGGTGGGACGCCGCGGCGGACGCGAGGCCGGCCCTGAGCTGCTCCAGCAGGTCCAGCTCGGCGGCGCGCCGCTCCGACTCCGTCGCGCGCGCCATCGCGTCCATCTCCGCTCCTTCGGACAGCTCGCGCTGCGGAGCGAAGATCGGCAGCATGAGACCGACGGTGGCATTGAACATGTTGTCCTGCGCGATCCCGCCTTCGAGCCTGCCGCGCCTGGCATACGACGCGGTCAGCGCCAGGTCCGGCAGCGCCATGCGCCGCGCCGCGCGCGCGGCGAAGCGGTAGCGCGAATCCTGCGCGTCCAGCTCGCGCAGGCGCGGGTGTGAGGAGCCCACGGCCTCGTTCCACGCGGGGGATTCCCACATCGTGGAGGTCCCTGGAGGCGGTGTGAGCTCCTCGCCGCCCGCGCCCGGCGGCACCCCGCGCAGCGCGTCCAGCCGCGCGCGGGCGGAGCGCTCCTCGGCGCGGAAGGCCGCGAGGTCGGCGAGGGTGCGGGCGCGTTCGGCTTCGGCCCGCAGGGCGTCCTCGAGGCGTCCGTTGCCCGACTCGTAGCGGGCCCGCGCCGATCCCACGAGCCGGTCCATCACGGCGGTGTGCGCTTCCGCCTGACGGGCGAGGTCGCCGGCGTAGAACGCGTCGGCGTAGGCCTGCCAGGCCAGCGCGAAGAACTCGTAGTGCGTCAGCTCCGACGCCGCCGACTCGGCCCTGAGGGCCTCGCCCGCCGAGCGTCGCGACAGGCGGTTCGCTCCGAACACCGGCACGCGCTGCGAGACCCCGATCATCTTCATGGTCATCGGGTCCATGTCGAAGCGGCCGCTGGTGGGCACGTTCAGGGCCCCCAGCTCGAGCATGGGCGATTGCCACGCGCCGGCCGGGGCCACGCGCCGGCGCGCCGCCTCGACCATCGAGCGACGGGCGGCCAGCGTCGGGTTGGCGGCCGCGACCTCGCGAAGCACACCTTCGAGGTCGAGTGCGGAGGCCGCCCCGGCGCCCCACAGCGCAAGGGACGCGGTGAGACAGACCGTACGGACGAAAGTCATGAACCTCGCTCCTCTCGCCGGTCCGCGGCTTCAGCGCGGGCGGCTGGATTCTTCCCGGCGCGCGCCGCGTGTCAGCCGCGGGGGCGGGGGCCGGATGGGATCATCCGTGCGCGCGCTGCGCGCGCACGCCCCGGGCGTGGATCGCCCGGGTACGATGTCCGATCAGGAGAGAGGAGGCCACTCGCCGACCACCAGGGTCGTGAGCACGGGAGTCCCTTCGGCGTGCGCGACCCGGACGACGGGGACGGCCGGCAGGACGACGGCCTGCTCGGGGCTCCCCGGCGCGGGCGGCTTGACCTCGCAGCACGAATGTCCGCGGTCGGGGCAGGAGTGGTCGCCCTCCTGAGTCCCGGATGCAGCGGCACGAGCGTCCACACCGACCGCACCACCTTCGTGGCAGGAAGACGCGCCGGCATCCGCCGCCGCCGCGGGGGCGGTGCGGGCCGGCAGCACGCATGCCATGGAAGTGTTGCCGGCCAGCGCACCCACGATGCACGGGTCGCTTCCGATCAGGAGCGACGCCAGCGCCGCGAGGACGATCGTCAGCCGGTTCGGTTGGTGCACGCGCATCGGGTTCATCCTGCGTGATGAGTTTCGGCCGAAGCCAGCCCCCGCATGTCCGGTGCAAGTCAAACCTCGCGGCCCGTTCGGCCCGGCCATCCTGCCACACCTCTTCGGGATCCCGAAATGCGCCTGAAGTCGCACGTCCCAAGGCGCGGCCCCGGGCGCTGCGCCCGGCCGCGAGCGGCACCGACCCGCGGCCGCGGTCGGTGTCCTGTCGTTCGGGCCGGGACCTGACTTCTACCGGACGTCCAGGTCTCCACAGTGCGGGGCGAGTGGCGTGGCCGCGAATCGGGACGGGCGTTCTCGATCTCCGGTCCGAAGGTAGCAGGCGCGTCGTGCAGACTTTCCTCCCCGCGGCGGAGCCGGCCGCGTTACGATAGCGGTGGCCGGTGGACCGCGCACAGCCCCGTCGCGCGGAGCCGGTGAGCATGGAGCGGGTCGGATCCCTGCAGGCGGTGCGCCCCGCAGCACGCACCCCTTGACGCCAGGCAGGAGAAGGAGACTCCGGTGAGACGAGCCTTCGTCTGCACCGGTCTGGCCATCGCTCTGTCGCTCGCGATGCCGGGCCGGGCCCTCGCATACAACTGGTACTACGATCTCGCGAAAGCGCACTACACGCTGACCGGCCGCACGCAGTCGTGCGTGGTCTGCCACGCGCGCTCGGCGAGCGAGCGCCTCAATCCCTATGGCGCGGCCTTCCTCGCGGCCGGCGCGGGCGCCCGGTCCATCGCGGCCATCGCCGGAGTGGACTCCGACGGCGACGGGTTCACCAACGACGTCGAGCTGCGCACCGGGCACTTCCCGGGCGAGGCCGCCGACTTCCCCGACCCGGCCCAGGTGCGGGCGCTGAAGGCCCGGAAGCCCGTCCTCCGCGATCCCTACCTCGAGATCTACGAGACGCTCCAGTGCCCCTGCTGCGACAAGCTGGTGATGAACTGCAAGTGCGACATGGTGCCCGAGATCCAGCGCATCGTGCGCCACGGCCTGGAGGCGGGAGAGAGCGCGAAGACCATCAAGGAAAGGCTGGTGGCGAAGTACGGTCGCGAGGTCCTGCCGCTGGGGGAACGCAGCGAGACGCTGCCGCCGGAACGGTTCACCGAGCCGCGGATCGCCAGCGCCTACCGCATCGCGGCAGCCATCCCCGCCGCGCTCGACCGGTACCCGTGCTTCTGCGCCTGCTACCAGACCAGCGGGCACGTGAGCCTGCTCGACTGCTACAAGAACGCGCACGGAGCGCGCTGCACCGTCTGCCTGGACGAGGCGGAAGTCATCCGGCAGATGACGGAAGCGAAGAAACCCGAGAAGGAGATCCGGGCCGCGCTGTTGTCGCGATTCGGCGCGCGCCACTGATGCCCGCACCGACCGCGATGCCGACCATGACCTCGACCCAGGAGACCACCATGCATCTGAAGCCGCTCGCCGCCGCCGTCCTGATCCTCGTCGTGCTGACCGGCTGCTCGAAGGACTCGCGCTCGCCCGCCGACGCCCTGAAACCGTCCGCGCCGCCCGTCGCCGTCAGCCCGGCCGACGGGGAGGCCGGCGTGCGGCTCGACGCCGGCGTGACGCTCGCCTTCGCGAAGGCCGCGGACCGGGCCGTGGTGGAGCGCGGCTTCCACCTCATCAGCGAGCCCGACATGGCCGATTCGCTCTGCCCCGACACCGCGATGGTCCACGGTTCCATGGACTCGCTGATGATGAGCCCGGGGATGATGACCCACATGGACCAGTGGCACCACACGCCCGGCTCGTTCTCGTGGAACGGGACCTCCACCCAGGCCGTCTTCACGCCGCAGTCGTGGATGGATCCGCAGACCCGCTACATGGTCCACATGGGCGAGGAGATGGTGCAGATGATGGAAAGCCAGATGGGCGGCATGGGCTCGATGGGAGGACACGGCAGCGGCGCCATGAGCGGCCACATGATGCTGCACTTCACCACCATGGACACCACGGGCGGGCACGACGAGCACCACAAGTAGGGCGGCGCGTTGACCACCCGCAGCAGGACCCGCGCCGGCGCGATCCCGCAGCGCGCGATGAGAGCGCTGGTCCTGCTGCCGGTCGGCCTGCTGGGCGCGGCGTGCGCGCCGATGGGCATGCCGATGATGCACGGTCCCGGCGGAGGGTCTGCCTCCCGGGCTTCGGGCCCCATCCTCAGAGAGGTCGTGGCCGGCGGGACCAGGGCGGTCGTGACCGTCCCCCCGCTCGAGGCCGGCCGGGAGGACACCCTGACCTTGAGCCTCTCGGACGCGGACCGTGCGCGGCCGTTCACCGGGGCGGAGGTGCGGCTCCGCGTGCGCGGCGCCGGCCGTCGCGATGCTCCCGCCGAGACCCCGGCTCGCGAGACCGGGCCCCCGGGTACCTACTCGGCGTCCTTCATGGCCGCGGCACCGGGGCGCGTCGAGATCGGGTTCCGCGTCGTCGTTCCCGGTGGCCGCGGGCCCGGATCGGTGCTCGAGGTGGACGCGGGCGTGGTCGTCGTCGCCCCGGCATCCGGGGCGGCTGCAGGCCATCACGGCGCTCGCCACATGGCGTCCCGCGTCGCGATCGGTGGCGCGCTGATGGCCGCGATGATGCTCGCCATGCTCGTCGCGCGCGGGGGCATGCGCTACTGACTACCGCGCAGAGAATGCCACGCCTCAAAGTGGGTGCTGGCCGCCATTGGCGCGGGTCTGCCAGCGTCGCGCCGTTGCATTCTCTCTGCGGCGCTCAACAGGCGGGTCGCGCCCGCCCCTCACTTCACCACGATGCTCCCGCGCAGCATGTGCATGCCGCAGGTGAACTCGTAGGTGCCGGGCCTCGCGGGCGTGAACGTGACCGCGGTCTCGACGTGCGCGGGGAGCTGCTGCGCGATCCCCCACTCGGGCAGCAGCACGGTGTCCGAGCAGCCCGCGGTCTCCTCGCGCAGGAACAGGAGTCGCACGGGGCGCCCGGCCTCGACCTCGATGGTCGCCGGATCGTAGCCGCCCCGGACGCGCACGCGCACCTCCTGCGCGCCACCCGTCTCCGCGGCCGCGGCCACCGCACGCGGTCGCGCGAAGAAGTAGAGGTTCACCGCGGCGATGAGCGCGATGCCGGCCACCGTCACGATCGGCGCCACCGCGTCCATCACCGGAATCCCCGGAGCCGCAGCGACGAGGTCACGACGGAGACGCTCGAGAGCGCCATCGCCAGCGAGGCGAGCATGGGGTGGAGCGTGCCCTGCCAGCCGAACAGCGGGCCCACCGGGCCGCCCGGGCGCAGGAACAGGTAGAGCACGCCGGCCGCCACCGGGATGCCGAGGGTGTTGTAGATGAACGCCCAGAACAGGTTCTGGCGGATGACCTGCATGGTGCGCCGCGCCAGCCGGAGCGCCACCGGCACGCCGGCCAGGTCGCCGCGCACCAGCGTGATGCCGGAGGCCTCCATCGCGATGTCGGTGCCGCCGCCCATCGCGATGCCGAGGTCGGCCTGCGCCAGCGCGGGCGCGTCGTTGATGCCGTCGCCCACCATGGCCACGCGCCGGCCGCCCTGCTGCAACCCGGCGATCTTGGCGCTCTTCTCCCCCGGCAGGACCTGCGAGAGCACGCGGTCGGGCCCGATCCCGGCCTCCCCGGCGATGGCCTCGGCGGTGCGCGCGTTGTCGCCAGTGATCATCCACACCTCGAGCCCGGAGCGCCGCATGGCGGCGACGGTGGCGGCGGCGTCGGGCTTGATGGTGTCGGCCACCGCCAGCAGGCCGAGCGCGGCGCCGTTCTCGGCCACCGCGATGACCGTGCGCCCGGCGCGCTCGAGCCGCTCGCGCTCCGCGTCGAGCGTGCCGAGCGCGGCGCCCTGCTCGGCGAGCAGGGCGGGCGAACCGAGCGCCACCACCCGGCCCTGGAGCACCGCCACCACGCCGCGGCCCGGCACGGCGGAGAAGTCGTCGGGCTCGGCGAGCGCGACGCCGCGCTCGCGCGCGCCCCGCACGATCGCTTCGGCGAGCGGGTGCTCGCTGCGCTGCTCGACCGAGGCCGCGACCGCGAGCAGGCGTGGCTCCTCGACGCCCGCCGCCGGCACCACGTCGGTGAGCGCGGGCCGGCCGCGGGTGAGCGTGCCGGTCTTGTCGAACACCACGGTCGCGATGCCGTCGGCCGCCTCGAGCGCGTCGGCGCCGCGGATCAGCACGCCCAGCTCGGCGCCGCGCCCGGTACCGACGATGAGCGCAGTGGGCGTGGCGAGCCCGAGCGCGCACGGGCAGGCGATGATGAGCACCGCGACCGCCTTCAGCAGCGCCTGGGTGTGGCGGGGCGCGGGACCGAAGTCGAACCACAGCACGAACGCGGCGATGGCGATCGAGATCACGATCGGCACGAACACCGCGGCCACGCGGTCGGCGAGCCGCGCCACCTCGGCCTTGCTGCCCTGCGCCTGCTGCACCAGCCGCACGATCTGCATGAGCACCGAGTCGGCGCCGACGTGCTCGGCGCGCATGCGGAAGGAGCCCGACTGGTTCAGCGTGGCGCCGGTGACGCGGTCGCCCGCGCCGACATCCACCGGCAGCGACTCGCCGGTCAGCATCGAAGCGTCCACGCTCGAGCGCCCGTCCAGCACCACGCCGTCCACCGGCACCTTCTCGCCGGGCCGCACCAGCAGCACGTCGCCCGGCTGCACCTGGTCGAGCGGGACTTCCGCGGTGACGCCGTCCACGACGCGCCGGGCGGTGCGCGGCCTCAGGTCCAGGAGCCGGCGCATCGCGCTCGAGGTGCTGGCGCGCGCCCGCGACTCGAGCATGCGACCGAGCAGGATGAGCGTGACGATCACGGCCGCGGTGTCGAAGTAGACATGCGCCTCCCCGCCCGCGCCGCGCACCAGGTCCGGCGCCACGGTCGCGGCCACCGAGTAGAGGTACGCGGTGAGGGTGCCGAGGCCGACCAGCAGGTTCATGTCGGCGGTGCGCCGGCGGATCGCGAGCAGGCTCCCGCTCACGAACGGCCAGCCCGCCCAGAGCTGCACCGGCGTGGCGAAGGCGAGCTGGATCCAGTCCTGCGCCGCCATCGGGATGCCGCGCAGCAGCGGCGGCATGCCGAAGTTGCCGAGCAGCACCACCGGCACGCTGAGCAGCGCGGCCGCGAGGAAGCGCCGCTGCAGGAGCCGCAGCTCCGCCGCGCGCTCGCGCTCCATGGCGTCGTCGGCGACCGGCCCGGAAACGGCGCGCGCCCCGTAGCCGGCGGCGCGCACCGCCTCGGCGAGGCGCTCCGCGTCCACCGGCCGCGCCAGCGCTACCGCGGCGCGCTCGGTGGCGAGGTTCACGCTCGCGCGGGCGACGCCCGGCACCGCGGCCAGCGCCTCCTCCACGCGCGTCACGCACGAGGCGCAGTGCATGCCGGTGATCTGCAGCTCGAGCGTGGCGCCCGTCGCGCCACTGGTAGTGGGCGCCTCCGGCGTCTCGGCGGCCGGTGCCCGGAGCCGGTCGAGCTGGATGAAGGTCATGGTTCGATCCGATGGGTTGGCGACCCCCGCGCGCCCCTGGACTCGCGCCGGGGCCGCCACGACATCCCGACCCTACATGCCTTCGCTTGATTCGGCCACGGCGAAGTGGAACGGTGGGTCGAAAGCCGTGAGAACCGCCTGGTGTCTCCCGGGTCGCCGGTCCGTTCCCCCGGGAGCCAGGGACGCCTCACGATGGCTGCTCGGCTGTCGCCGGTCGAATCGCGCCTACGTCGCGCCCGTGACAGACCTGAGAGTCTTGAGGATGCCCTCCAGTCTCGCGTACTCCGTCTGGGTGCCGCTCAGGTTCCCGGCGTCACCTAGCTCGTCGAGTTTGCCGGCCGAGGCCGTGACCTGCTCCACCACCCCCTTGAGCTTCGCGGCCGCCGCCGGGTTCGAAGCGCCCGCCTGATCCGCCAGCGCGACGACCAGGTCCCGGATCCCGAAGGCGAGGTGGTGGACGTCCTTGAGCTGGCCGTTCTCGATGGCCGCTGAGAGCCTGGCCTGCTCCCCGGCGATCTGCGTCCAGATCTCCGGCACCGATCCGGCCGGTGTCACCGGGGCTCCGCCCTCCTCACGCGCCGCCGCCTCACCGCCCGGCGCGGCGGCCTCGGGTGCGGCCTGCTGCGCCGCCGGCGGTGTCTCGGACTCGGTCTTCTTCTGCGCGCAGCCGATCGCCGCGAGCGCAGCGATCGCCAGCGCAGCCAGCATCCACCAACGTGCCTGAGTCTTCATCGGGACCCTCCTTCGAACTTCGTGTGGGATACGACCACGGTCCCAGCCCAACATGGCCTAGGACTCCTGCGTCTGGGAAGCCAGGTACTTCTCGGCGGATTTGCGGCCGAAGCGGAAGAACACCGCCGGCGTGACGATCGTGTCGAGGAGCGTCGAGCTGACCAGCCCCCCGAGGCTCACGGTCGCGACCGGGTAGAGGATCTCCTTGCCCGGCTCACCTTTCTAGAGGACGAGCGGGATGAGCGCCAGGCCGGCGGTCAGTGCCGTCATCAGCACCGGCACCAGACGCTCGAGCGAGCCGCGCACGACCATGTGGATGTCGAACGCCTCCCCCTCCTCCTTCATGAGGTGCAGATAGTGGGAGATCATCATGATCGTGTTCCGCGAGGCGATGCCGGTCAGGGTGATGAAGCCGACCAGCGAGGCGACCGAGAAGGTGCCGCCGGTCAGGAAGATCGCCACGACGCTGCCGATCAGGGCCAGCGGGATGTTGAGGAGGATCTGGAGGACGATCGGCACCGAGCGGAAGTGGGCGTAGAGCACGAGGAACATCGCGGCCAGTGAGAACAGGCTGAGGATGCCGATCAACCGGGTGGCGGACTGCTGGCTCTCGAACTGGCCACCGTAGGTGATGAAGTAGCCGGTCGGCAGCTTCACCCGGACGTCCACGCGCCGCCGAATGTCCTCCACCACCCGCCCCAGATCGCGCCCGCTGACGTTGGCCAGCACCACGATGCGACGCTGGACGTTCTCGTGCTGGATGACGTTGGGTCCTCGCGACTCCTCGACCGCCGCCACCAGCGACAGCGGCACCCTGGCCCCGGACGGCGTGTCGATGAGAGTGCCGCGAATGACTTCGAGGTTGTTGCGCGACGCCTCGTCGAAACGGACCAGCAGGTCGAACGTCCGCTGTCCCTCGAGCACCTGCGAGACGACCCGCCCATTGAGGGCCGTCTCCAGCGTCTTCGTGAGATCCCCGACGTTGAGGCCGTAGCGGGCCAGTGCCGCGCGATCGCCGTCGATGCGAATCTGCGGCACCAGCACCTGCTTCTCGGTCTGGAGGTCGACAACGCCCGGGACCGCGGCCATGGCGGACTGAATCTCCGCCGCCTTCGCCCGCAGCAGGTCGAGGTCGTTGCCGAAGAGCTTGACCGCGATCTGCGCCCGAACACCCGAGAGCAGGTGGTCCAGCCGGTGTGAGATCGGCTGGCCAATGTTGATGAACACGCCGGGGATCTGGCCGAGCCTGGTCCGGATGTCGCCGAGGATCTCCTCGCGACTCCGCCTCGAGTGCCGGAAGTCGACATCGATCTCAGAGTAGTGCACACCCTCGGCGTGCTCATCCAGCTCGGCACGTCCGGTTCGGCGACCGGTCGAGATGACCTCGGGGACGCTCAGCAGGAGCTGCTCTCCGATCGTTCCGAGGCGATTCGACTCGCTCAGCGACGTACCGGGAGCGGCGAGGAGATTGATGGTGGCCGTGCCTTCATTGAAAGGCGGCAGGAACTCCCGGCCCATCAGCGGGACCAGGACCGCCGCCCCGAGGACCAGCGCGACCGCCCCGCCGATGACGATCTTCGGGTGCGGCAGCGTGAAGTTGAGCAGCTTCCGATCCCAGTGCTTCAGGTGGCGGACGACGAAGGAGTCCTTCTCCTGGGCCATGATCTTCGCCCTGGGGAGGAGATAGAGGCAGAGCGCCGGCGAGACGGTCAGCGACACCACGAACGAGGCCAGGATGGACACGATGTAGGCGACGCCCAGTGGTGCGAACAGCCGCCCTTCGATGCCACTCAGGGCGAAGAGGGGGATGAACACCAGAACCACCAGGATGGTTGCGTAGACGATCGAGTTACGGACTTCCGAGGACGCGCGGTACACCACCTCGAGGGCCGGCCTGGGTTCCGGAGCATGCCGATTCTCCCGCAGGCGTCGAAAGACGTTCTCGACGTTGACGATCGCATCGTCCACCAGCTCCCCGATGGCGATCGCCAGACCGCCGAGCGTCATGGTGTTGATCGAGATATGGAAGAGATTGAAAACGACGGCGGCCGTCACGAACGACAGCGGAATGGCGGTCAGAGTGATGGCCGTGGTGCGAAAGTTGAGCAGAAACAGGAAGAGCACGATCAGCACCAGGATGGCGCCATCCCGCAGGGCCTCTTCCACGTTGCCGATCGCCGCCTCGATGAAGCTGGCCTGCTTGAACAGTGGGCGCATGCGCACGTCTTTGGGGAGCGAGGGCTGAAGCTCCCGGAGCGCGGCCTCGATGCGCCGGGTCAGATCGATCGTGCTGGCGCCGGGCTGCTTCTGGATGGAGAGGATCACGGCCGGCTTGCCATCCACGCTGCCATCGCCACGTTTGACGCGCGTGCCGATGCCGGCGCTGCTCATCTGCTTCAGGAGCACCGGCACGCCGTTGTGGGTCGCGACCACCGTGCTGAGCAACTGATTGGCGCTTCGGAGGCGGCCGAGATTGCGGATCAGATACTCCTGCGACTGGGCCTCGAGGTAGCCGCCGGTGCTGTTCTCGTTGCTCTCCCCCACCGCCCGTTCGACGTCCTTCAGCGAGAGCCCGAGCGCGGCCAGGCGCCGCGGACTGACGAGCACCTGGTACTGCTTGACGCCGCCCCCGATGGGAACAACCTGCGAGACGCCGGGAATCGTCAGCAGCCGCTGGCGCACGACCCAGTCGGCGAGGGTGCGGATCTCCATCGGCGAAGTCTCACCGGTGGGGCTTTCCATTCCCAGCAGCATGATCTCGCCCATGATCGAGGAGACCGGGCCCATGACGGGCAAGACATCCTTCGGCAGGCGCTCGGTCGCCAACTGAAGTTTCTCGCTCACGAGCTGGCGATCGCGGTAGATATCGGTGCCCCATGCGAACTCGACGTACACGACCGAGAGGCCGATGCCGGAAGTCGAGCGCACTCGCTCGACGCCGGGGGCGCCGTTCAATGTGGTCTCGATGGGGAGACTGACGAGCGTCTCGACTTCTTCCGGCGCCAGTCCAGGAGCTTCGGTCAGGATCGTGACGGTCGGGCGGTTGAGATCGGGGAAGACATCCACCGGCAGCTTGAGGATGACGCCGGCACCATAGATGAGCAGCAGCAGCGCTGCGGCCACGACGAACAGCCGGTTTCGGAGCGCGAAGTGGATGATTCGATCAAACATGGTCGCGCTCCATCACTGGCCGAGACCGACGACCGGAGCCGTCAGCAGCGGATAGCCGCCCGCGACGACCACGCGATCGCCCGGATTGAGTTCGCCGGTCACCGCCACGCGCGCGCCCAGGCTCGTGCCCAGCGTCACTTCCCGGGCGATGAAACGCTCCGGGGCCGTGTGGACGAAGACGAGCTGGCGCCCGTCCTTTTCGAACACGGCGCTGCGGGAGACGACGAGCGCCGATTCCACGCCGCCCTGTTCGATGCCCACGTCGACGAGCGCCCCGATCTTGAGTCGGCCACCGATGTTCGGAACTTCGAACCATGCTTCGATGGCTCCCAGCACCTCGCCCTGCGTGACGCCGAGGGCCACGCGCCGGCCGGTCAGTGCGAGATCGGGCATGCCGGGGGAGGTGATGACGGCCCGGGTGGACTGCTGCACACCGGGAACGTCCGCTTCGTAGACATCGGCGTGCACCCAGACGACCGTGGGATCGAGGAGCGTCATGAGCTTCTGCCCGGCCTCGACCAGCTGTCCGTTGACGACGAACACGCCCGTGATGACCCCGGTCAAGGGCACTCGCAGGCTGAGGTCGTCGACCACCGTGAGCCGTGCCACGGCCTCGCCTCTGGTCACGCTCAGACCGATCACCGGCACGCGTCCATCGGCGAAGAAGATGCGTCCCGCCTGGGGCGCCACGATCTCGACCTCCCCGCCGCCGCGCGGAGCGACCCGGCCCAGTACGCCCAGCCGCTTCTGCACCGGCTGGCGCTTGAGGGGCTCGGTGCGGACTCCGAGCAGGAACTGGGATGCCTTCGAGATGAAGACCTGCGCTCCGGGGCCGACGGGCGTGCCGGATGAGGCGGGGGCTTCGTCATGTCCCGCATGCGCCTGCGCGATGGCAGGTGCGAGAAGCACCCCCAGTATGAGGGCCGCTCCCGCTGCAGACACGTGACGCCGTGCCATGACGAACAACCCGACGGAGAGCACGAGCGCACCACCCAGCAGCCAGATCCAGCGGAACCCGCGAGGCGCCGAGGCGCCGGTCTCGAAACGCTCGGTACTTACCTGCAGACCAGAGAGGGCGAATCGCCCCTCTCCGATTGCGCCGGCAATCGTCATCAAGACCGTGAATGAGCCGGTATCTGCTGGAGCCTGAAACGGCACCATGAAGATACCCGCCCGGTTGGTCGCTGTGGCAGAACCGGTCCAGAGTTCCCGAGCATTGGAACGAAGTCCCAGTGAGATGGCGACGTTTGTGATCGGAGCGTTCGTTTGGAAATCACTGAGATAGAGATCCAGCGTGTCCTTCAGGCCCGGGCGTAGCTGCTTGCTCTTGAGGACTACTTCGTAGCGATCCGAATGCACGGTGAGTACCTGTTGGCTCGATATCGCAGCACCTCCTTCCCCGGGCGCGTCCTTCGCGACGGCCGCTCCGCCAGTCGCCAGCAGCAGGAGCGTCAGCAAGACCAGGTGTCTCATCGCGCGCCCCCCGCGTTGAGGCGGGTCAGGTCGAGACCGACCGTGGCCTCCAGTGCGCCGCGCGCTTCCCAGTAGGCGTCGGCCGCTTCAAGCTGCCCGATCATCGTGTCCACGAGGCGCCCCTTCTGCGTGAGGTAGGAGTCCAGCGAGATGCGTCCGTCGGCATAGGCATCGCGAACCAGCGACAGGTCCTCCCGAACGCGCCCCGATCGTCCCAGATAGAGCCGGTAGAGGCCGGCCGCGTCCTCGAACCGCCGCACCGCGCCGATGACTTCAAGTCGAGCTCTCGAACGGAAGCGGTCGTAGTCCGCCTGACTCCGCGTGACCTCGGCCGCAGCGCGTGCGCGGCCGGCCTGATTCTTCTGGAAGAGAGGAAGCGGCACGCTGACCCGCACCCGCCACAGGCGATCGGTGTCCCGGGCACCCGTGATGCTGCGCACGATCACCGGATCGCCGGAGAAATCATCGCCCGCGAAGGCCTGACGTTCGATCGCCAGCCCGGCCCCGACGGTGAGGTTCGGCCGGGCCTCGCGCTCGGCCAGATGGAGTTCCGCGCGGCGCTCGTCGATCTGGCGGCGCAGCACCTCGCTCTCACCGCGAACGCGGAGGGCCAACGCGATCACGGAGTCCTCCGGCATCTGGAGAGAGTCCGCGCGCAGCTCGCCACCCAGCCGTGTCGATTCTGGAAGCTCGAGCCCGATGGCCAGTCCGAGGGCGACGAGCGCCTGTCGCCGGTCACTGCGGGTCCGTCTGCTCTGCGCCTCCAGGCGGAGCACGTCGAGTTCGGTCAGACGCCCGGTCACCGGGGTGATGAGTCCCTCGCGCACGCGCGCCTGTGTCGAGAGGAGGACCCGACGGTCCAGGCCGATCAGCTCACCGAGCGTCTCGAGTCGGTCCTGCAGGAAGAGCGCTCGCTCGAACTGCGCGCGAACATTCGACTCGACCTGTTGCAGCGTGGTACTCAGCTCGGCCGCACTCTTCCGGGAGCGGGCCGTCGCCACGGACTGGCGGGCACCCCGCTTGCCCCAGAGCTCGAGCTCCTGGGCAACACCCACTTCGAGGGAACCGTCGGTTCCCGAACCCAGCGATTGCCCGCCGCGCGAGGACTGGAACTCGATCTCCGGGTTGAACCCGGGGAGCCGCGCGAACAGCGAGTCGGCACGCACGACGGCGAGATTGGCTCGCGCCACGTTCAAGTCCGGGTGGACCTGCCTTGCCAGCTCGAGTGCCGCCGGCAGCGTGAACGGGTCGGGGATCACCGGCTCTGAGGCGCTGTTCGCGGTCCACGCGGCAGCCGCCACGAACTGCGAGAGCGGCACGGCAGCTCCGGCGTGCGCACTCGTCCACAGGAGAGCGATGCCTGCGGTCACGGTAAGGCGACGCGTCGGCCCTGAAGCCATTCCATCTCCACCTTTCCGTCGGGCTGAGACCACGCCCGACCTGCATTCCCGGACGCCACGAAAGCAGGCGCACTTCATCCAACTTCAGGAAAAGAACGGGAAGCTAGGCGGAGAGAGGCGGACTACGGGGAGACTGAGGAGCGGATGAGGGATCGGGTGGAGAACCCGATCGCGGGTCAGGCGCGAGACCGGCAGAGACGCCGCACGCGCTACGGGCGACCAGCGCCGCCGGGACGACCGCGAGGACCGAGGAATCCGAGGCAGAGCCCGGGAGTGAGACCGCGGCGGGTGTCGTGGCCGCCGGAAGCTGGATCCAGACGCAGCAGCAAGGTCCGGTCGGCGACGCCGGGTCTGGCGACGCCGGGGAGTCATGGCCGTCGCCGGCGTCATGGTGGTCGGTCTGCAGCGCGTCCGGCGTCGCCTGCAACGGCGTGAACGCACAATACGCCTGCTCGAGCGGCAGCAGCACCGCAACCAGCAGGGTCAGCACCACGCGCATCCCGAGCACTCCTCTCATCCGACGGTCGGCTCCGCACTTCGATGCCCGGCAGGGTGCCGTCGAGGCCGACCGCCCGTCAAGCGGGTTATCGGCTTCTGATGTTCTTCCATCATCCCGGGACCGAAAACTCACAGGGGCTTGACGCAGGAGCGGGGCCGCACGGTACACGGGCGACGCAAGACGATCGCCGAACCGGTGCACGGGCGGACCAGGCAGGCGCGCCGCTTCTGCCGGTCCCCGCGACGCCGAGTCGAGCGGTGCGGCAGGAGTGGGTGCACTGACCTGCAACGCGCTCTACCGACTCAGGCTCCCGCAGGCCCGGGCACTCGCATGAGAACCGGAGACGGCGACCCTGACATGCCGTTGATGGCCCGCCGCGTTCTGCACCGGCAACACCACTCGCCGCCACGCCAGCGGGGCCCCCGGCCCATCCGTTATCACCACTCCCGTCATGTCGGCGTCGGATTGCCTGCTCGGACAGGCTCCCGGCCCGGTTCCGCCGTCTCGTCGTCTTCCACCCGGTCCACGCCGAGCGTCCCGCTCCCACAGCGCGCGCACGGCACGCGGTAGCGGCGCAGGTCTTCGCGTTCCATCAGCGCGCGCACCGCCGCCAGCGCCGCGCCCGGCTCTGCCTCCTGCACCGCGCGCGCCGCGCGCGCGATCGCCTCCGCGAGCGGCGCGGCCGCCGGGCATCCCAGGAACGGCTCGCGTTCCAGCCCTGCCAGCAGGTCCACCGCGATCGCCGCGCCCGTCGCGGCCGCCGCGGCGCGCAGGCCCAGTGTCGCATACCCGGCCAGCCTGAGCGCGCGGTCCCAGAACGTGTCGAACTCGAAGTGCGCTTCGGCCGCCCGCAGCACGCGCTCGTCGGGACCGCCCGGCAGGTCGCGCCGCGCGCGCTCGACCAGCAGGATCCACAGCAGCCGGCCCACGGTGAAGTCGCTCCACCAGGACGACTGCGGGCCGGCCGCTTGGCGCGCCCGCTCGATCGCCGCAGCGTCGGGCAGCCCGGGCGTCGCGGCCACCGCCTCGAGCACCATCAGCGCCGCGCGGTCCCAGCGCGCCTCACGGGTGTCGCCGGCGCGCGCCAGGTCGGTGCGCGCGCCGTCGAAGTCGCCGCGCCGCGCGCGCAGCACGCCGCGCGCGAGCCGCACCAGCGGCTCGTCCGGCCCAACCTGCGCTCGGGCGCCCCGCTCGAGCGCCCGGTCGTAGGCGGCCTCCGCCCCCGCGAGGTCGCCAAGGCGCTCGGCCGCGATGCCCAGCGCGCGCCACACGCGCGTGCGGTCAGGGCCGGGCTCCGATCCGACCTCCCGTGCCAGCGCCTCGAGCTGCGCGCGCGCCCGCGCGAACGCGCCGGTCGCCAGCGACTCGAGCGCGGCACGCAATCCGGGGGGCTCGGCGGCGGCGCCGGGGTGCCCGCGCGGATCGTGAGCCCCGGCACCCGCAGGACGCTGCTCGGGGTCCGGCTCGGGCGGATCGAGGTCGGTGAGGAAGCGCGGGCGGTCGGGCAGGATCGCGTCGAGCGGCGCTGGAACACCATCCCACGCCGCCAGCACCGCGGCCAGATTCTGGAGCGCGCCGAACAGCTCCTCCGAGCGCAGTTCGCCGGCGGTGAGCGGAGCGCCGCAGTCCGGGCACGGCGCGCCGTCCGCCGCGGCCGGGGCGAGCGCGTGCGGGGCCTGGCAGGCCTCGCACAACGCGTCGAGCCCGCCGTCGCGCGGGCCGATCCACGCGCCCGCGTCACACCGACGTGCCACCGTGGCATGCGGGGACTATACAGGGGGAGCGCGCCGCACGCCCGGCGTTGCGCCCGCGCCGGCGGAGAGGCGGCGGCTTCAGCGGCCGAAGTAGAAGCCCAGCACCCCGCCGCTCGCCGCGAAGAGCGCGGCCAGCGCCGCGATGATCAGGCCGGCGGTGGTCAGCGTCCGGCGCCGCCGGCGGGGCCGGCGCGGCCGCGCCGGCGCGGTCCACTCGAAGCGGTGGCCTTCGCGGCAGGTGAGCACGACCACGCCGCGCTTCGCGGGCGCAGGCATCCGGCTGCGGCACACCGGGCACTCGACGAAGCCGGCTGTGGTGGTCATGCGCATGTCCTCCGGCCGGTGGCGCGCGGGGAGCGCCGGGCCCACCGACCAGCAGAGGGCAGGTTGCAAGTCCCGCGCCCGCGCCCGGGTGCGCCGCGGCGGCGGCGCGAAGGGACTGCGCGCGGCCCGCCTGGGGGCGGCCGCCGCGGCGGGCGGCGGGCGCGAGCCGGCCGCGGGGCCGAAGAAGTGTCGGCGCCGCCTTACAGCGCGGGGACCGCCCGCGCGCCGCGCGCGGGTGCCCGGAGGACCCCGCTCCCCGCACTCGCCTCGGGCGCGTGCCCGGCCGCGGGCGGACCGCATCCGCAGAAGCAAGTCAGGGACGACGTACGCCGGGGCGGCGGGTCACTGGATCCCGCCCAGGCTGCCGACCCGCGTGCCGCGCTCGAGATAGATCTCACGCTGGTCCTTCACACCGAGGCGGAAGTAGTACTCGGCCTCGCCCCCCGCGATGAAGGTGCGGGTGAAGGTGGCCTGCCAGCAGTGCAGGTCGCGCGACAGCGCGAAGCGCTGCGTGCCGACCTGGTTGAGCGTGAGGTCGTAGGAGGCCGAGTACTCGATCCCCCACGCGGGGCTGAGCTGGTAGCGCCCCACCAGGTTCGCGGTCTGCGCGCTCGACCAGCTCGGTGCGCTCGAGTAGCCGCCCGAGTAGGAGTAGGCCATGCCCAGCGACCAGTTCTCCTGGAAGCCGCGGTCGGCCTGCACCGTCTGCTCCACCGGGAGGTCGGGCGAGGCGGCGCGCCGCCCGCCGCCGCTGGCGAGGTTGACGCCCACGTTGTAGCCCAGCGAACGCACCGGGCGCCGGGAGTAGACGTCGGTGCTCCAGCTCAGGTTCGCGTTCAGCACGCCGGGCGGCTGCAGGAACAGCGACGAGCTGATCGGCGAGAGCCCGTGCGCCTGGCGTGCCTCCCGGTACAGGAAGTTGTAGCTGCCGCCCATCGCCCACGCGAGCAGGTTGTCGAGGCGCTGGGTCTTGCCGCCGCGGTTCAGCTTCACCTGGAAGCGCTGGTCGAGCCCGAAGCTCATGAACGCGCTCTTGAACCCCGAGACGCCGATGGTGCCGAAGCTGTTGAAGCGGCTGCGGCGGATGCCGAGCGAGTCCACGTAGGTGAGGTTCCTGAGCTCCGGGCTGTACGAGAGCGAGACGCGCGGCGACACGATGTGGCGCAGGCCCTCGATCCCGAACACGCGCGGGCGGAACGAGCCGTAGAACGTGCTGCTCATCCCGAGCGCCGAGGACCACGAGCCGGCCGGGACCACGCGATGCCCGAGCTCGTCGAAGTCGAACACCGCGAGGTTGGCGTTGACGCTCGGCTGGAAGTTGATCCAGCCGAACAGCCGCCGCGAGTCGGAGAGCGCGGTCGCCGTGGCGAGCCCGCGCCGCGTGGTCATGCGCTGCCCGATCACGGTGGTCGAGTCGAGCACGCTGTCGCGCGTGAAGCGGCTGAAGCCGGCCACGTAGCCGCGCCGCTCGTCCTGCGAGAGGAAGCGGCTGCTCAGGCTGAAGTACATCGAGCGCAGCGGCTTCTCGAGCGGCGTGCCCTTGATCAGGCCGAGGCTGCCGATGGCGCGGGTCGGGAACGCCACCGAGAGGTTGGGCGTGGACTGCGTGAGGCTGGCGAGCGACGCCGTGGTGCCGACCGGGTAGCGGAACGCGCCCGTGCCCTCCAGGCTCTGGTCGGCGTCGAGGTCCTGGCGGCGGTCCATCACGGCGTTGATCGAGGCCCAGTCGGCGTTGTGCGAGACCGCCACGCTCGAGGTGAGGAAGCGGTTGAGGCGCTGCGCCAGCGGGCGCCCGAACAGGTTGCTGGCGTTGTAGTCCTTGCTCGAGACGAACGAGGCGCGCGCCACCAGGCGCGTGCGCGGCGACACCTCCTGCGCGTGGTCGGCGCTGAAGTCCCAGTCCTCGCGCCGCGCGTTGGGATTCTCGTTCCGCGCGAACGAACCGCGGAACGAGCCGTCGAGCACGTACTGCAGCTTGTACTGGCCCTCGCCGCGCAGCACCCACGAGGGCTCGGCCTGGTAGTAGTCGCCGGCCCCCGTGAAATCCATGTAGTCGTTCGGCGCCCAGTAGTAGCCGGCGTTGCGCAGGAACTGCCCGGCCCGGTTGTTGAGGCCGAACTCGAACTGCGGGAACAGGAACCCCGAGTGGCGGCCGGGCTTGATGGGAAACACCCAGAACGGCAGCGCGAGCAACGGCACGTTCCTGACGTAGAACACCACCGGCTTCGCCACCAGCTTGTCCTTGAGATAGATCTTCATCCAGTGCGCGGAGAAGCGGTAGTGCGGCTCGGCCAGGTCGCAGGTGCTGTAGGCGCCGCTCATCACGTCGAGCTGGTTGTCGCCCACCTTGCGGATCTGCGCGCCGTGGTAGAGGCCCTTCTCATAGGCGGTCTCCGCCTTGTAGATGGTGCCGACGCGGCTCTCCATGTCGTAGGTCATGAGCCCGCCGGTGACCTTGTCGCCGCGGTCCTTGAGCACCGGGCTGCCCTCCGCGACCAGCGTCTGCCGGTCCACGTCGTAGCGCACGCGGCGTGCATTGAGCTCGAGGTCGGCGTAGGTGAGGTGCGCGTCGCGGTCGAGCACGATGAGACTCCTCGGCACCTGGAACTCGATGCGCCGGGCGTCGTAGTCCACGATCTCGCGCTTGGCCGCTGTGGTGTCGCCGACCGCCACGGCCAGGTGATACTCGCCCTGCGCCGAGCCCTCGACGCGCGCGCGGTCGATCTTGCGGTCCTGGAAGAACACGGTGATGGTGTCCCCGGTCGCCAGATTGCTCTCCGGGGTCTTCCCGGCGCGCGGGACCGCCTGGTACTCGTTGCGCGCCTTCCCCAGCGCCACCAGGCTGTCGATCTCGTCGTGCGTGAAGTACACGTCCGCGCGGTCCCCGGAGAGGCGGCTCTTCTCGCCCAGCGTGGCGGGCCGCGAGCCCACGTAGTCCATGACCGCGCCCCCACGCACCACGACGCGCCGGACCACGCGCTTCTCGGTCCAGATCTCGAGCGAGTCCCCGGAGACGCTGGTCTGGTCGTCCCACGCCCGCGGGCTCCCGGTGAGCCAGCCGCGCTGCGCGCGGTCGTCGAACAGCGCGTGGTCGGCGCGTGCCTGGAGCGTGTCGCGCTCCACCCGCACCGAGTCGATGGCCTCGGCGAGGCGGGTCTCGGTGTCCACCCGCAGGCGCACGGCGCGGAGCGTGGTGGTGCGCCCGTCGTCGTCCCGGGTGCGCATCACGGGGTCGCCGGTCGCCACTGCGACGCGCGTCGTGCGGTCGTAGTCCACGGCCCGCGCGTCGAGCTCGGTCTTGTTCTCCTCGTCCACGCCATGGACGCCGCCGCGCGCCTGCACCAGCGAGGAGTCGCGGTAGTAGAGCGCGCGGTCCGAGGTGAGCCGGAGCCTGCGGTCCCGTCCCTCCACCGGCCCGGCCAGGTCGGCGCGGCCCGTGCGGCGGTCGTAGGTGGCGGACGGCGCGCGCAGCGTGGTCTCGCGGTCGCGCACCACGACGTTCCCCTGGAGCTGGAGCAGGTCGGCGTTCTCGGAGTAGGACGCGTGGTCGCAGGTCATGGTGGTGGTGGTGTCCACCATCTTCACGTGCCCGTCCAGGTAGAGCATGCCGAGCGCCTTGAGGTAGCGTCCGGCTTCGGCGGTGAGCACGGTGCGGGCGCGGGTGATGCGCACGTTCCCGTTGAGCTGGACCACGTCACCCTCGGGCCCGTGGCTGCCGGTGACGTTGTCGGCCTGGATGTTGAGCGGTGGGTCGCCCGGCGCCGCCGCCGCGGGCGCGGCCGCGAGCGCCGCGAGCAGCGCGGCCAGCGCGGCCAGCGCGGACCCCGACCGCGTCACAGCCACTCCCCGGGCGCGCCCCCCCACGCCTCCATCGCCTCGCCCACCGCGAACAGCGAGCCCGCCAGCAGCACCTGGCCGCCGCCGCCGGCGAGCGCGGCCTCGAGCGCACGCCGCACGTCGGGTGCGGCCTCGGGCGCCAGTCCCGCCGTGCTCGCGCACCGGGCCAGGTCCTCCGCCGGCATCGCGCGCTCGTTGCGGCTGCGCGTGACCAGCAGCCGCGCGGCCGGGACGAACTCCTTGACGACGCGCGCGATCGCCAGCGCGTCCTTGTCGCGCGACAGCGCGAGCACCACCGCCGCCGGCGGCTCGAACCCCAGGTCCTCGCGCCACGCGCGGGCGAGCGCGCGGAAGCCGTCCGCGTTGTGCGCGCCGTCCCACCACAGCCGCGGCTCGGCCGGGCAGGGCTCGAGCCGCCCCGGCCAGCGCGCCTCGGCGAAGCCCTCGCGCACCGCGTCGGCGGGGATCTCGACGCCGCTCTCCGCCAGCGCCGAGAGCGCGGCCAGCGCGGTGCGCGCGTTCTCGAGCTGGTGGCGCCCGCGGAACCCGGTCTCGAGCTCGAGCGTCCCCCACGGCTCGGCCGCGGCCGCGAAGCGCAGGCCGCCGGGCCCCGCCGTTTGCAGCACGACCGCCGCGCGCTCGGTGGCGAGCACCAGCGGGGCATCGCATCCCGCGGCGGCCTTCTCGATCACGCGCGCCGCGGCCGGCTCCTCGATCGCGCTCACCAGCGGGACCTCGGGCTTCACGATCCCCGCCTTCTCGGCGGCGACCTGCTCGAGCGTGTCGCCCAGCAGCTCCGTGTGGTCGAGCCCGACCGAGGTGATCACGGTGAGCGTGGGCTCGAGCACGGTCGTGCAGTCGAGCCGCCCGCCCAGCCCCACCTCGACCACGCCCCACTCCACGCCGCGCGCCGCGAAGTCGTCGAAGGCGAGCGCGGTGCACACTTCGAAGAAGGTGCGGCCCTGCCCGTCCTTCATCTTCTGGATGAGCGCGAGCCGGCGCGCCAGGCGCACCTCGTCGGCCCACTCGCCGTCCACCCGGATGCGCTCGCGGAAGTCCACCAGGTGCGGCGAGGTGAAGAGCCCGGTGCAGACGTTGGCGGCGCGCAGCACGCGCTCGATGAGCGCGCACACCGAGCCCTTGCCGTTGGTGCCCGCGACGTGCACCGAGGCCCACTCGCTCTGCGGGTCGCCGAGCGAGGCGAGCAGCGCGCGCGTGCCGTCGAGGCCGAGCTTGTCGCGCCGGCGCTCCAGGCCGTACAGCGCTTCGATCGACTCCTGGAAGGTGGTTTTCACCGCGTGGTCGTCGGGTCCGGTCCGGTTCGTCCGTCCACCGCGGGGAGCTCGGGGTTCGGGGTGTGCGGGGAGACTCCGCCCCGCGGCGCGAAGCCGCGGGTCGAGCGCCAGAAGAACTCGAGCAGGCGCGCGGCCTCGTCGCGCATCTGCTTGCGGTGGACGATGCGGTCCACGAAGCCCTTCTCGAGCACGAACTCGGCGCGCTGGAAGCCCTCGGGCAGGTCCTCGCCGATGGTCTGGCGGATGACGCGCGCGCCGGCGAAGCCCACCAGCGCCTTCGGCTCGGCGAGGATGACGTCGCCGAGCGAGGCGTAGGAGGCGAGCACGCCCGCCGTCGAGGGGTCGGTGAGGATCGAGAGGAAGGGCAGCCGCTCGTCCTGCAGCCGCGCCAGCAGCGCCGCGGTCTTCGCCATCTGCATGAGCGAGAGGATCCCCTCCTGCATGCGCGCCCCGCCGGTGGCCGAGACGATGATGAGCGCGCGGCGCTCGGCGAGCGCGACCTCGATCGAGCGCGCCACCTTCTCGCCCACCACCGAGCCCATGCTCCCGCCCATGAAGAAGAAGTCCATGAGCGTGAGGCTCACCGGTTTCCCGCCCACCGTCGCCACCCCGGTGAGGGCGGCGTCCTTCATGCCGGTCTCGCGCTGGGCGTGCCGGAGCCGGTCGGGGTACTTCATCTTGGCGTCGCGGAACTGCAGGGGGTCGCCCGCTTCGAGGTCGGCGAAGCGCTCCGCGAACGAACCCGGGTCCGCCAGGAACCCCAGGTAGGTGCGCGCCGGCACGCGGAAGTGATGGCTGCAGTGCGGGCAGGTCCACAGGTTCTCCTCCAGCACGGTCTGGAAGAGCGCCTCGCCGCAGCCGTCGCACTTGGTCCACAGGCCTTCGGGGACCTCGGAGCGCGGGGCCGGCTTCGCCCGGGGCTTGATGGCGGTGCGCTCGCGCTTGAGCCAGGACATGTCAGTGGGATCCTGCGGTTTGGCCCGCGGGGCCGGCGGCACGCGGGGTCGCCTCGGCGGCGGAGCCCGTCCACTCCATGATCAGTGCGTCTTCGCCCGTGTCACGATAATACCCGCGGCGCAACCCCGCCAGCCGGAATCCGAAGGCGCGGTAGAGCGCCTGGGCCGCGAAGTTCGAGACCCGCACCTCGAGCGTGACCTGCGCGGCCTCGAGCGCGCGGGCCCGCGCCAGCAGGTCCTCGAGCAGGGCGCGGGCCACGCCGCGGCGGCGCGCCTCCGGGACCACCGCGAGGTTGCCGAGGTGCCCGGTGCCCGCGCCCAGCCAGGCCACCAGGTAGCCCGTGCGCTGCCCGCCGCGCTCGGCGACCCGCGTCCACGCCATGGCCTGCGCCAGCTCGCCGCGGAAGAACGACTCCGGCCACGGGTCGCTGAACACGCGCCGCTCGGTTTCCGCCGCCCACGGGATGTCGGCCAGCGCGAAGTCGCGGAGCACGATCTCCTCCGCCGCGCTCGCGCGGTGCCGCACGCGCTCCTCGGCCTGCGCCGAGCGCACGTAGAGCGGGCGCGGCGCCGCGTGCGGCGCCGGCAGCCCGCCCGCGGGACCGCGGAGGGAGAGCGCCGCCTCGGCGAGGTCGAGCGCCGAGAGCCCGGCGAAGCGGAACGCCGGCGACGTGCTGCCGCGCCACGCGGCCTCCAGCGCCTCCTGCTCGCGCGCGGCGCCCGGCCCCACGAAGCGCAGCCCCGGGCTGCCGGGACCGCGCCCGAGCGCGGCGAGCGCCCCGGCGGTCGCCGCCAGCACCTCGGCCACCGTGCCGACGCGCGGCGCCGCAACCAGGCACACGGCGCCGCGCGCGTCGGCGCGGAAGAACCCGGCGTAGAGGTCGCGCCGCCCGGCGGGCACGAGCGGCACCACCAGTGCGCGCTTGGCCCGCGCGGCGTGCGCGAGCGCGGCGAGCGAGGAGGCGCCGGCGAGCCGCGCGCCCGCCGCGAGCGCGAAGGCCTCCGCGCTCGCGAGCCCCACCCGCACGCCGGTGAACGAGCCGGGGCCGAGATCGGCCGCCACCCAGGCCAGCGCACGCGGCGCCACGCCCGCGCGCGCGAGCGCTTCCATCGCCAGCGGCGCCAGCCGGCGCGTGTGGCCGTGCCCCACCTCCTCGGCCAGCTGCTGGAGGGGCTCGCCCGCCGCGCCCGCCACCAGCACCTCGACGTGCGCGGTGGCGCTCTCGATCGCGAGCCCGGGACCGGCGGGATGCACCGGGCCCTCCGGCGCCGCGCTCACGGCGTCCCCGCCGCGCGGCGCCACGCCTCGAGCAGCTCGAGCCCGCGGCCCGGCGATGCGGAGGCCGTGAGCACGCGCGCGCGCTCGCCCGCGATGTCGAAGCGGAGCGCGAGCGACCCGCGCCGCAGCCACCCCGGGAGCTTCTCGCCCCACTCCACCGCCAGCGCCCCGCGCTCGATCTCCTCCTCGAGGCCGAGGGCGTCCGTGTCCATCGGCTCGACGCGGTAGAGGTCGAGGTGGACGAGCAGCAGCTCGCGCCCGCGGTACTCGTTCACCAGGGTGAACGACGGGCTGCGCACCCGCGCCTTCGCCGCGAGCCCGCGCGCGAGCCCGGCGACGAAGCGGGTCTTGCCCGAGCCGAGCGGGCCGGTCAGCAGCAGCACGTCGCCACAGGCGAGCGCCGGGGCCAGCGCCTCGCCGAGCGCTTCGGTCTCCTCGACCGAGGCGGTGCGGCGCGGCGGCGCGGCGGCGGGCGGGGCTTCCGGCGCCGGCGGATCGGGTCCGGGATCTCCGCTCACGGCGTGCGCGGCGTCAGGGTGACGAGCGGCAGGATCATCTCCTCGACCGAGATCCCGCCGTGCTGGAGCGAGCCCTTGTACTGGCGCTCGAACTCGTGGAAGCGCGTCGGGTACACGAAATAGAAGTCCTCGCGCGCCAGGATGTAGTTCTTGTTCACGCCCTCGTCCGGGAGCATGTAGTCCATCGGGCGGCGCACGATCACCGCCTGCTTGGCATCGCAGTTCAGGTTCACGCCGAACTTGTAGCGCAGGCTCGTCGAGGTGTCGCGGTTGCCGTAGACCAGCGCCGCGCGCCGCCCCAGCACGGCGCCATGGTCGGTGGTGAGCACCACCGTGCAGTCCTGGGTGGCGAGCGCGCGAAAGATGTCGTAGAGCGGGCTGTGCACGAACCACGCCTTCATCACCGAGCGGAACGCCGCCTCGTCGGGCGCCAGCTCTTGGAGGATCTCGCTCTCGGAGCGGCCGTGCGCCAGGATGTCGAGGAAGTTGAACACCAGGCTGACCAGCGACAGTCCGGCGAATGAGTTGATCTGGCGGCGCGTCGCGATCGCCTCGTCCTGATCGTAGATCTTGATGTACTTCGTGCCCTTCCCCGGCACCGCCTTGAGCCGCTCGAGCTGCAGGTCCAGGAACTGGCGCTCGAAGCGGTTCCGCGTGCGCTCGTCCTGGGTGGTCTCCTGCCACAGGTCCGGGTGGCGCTGCTTGAGCTGCGCGGGCAGCAGTCCGGAGAAGATGGCGTTGCGCGAGTACGGCGTGGCGGTGGGCAGGATCGAGCAGTAGTACTCGCGCCGGATCTCGAACAGCTCCTCGAGCAGCGGCTCCAGCGTGAACCACTGGTCGAGCCGCATGCAGTCGATGATGACGAACACGACGCGCCGGCCCGCCTTGAGCGGCGGCACCACCGCCTGCTCGACCACGTCGGTCGAGAGCCGCGGCCGCCCGGCGTCGCCGCGCACCCAGTGCGGGTAGCCCTCTTCGACGAAGCGCCCGAACTCGATGTTGAGCCCGCGCCGGAAGTCGGCGTGCGCCTGCTTCAGCCCGTCCTCGGGCGCATCGTCGAAGCGCACGTCCCAGCGCGCCACGTCCACCGCCAGGTCCACCCAACCCTGCCAGTCGAGCCGCCTCAGGTCGAGCATCTGCCAGTGCTGCATCCCGACCACGTAGTCGCGGGCGCGCTGCGAGTCCTGGAGTTTCTGCGCGTCGAACACGCGCTTGCACGCCAGGAACACCTGCGAGGGATTGACCGGCTTGATGAGGTAGTCGGTGATGTGCTTGCCGATGGCCTCGTCCATGAGCGATTCCTCCTCGCTCTTGGTGACCAGGATGACCGGCACGCCCAGGTCGCGCGCCTTGATCTCGCCGAGCGTGGCGAGCCCGCCCAGGCCCGGCATCATCTCGTCGAGCAGCACGACGTCGTAGCCGCCGCGCGCCAGCTCGGCGAGCGCGTCCTCGCCGTTGGGGACCGCGGTCACGGCGAAGCCCTTCTGCTCGAGGAACTTGATGTGCGGCCGCAGCAGGTCGATCTCGTCGTCGGCCCAGAGGATTCTTCGTCTGGTCTCTTCGGACATGGCTCGCGGGGGTGGTGGATGGCCGGGGCGCGTCCCTTCCTACACCGCAGGGAGGCCTCCGGATGCGGGAAGCCGACGCATCATAGCGCCCGCTCCGGGAGCCCGCCAACGCCGGGCCGGCGGCGGCGGGCGGCCGGCCGCGGCCGTTGACCCGCGCCGCGCCGCGACCTAAGGTCGGGCCCGATCTGGCGGCCTTTCCTCCCCTCGCTCAAGGAAGGACTCCCATGCGACCGGCGCCCCGTTCTCTCCTCCTGTCCGCCGCGCTGCTGGCCTTCGCGGCCGGCGTCCCGGAAGCCCGCACCGCCGACACGCTGGCGACCCTCGCCGGCGGTCGGAGCGCCGGCCCGCTCGCACTGACCCACGGCGGCGTTGGCTCGGGCCCCGAGCTGGCGGACGGCCCGCGCGCCGCGGCCGACACCGCGCTCAAGGTGCTGCTGGCCGGGGGCTCGAGCCTCGACGCTGCCACGGCGGGCACCGTGCACCTCGAGAACGACCCGCGCTTCAACGCCGGCACCGGCGCCAACATCCGGCTCGACGGGAAGACCATCCAGATGGACGCCGCGGTGATGACGGGCGCAGGCCGCTTCGCCGCCGTGGGCGTGATCGAGCGCGTCAGGAACCCGGTGCTGGTGGCGCGCGCGGTGATGGACTCGACGCCCCACCTGTTCCTGGCGGGCGAGGGAGCCACGCGCTTCGCGCACCGCATCGGATTCGCGGACGTGGTTCCGACCTGCCCCGAGGCCGAGGCCAAGTACCGCGCGCGCATGAAGCGGCTGGGCGAGCTCTACGCGCGCACCGACACCACGATCTACGACTGGCGCCGCTACTGGAACTTCCCGAACCCGATGCCGGCGGACGTGCTCGACTGGGGGAAGCACGGCGACACCGTGGGCACGGTGGCGCGCGACGCGTCGGGCCGCTTCGCCGCCACGCTCTCGACCGGCGGCACCTCGGTCACGCTCTACGGGCGGGTCGGCGACGTGCCGGTCTACGGCTGCGGGCTCTACGCCGGCCCGGCGGGGGCGGTGGCCTGCACCGGCGAGGGCGAGGAGATCATCAAGCGCTTCATGGCCCACGCCGTCTACGAGAAGCTCGCGCACGGCGTGTCCGCCCGCCGCGCGGTCGAGGAGGCGGTGCGCGCCTTCCCGGAGAGGTTCGACCTCGGCCTGATCGCCGTGGGCCGCGAGGGCTGGGGCGTGGCGGGGAGGTAGGGAGCCGCCTCCGGAGCCGCGCGGACCCGGCCCCGCGCGGCCGGAGCCGCGCCGCAACCCGGGGGGTTCCACCTGCGTAGCACGGTCACCAACCGCGGAGGGAACGACCATGCTTCGCCTGTCCTGCGCCCTGCTGCTCTCGCTCGCCGTCGCGGGTCCCGCCGCCGCCGACACGTGGGAGAAGACCTTCGCCACCGCCGGCACGCCCGACCTGCGGCTGGTGGCCGACGACGCCTCGGTGCACGTCGCCACCTGGGACCGCGCCGCCATCGGCGTGCGCGTCACCACCGTGGGCTGGCAGATCGGCCCGCGCGGCGTCCACATCGCCGCCGTGCCGAGCGGCGACCGGCTCGACCTCGAGGTGCGCGAGCCGCACTTCCGACTCGACTTCGGCTGGACGCGACGCTCGGTGCTCGTCGAGGTCCGGCTCCCGGCGAAGGCGGACCTCGACGTGCGCACCGGCGATGGCAACATCACGGTCGCGCCGCTCGCCGGGAACATCCGGCTCCACACCGGCGACGGCGACATGGACGCCGACCGGCTCTCCGGCACGCTCGAGCTCACGACCGGCGACGGGCACGTGCGCGCGCGCGGGCTGGACGGCGCGCTGCGCGCGCACGCGGGCGACGGCCCGATGGAGATCGAGGGCCGCTTCGAGGGGCTCGAGGTCGGCACGGGTGACGGCAGCGTCGTCGTCACCGCGAGCGAGGGCTCGCGTCTCGCCGCCGCGTGGGAGATGGAGAGCGGGGACGGCCGCCTGGTGCTGCGGATCCCGCGCACGCTCAAGGCCGACCTCGACATCCACACCGGGGACGGCCGCATCGACGTCGAGCTGCCGCTCGAGGTCGCCGGGACGTTCGGCCGCTCGACGGTGCGCGGCCGCCTGAACGGCGGCGGTCCGCCGCTCCGCATGCGCAGCGGCGACGGCGCGATCCGCATCGAGCCGATCTGACGGCGGCGGGGCCGCTCGTGGCACCGCCGGGTCGTCGTGCGCCCACTGCGAGACGTCCGCAAGGGGACGGCGCAGCGGGGCCGCAGGGGACGGCCGGCGCAGGGCGAGGTTACGTCGGGAAGCTGATCACCATCGTCGTGCCCTGCCCGGGCGCGCTGTGGCGGATGAACAGCCGCCCGCCGTGGTAGTCCTGGACCACGCGGCGCACCAGCGCCAGCCCCAGGCCCCAGCCGCGGCGCTTGGTGGTGTAGCCGGGGTCGAAGGCGCGACGCTGCTCGGCCGGCGTCATGCCGCGGCCGTTGTCGGTCACCGCGATCTCCACCGCCTCGGTCTCCTTGCGGCGCGAGACCGTGACCTCGATCACGCCCTGCGGCTTGTCGAGCGCCGAGATCGCGTTCGAGAGCAGGTTCTCGAGCGCCCACTCGAGCAGCTCGCGGTTCAGGTTGATCGGCGGCACCTCGTCGTAGCGCTCGCGCAGCTCGACGCGGCCGTCGCCCTGCGGCAGCCGGCGCCGCACGTACTGCACCGCCTCGCGCACCACGGGGGTGACGTCCTGCAGCACCAGGTGCGGCGCGGAGCCGACGTGGCTGAAGCGCTGCGCCACCTTGTTGAGCCGCTCGATGTCGCGCTCCATCTCGGCGAGCGTCTCCTCCAGCTCGGCACGCGGCACGGCGACGGTGCCACCCGCGCCCGCCGCTTCCCCGTGCGAACGCAGCAGCTCGACCCAGCCCATCATCGAGGACAGCGGCGTGCCGAGCTGGTGCGCGGTCTCGCGCGCCATCCCGACCCAGATGGTGCGCTTCTCGGCGGCGCGGATGCCGGCCAGGCCCCACAGCCCGAGCGCGAGCAGCAGGGCCACCCCCGCCACCGAGAGGAACGGCATCCAGCGCAGGCGCCGGAGCACCAGCGGCTCGCCGTAGTGCACCGCGCCGAGTCGCGTGCCGGTGCCGGGCTGCGTCATCAGGATGGGCGTGTTCACGCGGTCGAGCCGCGCCACCTGCGCGCGCACCAGCTCGATGCGCGTGCGGATCACCGGCGAGATGGACTGGCCCTGCTCCAGGCTGTCGATCGAGGTCGAGGGCACCAGCGCCGGGTCCACCGCGGTCTCGCGCCAGGCGCGCGGCAGGCTGTCGTTGTCGGTGATGATGATGGGGAAGTCGATGCTGGCGACGACCTCGGAGAAGATCTGCTGCAGCTCCGGGTCGCGCGTGGCCGGGAACGAGGCCTGCGCGCAGAATCGCGCCAGCACCCGCGAGGTGGTCTCCACCTCGTGGCTGAGGCGGGTGATCATCCCGTGGGTGAACAGGAAGACCGAGACGGTGAGCAGCACGCTCCCGAGGAACAGCGAGGTCCTGAGGACCTGGGGCCGCGACCACCCCGTGCGCAGCCTGGCTCCTGCCGGAGCGGGCGTCACCCCTCGGGCACGATCTCCTCGAGGCCGTCGAGGTACGGCCGGAGCGCCTGCGGGATGCGCACGCTTCCCGACGCCGTCTGGTGGTTCTCGAGCAGCGTGGCGTAGGTGCGCGGCAGGGCCACGCCCGAGGCGTTCAGGGTGTGCGGGTGCTCGGCGCGCGCGCCCGGCTCGCGGCGGAAGCGCAGGTTCATGCGCCGCGCCTGGAAGTCCTCGAAGTTCGAGCACGACGAGCACTCCAGCCAGCCACCGGTGCCCGGCGACCACACCTCGAAGTCGTAGCACTTGGCGGCGGCGAAGCTGAGGTCGCCGCTGCACAGCAGCACCACCCGGTAGGGCAGCTCGAGCGCTTCGAGGATGTCGGCGACGTCGCGCGCCAGCCTCTCGTGCTCGTCGTAGCTGGTCTCGCCGGGGACGATCTTCACCAGCTCCACCTTGTCGAACTGGTGGACGCGCACCATGCCGCGCGTGTCCTTGCCGTAGGTCCCGGCCTCGCGCCGGTACGAGGCGCAGTACGCGGTCAGGTTCACGGGCACCACGCCGGGATCGAGGATCTCGTCGCGGTAGATGTTCGTGACCGGCACCTCCGCGGTCGGGTTGAGGAACAGGTCGTCCTCCCCGATGTGGTACATGTCGCCCTCGAGCTTCGGCAGCTGGCCGGTGCCGAACAGCACCGCGCGCCGCACCACGTGCGGCGGCGACACCTCGCGGTAACCGTGGCGTTTCGTGTGGAAGTCGAGCATGAAGCCGATGAGTGCGCGCTCCAGCCGCGCGCCGCGCCCGGTGAAGAGCAGGAAGCCCGAGCCCGCGATCTTCGCGGCGCGCTCGAAGTCGAGCAGCCCGAGCCGCGTCGCGATCTCCCAGTGCGGCTTCGGCTCGAAGTCGAACTTCGGGACCTCGCCCCAGGTGCGCACCACCTGGTTCCGGGTCGCGTCGCTGCCGGGCGGGACGCTCTCGTGCGGCAGGTTCGGGATCCATGCCGCCAGCTCCTCGCTCTCCTCCTCGAGCTTCTTGAGCTCCGCGTCGAGCCCGCGGATGCGCTCGCCCACCTCGCGCATCGCCAGGATGTCGGCCTCGGCGGGCTCGTCCGACTTCTTCTTCCGCGCGATCTCCTCGCTGGCGGCGTTGCGGCGCGCCTTGAGCTGCTCGGTCTCGTGGAGCAGGGCGAGCCGGCGCTCCTCGATCTCGTAGAAGCGCGCCAGGTCCACGGCCATGCCCTTCAAGGCCACGCCGGCTTCGACGCGCTCGCGGTTGTTGCGGAGGAACTTGAGGTCGTGCATGGGATCCGCCGGGACTCCTGCGTGCGGTCCGGGGCCCGCCGCTGCGGCTCCGGACATCTGGCCAGCTATTTAGCCGAACCCATCAGGACATGCAAACGGTCCGAAGGGCGCGCGCCGCGGGCGTCGCGCCCCTACCGCACGCCGCTCAGCGCCCGCCCGCCGAGTCCGCGCCCGCGCGCGCGCGCTCCGCCAGTTCGCGGGCGTGGGAATAGGCGGCGCGCGCGTCCTCGTCGCGGCCCAGCCGGGTGAGCGCCATGCCCAGCCCGAAGTAGGCGGCCGGGTCGTCCTGCTTCACCACCGCGGCGGCGGCGTAGCGCTTGGCCGCGGTGCCGTAGTCGCGCGCGCGGTAGGCCGTGTTGCCGGCCTCGATCAGGGCCTGCGAGCGCGCCTGGAGCGCGGTTGTCTGGTCGCGGGGAGCGCGACCCGAGCAGCCCGCGACCAGCGCGAGGGCGAGAGCGAGCGGGATGAGCTGGCGTGCCTTCAGCACCGTCCCTCCGGCGCGGCGAAGCCCCGGCCCGCGGAACCGGGACCGGGGCCCCCGGGGTCCTGGATCAGGCCTTGGCCGCGGCCTTCGCGCCGGCCTTCGACTTGACGGCCTTGCGCGCCGCCTTCGCCTTGACCTTGCGGGCACTGGCCTTGCGCGGCACGGCATGCTTGCGCGGCGCCTTCGCCGCGGCCGGCCCGGCCTTCTTCGTGGACGGCGATGGACGCGACAGCGTCATGCCCAGCGAGCGCAGCAGCGAGGCCGCCTGCTCGGAGGGCTGAGCACCTTTCTTCAGCCACTCCTCGACCCGGTCCTTGTGCACCACCAGCTCGAACGGCTGGGCGATCGGGTTGTAGTGACCCAGGATCTCGAGGAACCGCCCGTCGCGCTGCCGCCGCGAATCCGCTGCCACCATCCGGTAGAAGGGCCGCTTCTTCGCGCCGGCCCGCATGAGGCGAATGACCACTGGCATTCTCTGGACCTCCTCGGTTTCATTTGCCGGGACCCGCGTGGGGCGGGCCCGCCGCCGCTCTAGCGCATCCGCCCGCGCAGCCCTGCCAGCCCGCGCGGACCGTGGCGCAGGCGCTTCATCAGCGTCTTCGCCTGATCGAAGTCCTTCAGCAGCCGGTTGACCTCGCTCACCGAGGTGCCGCTGCCCGCCGCGATGCGGCGGCGCCGGCTCCCGTCGATCAGGCGGGGCAGGCGTCGTTCCTTCTTCGTCATGCTGAGCAGGATGGCCTCGTACTTCCGGAACCTCTCCGCGTCGGGCTTCGCCTGCTCGAGCGCCCCCTTCGGCACGCCGGGGAGCATCTTCACCAGGTCCTCGAGCGGACCCATCTTCTTCATCTGCCGCAGCTGGTCGAGGAAGTCCTCGAGCGTGAACTCCGCGCGGCGCATCTTCACCGCCAGACGCACCGCCTCTTCATCGTCCACCGCCGCGCGGGCTCGCTCGACCAGCCCGATCACGTCGCCCATGCCGAGGATGCGGCCCGCGAGCCGCTCCGGGTCGAACGCTTCGAGCCCGTCCAGCTTCTCACCCACGCCGAGGAACAGGATGGGTCGGCCCGTCACCTGCCTCAGCGAGAGCGCGGCGCCGCCGCGCGCGTCGCCATCCATCTTGGTCAGCACCAGGCCGTCCACGCCGACGCGTTCGGCGAAGGTCTGGCCGATGCGGAGCGCTTCCTGCCCCGTCATCCCGTCCACCACCAGCAGCACCTGATGGGCGCGCACCGCGCGCTTGACCTGGTCGAGCTCGGCCATCATCGGCTCGTCCACCTGGAGCCGCCCGGCGGTGTCGAGCACCAGGAAGTCGAACCCGCGCCGGCGCGCCTCTTCACGCGCCTGTTCCGCGATCGCGACCGGCGGCGTGCCGTCGGCCGCACGCCAGAAGCCCGCGGCCGCCTGGTGGGCGAGCCGCTCCAGCTGGGCGATGGCAGCCGGACGGTAGACGTCCACGCTCGCGAGCAGCGCGCGCTTCTCCCGCGCCTTCAACCACACCGCGAGCTTGCCGGCAAAGGTGGTCTTGCCCGAGCCCTGGAGCCCCGCGAGCAGCACCACCGTCGGGAGGTGCGGCGAGCCGGCCAGCGTCACCGGCGCCCTGCCCAGCAGGCTCACGAGCTCGTCCCGGACCACCGCGACCACCTGCTGTCCGGGCGTGAGGCTCTTGAGAACCTCTTCGCCGACGGCGCGGGCCTCGACGCGGGCCACGAAGTCGCGGGCCACGCCCAGATTCACGTCGGCCTCGAGGAGCGCCCGCCGCACTTCCCGCAAGCTATCCCGGACGTTGTCCGGGGTGAGCCGGCCCTGACCGGTCAGATTGCGGACGATGCCTTGGAGTCGGTCGGCGAGCGCTTCGAACACGGGGCCTTTCCGTCGGCAAAGGCAGGCACCTTAGCACAAGCGGCAGGATGAGAAAAAGGTGGACGTTCGGGGGCATTCCCGGGCTGGCCGGCACTGACTGAGCGGGAGCCCGCGTGACGGTGCTTCTCCCACCGCACTGCTTCTTCAGTGGCGATGCCGGTGGTGAAGATCGTGCACGTGCGGATGCGCGTGCACCAGCGGTTCGTGCCGGTGCAGGTGGGCGTGCGGGCGGGGGACTCCCGCTGCCGGGACTGGCGCATGTTCGTGCTCGTGGTGCTCGTCGTGCGTGTGTTCGTGCGCATGCTCGAGGGCCTCGTGCTCATGCACATGCTCGTGCCGATCGGTCGCGAGAAGCAGCGCGCCGGCCGTCATCGAAGCAAGCGCGAGCAGGCCCCATCCACCCAGAGACTCGCGCAGGACGACCCAGGAGAGGATCGCGGCGAAGCCCGGAGCGAGCGCGAACAGCATGCCCGTCTGCAAGACGCCGAGCTGCCGAAGGCCACGCACGAAGAGCGCGATCGAGAGCCCGAACGATACCGCCCCCACACCCACGGCTGCGATCAGGCTGAGGACATTCCAGTGCCCGAATCCCCCGAATGCGGCGGCGAGCAGGAGGCTCGTGAGTCCTCCGGCAAGTCCCTTGATCGCGACGATCTGCCGGGCGTCGCGCACGCTCACGCGCTGGGTGAGGTTGTTGTCGAGGCCCCAGAGGGCGCATGCGGCGATCACCAGTGTGATCCCCGCCAGACGCGTCGGGCCGGGCGTGATCGGCTCGCCCGGGACAGCGAGCATCACCGAGCCGAGGATCACGACGGCCGCCCCGAGCCAGCCACGGCGCCCGAGGCGTTCACCGGAGAGAAGTGCGCCGAGGCCGATGGTGAACACGGCTTCGAAGTTAAGGAGCAGTCCCGCCGCGTGCCCGCTCACCTGGCGGAGACCGGCGAAGAGAAGCAGCGGCGCAGCGACACCGCCAGAGAGGACTGCGCCCGCAAGCCAGAACCACTCGGTTCCGCGGATGGCATGGCTCTCCGCGCGGCGCGATGACCGCCGCGAGAACAGAGCCAGCAGCGCGCAGAGTGCCCCAGCGGACAGGTAGAGCGCGCCGGAAAGCGCGAGCGGAGTGATGCCCCGCAGCAACAGCTTGCTTGCCGGCACGCTCGCCGCGAACGCGAGAGCGGCGGCGAGGACCTCGAGCTGGCCCGTGCGGATGCTCCGGCTCCTGAGGCGCTCGGGTGAGTTCAGTCCCATGCTCTGATTCCAGTACATCCGGCGGCCCCTGGCCAGGTCCTCGTCCCTGAGTCCTTCCCGGGCGACTGCCGCGTGCGTGCCGCACCAGGCCCCGGCGCGTGACTGTTCCCGGTCGTCCGCCTCACGCCCCTCCCGCCTTCGCCTGCACGCTGTCCGCGGCTGCGTTCACGGCCTTGCGGAAGCCGATCGGGTCCTTGACGCCGCGGAAGGACTCGGCGGTGCCGCCGGTGCCGACCACGCGCACGTCGCCGTAGCCGAACATGCGCCCGAGCACGCCCTGGTCGATCTCCATGGACTCGACCTTGGTGACGTTGAGGTCGAGGGTGCGGCTCCGGAGCCAGCCCATCTTCGCCACCACGCGCCGGTCGGTGACGGCGAACTCGTGGGTGGTGATGAGGAAGCGGACCACGAGCAACGGGACCACGAGCGCCAGCGCCAGCACCGCGACCAGCGTCGCGGCCACAGCGGGCGCGCGCGCGAACAGGTCGCCGATCTGGTGTGGCGCGAAGACGAGCGGCAGCACCAGAGCGAGCAGGGCCACCAGCGAGAGTGCGAGCGCGCCGGGGCAGCACGGCAGCCAGTGGAGCCGGGTGCGGAACGCCACCGGCTCGCCTTCCGAAAGCACCTTCTCGAGCTGGCCCATCGGATCCTCCCCGGTCGTGGTCCTGCGCGCCGCCCCATCCTACGCGGCCGGGCGGCGCAGGCGAAGCGCGGATTCGCGCCCGGTCAGCCGGGACCGGGCCGCACGAACACGCGCACCGCGAGCGGCCGCCCGGCCGCGCGCTCGATCTCGGGCGTGACCTCGCGGGTCGAACGCTCGAGCCAGCCGAGCATGGTCGAGTCGGGCCAGCCGCCGTAGAGCTCGCGCTTCGCATCCACGATGAAGACGCGCAGCGAGGCGTCGGCGGCGACCGCCGCGCGCTGCGCCGCGCTCCACGGCGCGTAGGGCGTGCCCCAGTAGCGGCCGGCCTTGAAGAGGTAGTAGCCGAAGGCCGGCGCTTCCGGCGCGATGAACGAGGGCCGAGACGGGTCGGCGTCTCGGAGGATGGGTGCGATGGCGGCGGCGATCGCACGGTAGCCCACGTCGTGATAGCGGAGCGGCAGGCGCTGCGCGGTGCGATACAGCCCGATGCCGGCCGCCCCGATCAGCAGGGCGATGGCGACGCGGCGGGCGGCCGGCGGCCGCGCGGAGACGATCGCCGCGACCGCGAGCCAGCCCGACCAGACCGCCAGCCACAGGGGCAGCGGCAGCGACTCGCCGGCGATCGCGCGAGCGAGCGGCGGGAAGCTGGCCAGCGCGAACAGCCCGACGCCGGGCCCCCAGGGTCTTCGCCCGCTCGCGAGCGCGTGCGCGCCGAACACCGCGAGGGCGCCCCAGCCCGGCACCAGCAGGTTCGCGTAGACCGCGGACTTCACGCGGAAGAGCGAGAGCGGGACGATGCACAGCGCCCACACCAGCAGTGCACGCGGGACCGGCTCGCGGGCCCGGCGCACCGCCTCTTCCAAGCCCAGCGCCACCAGCGGGAGCAGCGCGACGAAGGCGTGCAGGAGCGAGGCCCAGTAGAACGCGGGCGGCTGGATCCACGACCCGGCGTACCCGCCGCCGCCGAGGCGCCGGGCGAAGGAGAAGCCCCAGTACACGTCCCACCAGTGCGGCAGGTCCGGCGCGCGGAACAGGGCGACCGCGGCGAGCTGGAGGCCGCCCACCAGCGCCGCGGTCGCGGCCAGCATGGCGGCGGCGCGCAGGCGCTCGCCGCGCCACGGCCAGAGCATCGCCAGCGCCGGCAGCGCGAAGGCGAGCGCGAACCACAGTTTGCACAGGAACGCAGCGCCGAGCAGGGCGCCGGCGGCCGCCGCACGCGCCCGGGTCACGCGCTCGCGCGCCAGCGCGACCATCGCCAGGCACCCGAGCGCGGTGAGCGGGATCTCGGTGGCCGCGCTGCGCGCCGCGTCGGCGAGGCGCGGCAGCGTCATCAGCAGCGCCGCGGTGGCCATGCCCCACCACCCTCCGAGCGCGCGCGCGACCAGCGCGGCCAGCGCCAGCGCCACCATGCCCGCCGCCAGCACGGTGGGCCAGCGGAGCGCGGGTTCGGTGGGGCCGAGGAGCCTGACCGAGCCCGCGAGCAACGCCGGGTAGAGCGGCGGCTTGTCCCCCGGCGGACCGAGCGGCCAGAGCGAAGGGCTCGCCAGCTGGTGCGGGTCCGCCAGGATGTTCCGCGCCATCGTGCCGTAGTAGCCCTCGTCCCCGGCCACCAGGTCGTTGGCCGCGAGCGGCGACCAGCGCACCCACAGCGCCAGCCCCGCGGCGACCACGAGCCAGGTGGCGAGCCCCGCGCGGCGCTCCTTCACCGGATCGCCTGCCGCAGCTCCTCGAGCGCCCGCTGCGGGTCGCGCTGGCGGTAGATGGCGTGGCCGGCGACGAACACCCCGGCGCCGGCGGCGCGGCAGCGGCGCGCGGTGTCGGGCGCGATACCGCCGTCCACCTCGATCAGGTAGCGGGCGCCGTGGCTCTCGCGCCACGCGCGCGCCGCGCGCACCTTCTCGAGCATGTCCTCCATGAACGCCTGCCCGCCGAAGCCGGGCTCCACGGTCATCACCAGCAGCAGGTCCACGCCGGCGAGCCAGCGCCCGGCGGCGGCGAGCGGCGTGCCCGGCTTGAGCGCCAGTCCCACGCGCGCGCCGGTCGCGCGCACGGCGGCGAGCACGCCGCCCGGATCCGCGCAGGCCTCGAGGTGCACGGTGATCTGGTCCGCGCCGGCGGCGCGGAAGCCCGCGAGCAGCGTCTCCGGGCGCTCGACCATCAGGTGCACGTCGAGGAACGCGGTCGTCAGCCTGCGCGCGGCCGCGACGAGGAGCGGACCGAAGGTCAGGTTCGGCACGAAGTGGTTGTCCATGACGTCGCAGTGGACCCAGTCGCGCGCCGGGTCCGCCAGCGCCAGTGATTCGGCGAGGCGGGCGAAGTCGGCCGAGAGGATGGAGGGCGCCGCGATCGGCGGCGCCAGCGGCGAAGCGGCGGCGTGCGTGCTCATGAGGAGCGTCCCGTGCCCTGCAGGGTGATGGTGGCGCCGCGCTCGATGCGCGAGCCGGCGGGCGGATTCTGGAAGATGACCATGCCGCGCGAGCCCGCGCCCTCGGGGCTCAGCACGCGGAAGCCGAACGCCTCGAGCTGGCGCCGCGCCGAGAGCAGGTCGCGGCCCAGCAGGTCGGGCATCACGGCGCTCTCGCCGGCCGACCCGGTCGACACCAGCAGGTTCACCGCCGCTTCGCGCGGCAGCACGCTCTCGGCCGGCGGGTCGGTGGCGGCCACCAGCCCCTCGCCCACGTCCTCGGAGGGTGCGCGCGTGATCCCGCCCACGCCGAGCCCGGCGCGCTCGACCAGCACGCGCGCCCCGCGCAGCGTGGCACCGAACAGCTCGGGCACCGAGCTGAACTCCTCGCCCAGGCTCACCACCACCAGCACGCGCCGCTTCCCGCGCACCGGGGTCTGCGGCGGCGGATCCTGCATCACGATGAAGCCGCGCGGCACCGCCGGGTCGAAGCGCTCGCCGGCGCGCGAGAGCTGGAGCCCGTTGGCCCGCAGCGCCTGCTCGGCCTGCTCGACCGTGAGGTTCGTGAGGTCGGGCACCCGCACCTCGCCGCCCACGTGGATGAGGCGCGGCATGAACAGGTTGTTGAACAGCACGAGCCCGGTGGCGAACGCGGCCGCCGCCAGCGCCAGCAGCGTGACGCCGGTCCGCAGCCCGGGCCGCGGGACGGGTCCGGGCGCCGCGCCGGGCCCGCTCATGTCTTGCGGAAGCGCGCGGCGAAGGCGCCGTCGCAGCCGTGGACGTGCGGCAGCACGCGCATGAACCCGTCCTCGTCCACCACCTCGTCGGGCAGCAGGCCGTGCGCGGTCTCCAGCACGAACGCCGGGGTCTGCCGCAGGAAACGCTCGACCAGCTGCGTGGTCTCCTCGGGCTCGAACGAGCACACGCTGTAGACCAGCACGCCGCCCGGGCGCGCGCGCCGCCCGCCGGCCTGCAGCAGCTCGAGCTGGATCGGCGGCATCTCCCCGAGCATCTCGGGGCCCTTGCGCCAGCGCGCGTCGGCGCGGCGCCCGAGCACGCCGAGCCCCGAGCACGGCGCGTCCACCAGCACGCGGTCGAAGGGCATCGGGAAGTCGTAGTTGCGGCCATCGCCGCACACCACGTGCACGGCATGGGTGCCCAGCCGCTCGACCGTGGCCTCGAGCGCGGCGACGCGCGCCCCGGCGCGCTCCATCGCCCACACCTCGCCCTCGTCGCCCATCAGCTCGGCGAGGTGCGTGCACTTGCCGCCGGGCGCGGCGCACAGGTCGAGCAGCCGCTCGTGCGGCTGCGGCGCCACCAGGCGCGAAACCAGCGCCTCGCTCTCGTCCTGCACGGTGCACAACCCCTGCTTGAACGCGGCGAGCGCGCCGGGCGCCTGCGTGCCCTCGACCCACACCAGGTCGGGCGCGAGCCGGGCGGGGCTGGCGGTCACCTGGTCGGCGGCGAGGCGCTCGATCAGCTGCTCGCGCGTGCCGCGCAGCACGTTCACGCGCAGCCCCACGGGCACCGCGCGGTTGTCGGCCATCAGCAGCGCGCGCGTGGCCTCGGGGCCGAAGCGCTGGAGCCAGCGCTCGACGATCCACGCGGGGTGCGAGCCCCACACCGCCAGCGACTCGACGTCGTCGCCCTCGGGCACGCGGACCGCGTCCTTCTCCTCGACCAGCCGCCGCAGCACGCTGTTGACCAGTCCGGCGGTGCCGGGATGCCCGTACTTGTGCGCGAGCTTCACCGACTCGTCCACCGCCGCGTGCGCGGGAACGCGGTCGAGGAACAGGATCTGGTAGGCGCCCATCCGCAGGATGTTCTTGATCCACGGCTGGACCTGCCCGAGCCCGATGTGGACCAGCGGATCGAGCACCCAGTCGAGCCGCCCGCGCCAGCGCAGCGTGCCCTTGACCAGCTCGTGCATCAGCCCCTGGTCGCGCCCGTCCGGTCCGCCGCGCGCGTGCGCGCCGTCCAGCAGCCGGTCGCTGAACGCGCTGCGCGTGTCGGCGGCGTGCAGGATGCGCAGCGCCGCCTCGCGCGGATTGTCGGGAAGCGGCGGCAGCTCGCGCTCGAACGGCGGCCGGCCCGCGGCGCCCGGGCGCGCGGGCTTGCGTCCCGCGGCCGGCGGCCCGCCAGGTCCGCGGCGCGGGCCGCGGCGGGGCGCGTCGCCGTAGATCGGGCGCGAGCGGTTCACCGCCGCCGCCTGCCCGCCGGGGCCGCGCCGCCGCGG
>JACRPT010000079.1 GCA_016223045.1 Candidatus Eiseniibacteriota bacterium
CGAGCGCCACCGCCTCGGCCACGGTGGCGACCCGCTTCTGGTCGTGGGCCGGATCGCCGCCCGGGCGGATGCCGGGGGTCACCGAGAAGAACGGGCGCCCCTGGCGGCGCGCCTTGAGAGCGGCGAGGTCGGCGGCCGAGCACACGATGCCGAGCGCACCGGCCCGCTCGGACAGCTCGAGCAGAGCGGCCACCGTGGCCTCCAGGTCGAAGGGCCGCGCGAACCCGGGCGGCAGCGCCGCGGGGTCGAGGCTGGTGAGGAGGGTGACCGCCACGACGCGGGTGCCCTGGCCGGCCGAGGCCGCGCCCTCGACCGCGGCGCGCACCATCTCCTCGCCGCCGGTGGCGTGCACGGTGATGAGGTCGGCGCCGAGTGCGCCGGCCGCGGCGGCCGCACCCCGGACGGTGTTCGGGATGTCGTGGAGCTTGAGGTCGAGGAACACGCGGCGCCCGCGCTCCTTCAGCGCGCGCACCGCTGCCGGGCCGGCGGCGGCGAAGAGCTGGAGGCCGACCTTGGCGACCTCGGGCCCGGGGCCAAGCCGCTCATCGAGCGCCAGCGCCGCTTCCAGCGTCTCGACGTCGAAGGCGATGGCGAACGCGCCTTTCATCGTGCGCTCCGGCGCCGCGGGCGTGACGATGCGGCGACCTGAGCGCCCCGGCGCCGCGCGCGCGACGATGGGACGCCCGCTGCGCTCCGGCGCCCCGGGCGCGGCGGTGCAGCGACCTGCACACTCCGGCGTCGCGGGCGTGGTCGTGCGACGACCTGCGTGCTCCTGCGCTGCGCGCGCGCGCCGTCCTGCGCGTCCGGCGCTTCGAGCAGCGCGCCGCGCCAGCGGGCGATGCTCCTCACTCCGCGCTCGGCGAGGAACGCGCGCATCCCCTCGACGATCCGGAGCGCGGCGTCGGGGCGGATGAAGTTCGCGGTGCCGACCTGCACGGCGGTCGCTCCGACGGCGACGTACTCCAGCGCGTCGCGCGCGGTCATGATGCCGCCCGAGCCCAGCACCGGGATGCGCACGGCGCGCGCGCACTCGTGGCACCGCGCGAGCGCCAGCGGCTTGATGGCGGGCCCCGAGAGCCCGCCGGTGGCGCGGCCCAGGCGCGAGCGCATGGCGAAGAGGTCCACGGCCATGCCGACGAAGGTGTTGGCGGCGGTCACGGCGTCGGCGCCGCCCTGCTCGCAGGCGCGCGCGAGGTCGCCGATCGAGGTGACGTCGGGCGAGAGCTTCGCGATCAGGGCGCGGCGCGTGAGCGTGCGCAGGCGCGCGAGCGTGCGCTCGAGCCGTCGCGGCACCGCCCAGTAGCGCGCGCCGCCTGCGGCCACGTTGGGGCACGAGAAGTTGATCTCGAAGCCGGCGATGCCGGGCTCGGCGCCGAGCGTCTCGAGCAGTTCCTCCAGCTCGCGCGGAGTCTCGCCGCCGATCGAGGCGACCACGGTGGCCTTCAGCGCGCGCAGGCGCGGGAGCTTCTCGCTCACGAACCTCGCCAGCCCCACGTTCTCGAGGCCGATCGAGTTGAGCATGCCCGACGGCGTCTCGGCGATGCGCCCGGGCGGGTTGCCGGCGCGCGGCGCGAGCGTGACCGTCTTGGTGATGACGCCGCCCAGCGCGGCCACGTCCATGACGTGCGCATACTCGTCACCGTAGCCGAAGGTGCCCGAGGCGGTGAGCACGGGATTGCGCAGCCGCAGCGGGCCGATGGTGACGGAGAGGTCCAAGGTGCCCGGCGCGGGCGCCCGCGAGCGGCTCTGCCCGCGGGGCTCCTCCCCTGCCGGGCGCGAACGGGACCCGCGGGGAGAGCGAGGAGCCGCCGGGGAAGGCGCACGGCGCTCGAGCCTCCGCCGGCCCGTCATTCGATCCGCTCCCAGTCCAGCTCGCCGGCTTCGAAGACCGGACCCTCGGTGCAGCACATCGCCCATTCGCGGTTGCCGTGGAGGGACGGCGTCCGCGCGCCGTCGAAGCCGGCGACGGCGCTGGCGCTGCGCGGCAGCGGGCAGCCGCGGCACACGCCGGTGCCGCAGGCCATCACCGACTCCATCGCGAGCCAGGTCGAGGCGCCGTGCCGCAGGCCCCAGCGCGCCACCGCCTTGAGCATGGCGTGCGGGCCGCAGGCGTGGAGCACCAGCGGGAACGCGAGCCGGGGCGCCAGGCGCTCGAGCACGTCCACCACGTTGCCGCGCACTCCCCGGCTGCCGTCGTCGGTGGAGAGGTGGAGCCTTCCACCCATCGCGGCGAGACGGCGGCGCGCGTCGTCGAGCCCGACCAGCAGGTCGCGGCTGCGCGCGCCGAAGACCAGCTCGCAGCGGCGGCCCTGGCGCGCCAGCGCGTCGGCCGCGAACAGCAGCGGCGCGATGCCGCGTCCGCCCGCGACCAGCACCGGCGTGCCGGGGCGCTCGAGCGGATAGCCGTGGCCGAGCGGCCCCAGCACCTCGACCCGGTCGCCCGCCGGGAGCGCGGCCAGCGCGCGCGTGCCGGCGCCGACCGGCGCGTAGAGGAAGCCCAGCCGGAGCCCGCCGCGGCGCCGCGTCACCGCCGCGACGCTCATCGGCCGCGGCAGCAGCACCGGACTCGCCGCCGGCGGCAGCAGCAGCTGGACGAACTGCCCGGGCGCGGGCGGCGCGAACGACGCGGGCACGTCGAGGTCGAGCCACCAGTGACCGGCGCCGTGGGGCGCCTGGCGGGCGATGACGCCAGCGGTCTGCCGCCACGCGCGCGGCGCTGCGATCACTTCTCCACCTTCGGGCGCGGCGGTGTGAAGACCGAGTCGTGCGGTGGCGTGAACACCGAGTCGCGCGGCGCTGCGATCACTTCTCCACCTTCGGGCGCGGTGGCGTGAACAGCGAGTCGCGCGTTCCCGGACACTGCGATCACTTCTCCACCTTCGGGCGCGGTGGCGTGAACACCGAGTCGCGCACCCCCGGACGCTGCGGCGCGCGGCTCGAATCGGGCGGCACGCCCGGTCGCTTCGTGAGGCTCGAATCGGACGGCATCCCCGGTCCACTCGTCAGCCGCGGATCACGCGGCGCGCCCGCGCCGCTCATGCCGCTGGTGTCGGGCGCCGCGCCGGGCGGCACGGGCGCGGTCGCCGACGCGCTGTCGCCGGCGCCCGGCGTGAACGGGCTGTCGCCCGCGAGGCCGGGCGCGCCGGTGGCGTCCGAGGCGTAGCGCGGGTTCCAGCGCGGCCTGGGCGGCGTCGCGGGACGCATGAACCCCCCTCGCGGCGGCGCGCCGCCCGCGAGCCTGCCACCCGCGCGCAGCGAGTCGGGCTTTGGCCCCAGCGGCATCGGCTCGCCCGGCGGCGGCGTCAGCGTCGTCGTGTCGGGCGGCGCGAGCTTCCGCTCCGGCAGCTTGATGAGTTCGGCAGGCACCGCGATGCCGTCCATCTCCAGGTAGTCGCGGGCCGCGAGCTGCGCCTCGGTCGCCGGGTACTGCTTCACCACCACCCAGAACAGGGAATCGGCCTCGGCCCTGCGGTCGAGCTTGCGCGACAGCACCCAGGCCTCGGCGTTCAGCGCCTTCCCCGCCCACGGCGTGCCCGCATACTGCCCCGCCACCTTGCGGTACTCCTCGAGCGCGCGCTCGGGCTTCTGGTGCTGGAACAGGTACAGCTCGGCGAGCAGGAACCCCGCCTCGGCCCGCTTCGCCAGCGTGTCGCCGCCCGCGGTGCGGAACTGCATGACGCGGTCGATGTTGGCGAGGCGCTGCGTGGCCTGGGTGGTGAACGCCGACGAGGGGAACTGGTCCTTGACCAGCGCGTACTCGGTGCGGGCGCGCTCGAAGTCCTCCGTCGCGATCTCGTACGCGTAGGCGATGCGGTACTGCGCCTCGGCGCCCAGCGGGGTCTTGGGGTAGTCCTTGAGCACCGACTGGTACACCGCGAGCGCCTCGGACTGCCGGCCCGCCAGCAGCTGCGCGGTGCCGATGCGGAGCATGAGCCGCCCGTAGCGGTCGGCGCCGGCCGGGATCTGGAAGCCCCCGCCCGGCGCGCCCGCGCCGCTCGTGCTCCCCGCGGCCGGCGGGGTCTCGTGTGACAGCGCGTCCTTGAGCAGCGCCAGCTCCGGGTCGTACGTGCGCGCCGCCTCCAAGCAGTCGGCCTCGCGCAGCAGGAAGCCGAGCCGCTCCTCGTCGGTGCGGGCCTCCAGGCCGAGCGCGCTGAAGTCCGCGCGCGCCTCGGCGTACTCCCCCGCCGCATACAGCGCCTCCGCGCGCGCCGACCGCGCCCGGCTCACCAGCCCGCTCTTCGGGAAGCGCTCGAGCACCTGCCCCGCCGCGACCGCCGCCTCGGAGTCGCGGCCCGCCGCGGTCAGCGCGCGCGCGCGCTCGAGGTACGCGTACGGCGCGAGGTCGCTCTTCGGCGCGAGCTCGAGGAACTGCGCGAGCGTCTGCTCGGCGTCCCGGTACTTGCGCGCCTGCCGGTAGGCCACGCCCAGGAAGAACAGCGCCTCCCCCTTCTTCGGGCTCTGCGCGAAGCGCAGCGGGTAGTCCTGCAGCATGTTGATGGTCTGGAGCGGGTCATCCTTGCCGAGCAGCTCGCAGGCCCACAGCAGGTAGGCATCGTCCACCCACTTCGACTTCGGGTAGTTGCCCAGCACCTTCTTCGAGTAGTCGATGGACTTGTTGTAGTTGACCGCCGACGACGCGCTGGTCTTCTCGACCGGGTACGGCAGCCCCTCGGTCGCCTTGAAGTAGTACTTCCTCGCCAGGTAGAAGGTGTTGTAGTACGCGCACGACGAGGCGAGCAGGCCGAGCAGCGCCAGGGCCGCGATCCGGCGGGCCGGAAAGCGCATCACAGCGTCTCCTGCAGGGTCGTCACGTCGAGCGGCCCGCGCGCCAGCGCCTCCAGCCCCGAGACCGCCGCCAGCGCCCCGGCGACCGTGGTGATCACCGGCACGCCGAGCGCGACCGCGCGTTCGCGGATCGCCCGCTCGTCGTACTCGGACGCGCGCCCCAGCGGGGTGTTGATCACCAGCTGAATCTCCCCGTTCTCGATCAGGTCCACGGCGTTCGGCCTTCCCTCGTGCACCTTGAACACCTCGCGGCACGGCACCCCGTTCAGGCGCAGGAAGCGCGCCGTCCCCCGGGTCGCCACCAGTCCATACCCCAGCTCCACCAGTTTCTTCGCCATGAACGTGATGGCGCGCTTGTCCGAGTCGCGGATGCTCAGGAACACCGTGCCCGAGGCGGGCAGCGGGTCGCCCGAGCCCAGGTGCGCCTTGGCGAGCGCCCGGCCGAAGTCGAGGTCGCGGCCCATGACTTCGCCGGTGGACTTCATCTCCGGGCCCAGCACCGTGTCCTCGCCCGGGAAGCGGCCGAAGGGTAGCACGGGCTTCTTGACGCTGACGAGCCGGGCCTCGGGGGCCTCGGCGGGCGCGATGTCGGCGAGCCGCTCGCCCGCCATGACGCGCGCCGCCAGTCGCGCCAGCGGCAGCCCCACCGCCTTGCTCACGAACGGCACGGTGCGCGAGGCGCGCGGGTTGGCCTCGAGCACGTAGATCTGGTCGTTGCGCACCGCGAACTGGACGTTCAGGAGTCCGCGTACCCCCAGCGCGCGCGCCAGCTCCGCCGTGATCGAGCGGATCGCGCGCAGCGTCTCGTCGCCCAGCGTGAACGGCGGGATGACGCAGGTCGAGTCGCCCGAGTGGATGCCCGCCTCCTCGATGTGCTCCATCACCGCGCCCACCAGCACCGTCTCGCCGTCCGCCACCGCGTCCACGTCCAGCTCGAGCGCGCCTTCGAGGAACCGGTCCATCAGCACCGGCTCATCGGCGGTGACCAGCGCCTCGGTGGTCAGCCACTCCTCGAGGTCGTCGGGCCCGTAGATCACGCGCATGCCGCGCCCGCCCAGCACGTACGACGGCCGCACCAGCACCGGGAAGCCGAGCGTGCGCGCGCACTGCCGCGCCTGCTCGTGCGAGGTCGCGGTGAGGCTCTCGGGCTGGCGGACGCCGAGCCGCTCGAGCAGCTCGCGGAAGCGCGCGCGGTTCTCGGCCAGGTCGAGCCCGTCCCAGGGCGTCCCCCACAGCGGCACGCCCGCGTCGTGCAGCGCCTTCGCGAGCTGGAGCGGCGTCTGGCCGCCGAGCTGGACGATCACGCCCACCGGCTGCTCGCGCTCGATCACGTTCATCACGTCCTCGACCGTGAGCGGCTCGAAGTAGAGCCGGGTCGAGACGTCGTAGTCGGTGCTCACCGTCTCCGGGTTCGAGTTGACCAGCAGCACGTCGAAGCCGCGCTCCTTCAGCTCGAGCGCCGCCTGCACGCAGCAGTAGTCGAACTCGAGCCCCTGCCCGATGCGGTTGGGCCCGCTGCCGAGGATGACCACGCGCGGTTGCGCGCTCTCCGGCACTTCGTCCTCCTCCTCGTAGGTCGAATAGAAGTAGGGCGTGACCGCCTCGAACTCGGCGCCGCAGGTGTCCACCGCCTTCATCACCGGCAGGATGCCGTGCGCGCGGCGGCGCCTGCGCACGTCCGGCTCGGCGAGGTCGAGCCGGTGCGCCAGGTGGCGGTCCGAGAGCCCGAGCCGCTTGGCCTCGCGCACCAGCCCCTCGCGCCACGGCGCCTCGGGGTCGCGCTGCGCGCGCTCGGCGAGCGCGCGGTCGGCCTCGACGATGCGGCGCATCTGGTGGAGGAACCACGGGTCCACGCCGGTGAGCCGCGCCAGCGCCGCCGGCGCCTACCCCGCGGCGAGCGCGCGGAACAGGTCGCGCAGCCGGTCGGAGCTGGGCTCCTGGAGCGAGCGACGCAGCGCCTCGAGCTCCTCCGGCCGCGCCGCGTCCGGGAGCACGTCGGCGCCGCCGCGCTCCAGCGAGCGCCAGCCCTTGAGCAGCGCCTCGGGGAAGGTGCGCCCGATCGCCATGACCTCGCCCACCGACTTCATGCGGGTGCCGAGCCGGCGTTCGGTCGCGCGGAACTTCTCGAAGGCCCAGCGCGGGATCTTGACCACGCAGTAGTCGAGCGTCGGCTCGAAGCAGGCCGGGGTCTTCCTGGTGATGTCGTTCGGGATCTCGTCTAGCGTGAGCCCGGCCGCCAGCAGCGCCGAGATCTTCGCGATCGGGAAGCCGGTGGCCTTGCTGGCCAGCGCCGAGGAGCGCGAGACCCGCGGATTCATCTCGATCACGCGCATCTCGCCGGTGTCGGGGTGCACCGCGAACTGGATGTTCGAGCCGCCCGCCTCGACCTTGATCGCGCGCATCACCTTGAGCGCGGCGTCGCGCATGCGCTGGTAGCAGCGATCGGTCAGGGTCTGCGCCGGCGCCACGGTGATCGAGTCGCCGGTGTGCACGCCCATCGGGTCGAAGTTCTCGATCGAGCACACCACCACACAGTTGTCGCGGCGGTCGCGCATCACCTCGAGCTCGAACTCCTTCCAGCCGACCAGGCACTCCTCGATGAGGATGGAGCCGGCCGGGCTGGCGGCGATGCCGATGCGCGCCGCCTCGCGCAGCTGCCGCATGTGGTGCACCAGCCCGGAGCCAGCGCCGCCCAGCGTGAACGACGAGCGGATGACCAGCGGGTAGCCGAGCTCCTCGCCCAGCGCCACCGCCTCGGCCACGCTGGTGGCGTAGCCGCTGCGCGGCAGCTCGAGGCCGGCCGTGAGCATCGCCTGCTTGAAGCGGTCGCGGTCCTCGGCGGTCTCGATGGCCTCGAGCGAGGCGCCGATGAGCCGGACGCCGTGCTTCTCGAGCACGCCGCGGTGCGCCAGCGCGACTGCCAGGTTGAGCGCGGTCTGGCCGCCCAGCGTGGGGAGCAGCGCGTCGGGCTTTTCCCGCTCGATCACCCGCTCGGCGATCTCGGGCGTCAGCGGCTCGATGTAGGTGCGGTCGGCGAACTCGGGGTCGGTCATGATGGTCGCCGGGTTCGAGTTCAGCAGCACCACCTCGATCCCCAGCGAGCGCAGCGCGCGGCACGCCTGCGTGCCCGAGTAGTCGAACTCGCACGCCTGCCCGATGACGATCGGCCCGGCGCCGAGGACCAGGACCTTCTTCAGGTCGGGGCGGACGGGCATCAGCGCGCCGTGCCCGGGTGCGAGGCGGAACACCCTCGGGCGTGGGGGCGCCGGGCGGCGGGAGGCGCTCCGCGAGGACGCTCGGCTCCGCCATCCCTGGCTCCGCCTCGCTTCTGCGGCGCGCTCACGGCTCCCGCCTTCCGCGCGTCCTCGGACCTCGCTGCGCGCCTCCCGCCGCCCGGCACCCTGCGCAGCGCCCTCACGACCGTTCCGCCGCGTCAGGCACCACACTGCGCTCCTTCGCCACCATCTCCGCGAACGCGCGGAACCAGGGGCGCGCGTCGTGC
>JACRPT010000072.1:0-12167 GCA_016223045.1 Candidatus Eiseniibacteriota bacterium
GGGGGACCTGGACGTCGCTGGAGCGGCCGGAGCGAGCCATGCGACCATGGGACGGAACCTGAAAGACCGTCGGCGACTGTCCAACGCACCGTCCCGCAGGCACTCGCGGCACGACCGATGGGCCGGTTCCGAAACGGCTGTGGTCGCGCCCGGCGGGTTGTGTGGCCCCGAAGCGGCTGCTAGACTCCCCGGTCGCCTTTCCCCTCGTCATCCCTCGCCCCGAGCCGGGAGCTCTGCATGCTTCGATTCCTGCGCAGCGGCAACAAGCACACCAAGACGATCTGGTGGGTGCTCATCATCGTCACGGTCGTCACCTTCATCGGCGGCTTCGTGCTCCTGTTCGGGATGGGGCTCGATGCCGCAGGCGGCGCGCGGATGCGTGGTGAGGTGGGCGTGGTCAACGGGGAGGCCATCACGCGCGCGGACTGGCAGAACGCCCTGGCCGACCAGCGCGCGGCCTACGAGCGCCGGCTCGGAGCCGAGCCGGTCGAGCGCGACGAGAAGGCCATCGAGTCGCAGGCCTGGCAGACGCTCCTCACCCAGCGCCTGCTCGGCCAGCTGGCGCGTGAGCTCGGCCTCAAGGCCCACGACCGCGAGGTGCTGCTGTCGCTCCAGACCCAGCCCCCGGCGGCCCTCGCGGCCTCCACGGACTTCCAGACCGCCGGCAAGTTCGACCCGGCCAAGTACCAGGCCGCGCTGCAGAACCCCAACAACAACTGGTCGGCTTTCGAGGCCGTCATCCGCGCGCAGCTCCCGGTGCGCAAGCTGGAGGAACGCCTGCTGGCCTCGATCAAGCTGAGCCAGCCGGAGCTCCAGGAGGCGTTCCGCGATCGCTTCGAGAGGGTCACCGCCACGGTGATCGCGGTGCCGCCGGACGTCCAGGCTAAGGTCCCGCCTCCCACGCCGGCCGAGATCGACCGCGAGTACCGCGAACAGCGGGGCCGCTTCACCAGCGGCCCGCGCGTCGAGCTCGAGGTGCTGTCCGTGCCCAAGAAGTACACGCCCGAGGACGTGCGCAACGCCCGGCAGCTCGCCCAGAGCCTGGTGGACCGCGCCCGCAAGGGCGAGGATTTCGCCCAGCTCGCGCGCGACTTCTCCGAGGGCCCCGGCCGGGAGCAGGGCGGCGCCATCAATCGCGTGTTCCAGCCCGCGGAGTTCGGCCCCGTGCTCGGGCAGCACATGGCCGCGCTCCAGCCCGACGGCGTGAGCGACCCCTACGAGGAGAACGGGCGGTTCATCATCCTCAAGCTGCTCGAGCGCGTGCCCGACCCGGTGTCGAGCACACCCAGCATGCGCGTGGCCCAGATCGTCATCCGGGTCCACGCCAACGAGGGCACGCTGACCGAGCAGTACGAGACCCTCAAGAAGCTGCGCGACCGCGCGGCCGGCCTGCGGAGTCTGGGCAAGGCGGCGCTCGAGAAGGGCCTCCCGACGTCCCGGACCGGGTGGTTCGACACCGTCAACCAGCCGCAGGCGCTGGCCGGGGTGCCCGAGGCGACCGAGTGGGGCCTCGGAGGGAAGCTCCACGCCGTCAGCCCGGTGTTCGAGGGCTCGGACGCGTTCGCGATCGTCGAGGTGGCCGGCCGGCACGAGGGTGGCCCGATGCCGAAGGAGCAGATCGGCGAGATGCTGCACCAGCTCGCCGAGCTCGACGCCCGGGTGAAGCTGGCGAAGCCGAAGGCCGACCAGATCGCGCAGGCGCTCGCGCAGGGGCGCTCGCTCGAGGACGCCGCCCGGACCGCCGGCCTCCAGGCCGTGGTGGTGCGCGATATGACGCGCGCCCAGCCCGACCCGCGCCTCGAGACCGCACCCGAGGCGGCGGGCGCCGCGTTCGGCGCCCCGGTGGGCAGGGTGGTAGGCCCGATCCGCGCGATGACCGGCTGGTACTTCGTGCGGGTGGACCAGCGCGTCGCGCCGCCGGACACGCTGCTCAACCAGCAGCTGCGGGGCCAGATCTCGACCGAGATCCTGACCCGGCGCCAGCAGGCGTTCTTCGCCGGCTGGGTCGGCGCCCTGCGCATGAAGGCGAAGGTGCAGGACCTCCGCTACGAGTACCAGCGGTAGCCGGCGCCCGCGGGCGCCGGAGCGGCGGCCCCGAGCGGCCTCTCGCTCCGCGTCCCGTGCCCGGGGTTCAGGCGGGCGCCCCCGCGCCGCCTCCAGGGCGGCGGGAGTCCCCTCCCGCCGCTGACGCGTCCCCGGCTCTGTCCGCAGCCGTCGTGACGCGGGTCGCGGAAGTCCCGGACTACTGGGTCGGCTTGGTGTCGGGCGGCTTGGCGTCCGCCGGCCGGTGCGGCGAGCCCGGGGCGCCACCCGTCTCGTCACGGTTCATCTCGTCCGTGATCTCGTGCTGCGCCTTGCGGAACTCGCGCATCGCCTGGCCGAGCCCGCGAGCCAGCTTGGGGATCTGGCTGGGTCCGAAGATCAAGAGGACGATGATGAACAGCACTCCCATTTCCGCGCCGCCGAGATTGAACACCGCTTCCTCCTTCGCTGTGGAACCGCGTCACTGCTCGAGGCGGAGCCGGCTGCGGTCGCTGCCGAGCACCACCGTGACCTCCGCCACGTCCGAACTCCAGGCCTGCCGGATCACCGGCGGGCCGCCGAGGTAGCGCGCCACGGCCAGCCCGGCGACCGGGTCGTCGCGCCTCGCGACCACCACCGTCGCGAAGTAGTCCTGGCGGTCGGCGTTCTTCACGTCGACGACGTGGAATCCGCCCTCGCGCAGGTACGACGCGACCTTCCCACCGATGCCGCCCTCGCCGGAGCCGTTCAGCACCTGCACGCGGATCACCGCGTGCTCCGGCCCTGCCCGCTTCGGCCCCGGCCGGGGCGCGAACCACGCCCAGCCCCACGACAGCACCAGCGCCACCACCAGCAGCCCGAGGACCGCGATCGCGATCCGCGTCGGACGCTCAGCCCCTGCGCCCTTGCCCACGTCCGCTCCCTCCCCGGCCCTGGGACCGCAGGGCCTCGATCGCCCGGATCGCCTTCCTGAGCCTCGCCCAGGTCCGCGCCAGCGACTCGGGCAGCACGCGCGCCCCGGCGATGGTCGGCATGAAGTTCGTGTCGCCGACCCAGCGCGGCACGAGATGCAGGTGAAGGTGCCCCGGGTAGCCCGCACCGGCCACGCGGCCGACGTTGGCCCCGTAGTTCACGCCGTGCGGGTGATATTCCGCCGCCAGCGCCCGCTCCGCAAGCCCGGTCAGGTCGAGCAGGTCGGCCCGCTCGGCGGGCGTCAGCTCGTGGAACTCGGCGACATGGCGCGCCACCGCCACCATGAGGTGGGCCGGGTTGTACGGGAAGCGGTTGAGCATCAGGAGCGCGTGCGGGCGGCGCACCAGCACCAGGGACGGGCGGTCCGAGCGGGCCCGGCGGGCCCGGCAGAACAGGCAGCCCGCCGGCTGCCGGGCCCGCTGGATGTAGGCCATGCGCCAGGGCGCCCACAGCCGTGCCGGATCGCGCTCCCGGCTCACGGCGTCTCCCCCGAGCGCAGCGCCTGGTGGATGCGCTCGGCCTCCTCGAGCTGCTCGACCGTGTTGATCCCGAGCAGCTCGCGGTGGTCCTCCGCGCACACCACCGCGGTCCCGAGCCCGCGCCGGCCGATGAGCGGGACCGTGTCGGTCAGGTAGTACTCGCCCTGCGCGTTGTGCGCGGCGAGCCCGGAGAGCGCGGTGGCGAGCTCCGGGTACCGGAACGCGTAGATGCCCGAGTTCACCTCGTCGACCGCGCGCTGCGCCTCGGTGGCATCGCGCTCCTCGACGATCCCCGCGATGCCGCCGGCGGCGGCGCGCAGGATGCGGCCGTAGCCGTGCGGGTCGGGGACCCTCATGGACAGCACGGTGACCGCCGCCCCGCTCGCCGCGTGCTCCTCGAGCAGCGCGTGCAGGGTGGGCGCGCGCAGCAGCGGCGTGTCGCCGCACACCACGAGCAGCGTGCCCTCGAACCCCTCGAGCGCGGCGCCGGCCATGAGCACCGCGTGGCCGGTGCCGCACTGGTCGGCCTGCACCACCCACTCCACCTCGGATGCGGCGAACGCCGCCATCACGCGCTCGCGCTGGTGACCCACCACGACCAGCACGCGGCCCACGCCCAGCTCGTCGAGCGTACCCAGCACGTAGGCGAGCAGCGGCTGACCCGCCATGGGATGGAGCACCTTGGCGAGGTCGCTCTTCATGCGCGTGCCCTGCCCCGCGGCGAGCACCAGCGCGGTCGTCCCCGGGTGCCGGTAGCGCGTCATCGGGGCGACCACTCGAGGTTGTCGATGAGCCGCGCCGGGCCCACCGCCGCGGCCACCGCGACCAGCAGCCGCCGCGCGCCCCGCGTGTCGCGCACCGGCGCGAGCGTGCGGGCGTCCACCACCGCCACGTAGTCCTCCCTCACCAGCGGAAAGCCGCGCCACACCGCGCGCACCCGGCGCTTCACGCCCGCGGCCGAGCGCTCGCCGGCCTCCAGGGACTCGCGCGCCGCCTCCAGCCCGCGGCACAGCGCGACCGCCTGCGCGCGCTCCGCCGGAGAGAGGTAGGCGTTGCGCGAGGACAGGGCCAGTCCGTCCGGCTCGCGCACCGTGGGCGCGCGCTTCACCGCCACCGGGAGCAGGAGATCGCGCACCATGCGCTCCAGCACCACCGCCTGCTGGGCGTCCTTCTGCCCCAGCCACAGCACGTCCGGCGTCACCACGTCGAGGAGCTTCAGGACCACCGTGGTCACGCCCTCGAAGTGGCCGGGACGCGAGGCGCCCTCGAGCACTTCGTCCAGCCCCGGCACGCGCACGCGCGTCCGGTGGCCGTCCGGATAGAGGTCCCCGGCGCGCGGCTCCCACAGCAGGTCCACGCCCGCCGCGGCGAGCAGCCGCCGGTCGCGCGCGATCGGGCGCGGGTAGCGCCCGAAGTCCTCGCCGGGACCGAACTGGAGCGGGTTCACGAAGATGCTCGCCACCACCCGCCGCCCGGTACCGCGGGCGCGCACCACCAGGCTCAGGTGACCCGCGTGGATGGCGCCCATGGTGGGCACGAACGCCACGGCCTTCCCGCCCGCCCGCCAGCGGGCCACGGCGTCACGGACGCGCGCGGGGCTGGTGGTGCGGCGCATGGCCGGCGCGCGGGAGGCGATCGCAGCTCTCAATACGACTCCGCGTCGCCGGGGAAGCGCCGCGCCTTCACGTCGGCGACGAAGCGCGCGTAGGCCTCGCGCATGCCGTCCGCGAGCTCGGCGTAGCGCCGCACGAACTTCGGCTGGCGTCCGAGGAACAGGCCGAGCAGGTCGTGGCTCACCAGCACCTGGCCGTCGCACTGGACACCGGCGCCGATGCCGATGGTCGGGACGCGCAGCCCGCGCGTCACGGTCTGGCCCAGCCGCGCCGGGATGCCCTCGAGCACCAGCGCGAAGCAGCCGCACTCCTCCAGCAGCCTGGCCTCGCGCGCCAGCCGCTCCTGGTCGGCCTCGCCGCGCGCCTGCACCTTGTAGCCGCCGAACGCCAGCACCGACTGGGGGGTCAGGCCGAGATGGCCCATCACCGGGATGCCGATCTCGACGATGCGCCGCACCGCGGGGGCCACGCGGTCGCCGCCTTCGAGCTTGATGGCGTCGGCGCCGCCCTCCTGCACCAGCCGGCCCGCGTTCAGGACGGCCTGCTCCACGCTCACCTGGTAGGACATGAACGGCATGTCGGCCACCACCAGCGCCGCGGGTTTCGCGCGGGCGACCGCACGGGTGTGGTGGAGGATGTCCTCCATGGTCACCGGCAGCGTGCTCTCGTAGCCCAGCAGCACGGTGCCGACGCTGTCGCCCACCAGCAGGATCTCCACCCCCGCCTCGTCGGCGATGACCGCGGTGGGATGGTCGTAGGCGGTGACGACGACGATGGGCTCGCCGCGCCGCTTCATCTCGATCACGGCGGGCGCCGTGATCTTGGCGCGCGGCGCGCGCGCCCGAACCGCTTCCTTCTCGCTCATGATGCGCTCCCACGTTCCAGCGGCGCGTAGTAGACCGTGCCCTGGCGGTGCGACACGATGCGCTTGAGCAGGTCCTCGAAGTCCTCGGTGTTGTTCACGAAGTCGATCCCGTTCGTGTTCACGACCAGCAGCGGCGCGTCCACGTAGTGGAAGAAGAAGTGATTGTAGGCCTCGTTGAGCTGGCGGATGTACTCGCGCTCCATGTCCTTCTCGAACGGCCTCCCCCGCTTCGCGATGCGCTCCATCAGCGTCTCCGGGCTGGCCTGCAGGTAGACCACCACGTCCGGCTTCAGCACGTCCAGCTCCAGCCAGCCCACCAGCTTCTCGTAGAGCACCAGCTCGCGCTCGGAGAGGTTCAGGCTGGCGAAGATGCGGTCCTTCTGGAACAGGTAGTCCGACACCATGCGCTCGCTGAACAGCTCCATCTGCCGGAGGCCCCGCTGCTGCTGGTAGCGGCTGAACAGGAAGTGCATCTGGGTCTGGAACGCGAAGCGCGCGCGGTCCTTGTAGAAGTCCTTGAGGAAGGGGTTCTCCTCGACCTCCTCCAGCACCAGCCGCGCCTGCAGCCGCTCCGAGAGCAGCTTCGCCAGGCTGGTCTTGCCCACGCCGATCACGCCCTCGATGACGACGTAGCGGTTCTCCGCCATGCCGGTCACGCCGCCCCGGAGGGACGCCGCGCGCGGGTCCGGCGGGCCGGGCGGCGCGGGCCGGGGCGCGGCGTCGGGGCGCGGTCCGTCGCGCGGTTCAGTTCCAGAGCCTGCTACCCTTCTTCACCGGCGGCCGGGTGTTGAGTCGCGACAGGTGCGCCAGCAGGGTCTCGCCCGTCTCCGGGTGGACCAGCAGCGGGTCGAGCTCCACCAGCGGCACCAGGACGAAGGAGCGGCGTGTGAGCTCGGGGTGCGGGACCCGGAGATCGGGCTCCTCGATGACCTCGCCTCCGTAGAGCAGCAGGTCCAGGTCGATCACGCGCGGCCCCCAGCGGCGGGTGCGGACGCGCCCCAGCCGCTTCTCGACCAGCAGCAGGTTCCACAGCAGCTGGCGCGGGTCGAGCCCGGTCTCGAGCTGGGCCACCGCGTTCAGGAAGTTGGGCTGCTCGATGTCGCCCAGCGGCTCGGTGTCGTAGAGCGACGAGGCCCGCACCAGCCGCGTCTCGGGCAGGCGGGCGAGGTCGTCGAGCGCCAGGCGGATCATGGCCTCGCGCTCTCCCAGGTTCGAGCCGAGCCCGACGAAGGCCCTCACGCGCGCCGCTCCCGGACCACCTCGATGACGGCCCGGCCGCCGGTGGTCCACCCCAGGTTCTGCTTGGAGATCCTGACCTTCACCCGGCCCACGGCGAAGCGCTCGAGCACCGCGTCCGCCGTGGCCGCGGCCAGCGCCTCGAGCAGGTGGTAGCTCTTGCCCTCGACCACCTCGCGCACCGTCTGGTAGAGCCGATCGTAGTCCACCGCGTCGCCCAGCCGGTCGCTCCGCTCGGCGCGGTCGTCGAGGGACTCGAGCTCGAGGTCCACCTCGAGCCGCTGGCCCGCCTCCTTCTCGTACGGACGCGCGCCGTGATGTCCGAACACCGACAGGCCTTCCAGACGGATGGTGGCCAACCCTGCCTCCCGATGAAGGCGGACGCGCCAGCCCGCGCCTGCCGCCGCCGCGGAGCCCGTTCGCATGTTGCGCACGGAGTCTAGGTGGGCCGGGTCGCGACGGTCAAGCCGACGGGCCACGCGCGCCGCCGGCTCCGGTCTGGCCCGGACGGCTCATGACCCCTCGCACTCTCGCGACACGGGTCATGAGCAGTCCGGGCTAGACCGCCAGCCCGTGCTCGCGCAGCGCCTGGTTGAGCGAGGTCTTGAGATCGGTGGATGCGCTGCGCCGGCCGATGACCAGCGCGCACGGCACTCCGAAGGAGCCGGCCGGGAACTCCCTGGGGAGGGCGCCGGGGATCACCACCGCGCGCGCCGGGACGCGGCCGCGCGTGGTCGCGGGGCTCGAGCCGGTCACGTCCACCACCGGCGTGGAGGAGGTGAGCACCACGCCCGCGCCGAGCACCGCTCCCTCCTCGACGATCACGCCCTCGACCACGATCGAGCGCGAGCCGATGAAGCAGTCGTCCTCGACGATGACCGGGCGGCTCTGCGGCGGCTCGAGCACCCCGCCGATACCGACGCCGCCCGAGAGATGCACGCGCCTGCCGATCTGGGCGCACGAGCCCACGGTCGCCCAGGTGTCCACCAGCGTGCCCTCGCCGACCCGGGCGCCGATGTTGACGTAGCCGGGCATCAGGATGACGCCGGGCTCCAGGAACGCGCCGTAACGCGCCACGCCGGGCGGCACCACGCGCACCTGCGCGGCGGCGAGGTCCCGCTTGAGCGGCACCTTGTCGTGGTACTCGAACGGTCCCACCTCCATGGTGCGCGAGACGCGCTGGCGGAAGTAGAGCGCCAGCGCCTGCTGGAGCCAGCCGTGCGTCACCCACTCGCCGTCGAGCTTCTCGGCCACGCGCAGCGTGCCCGCGTCGAGCGCGGCCACCGCGCCCTCGACCGCACCGCGCGCCTCCGGCGCGTCGAGCGCGAGGCGGCCCTGGTAGGCGGCCGCGACGGTCTCCTTCCAGCGCTCGACCGGCAGCGCGCTCATCGCTCGAGCTCCGCCCCGGCCCGGCGCATGCGCTCGACCGCCTCGCGGCACTCGGCCAGCGTCGGCACCAGCGCGAAGCGGATGAAGCCCGCCCCGGACGCGCCCAGGTACGAGCCCGGCAGCGCCACCAGGCCGATGCGGAGCAGCCGCTCGACGAACGCCACGTCGTCGCCGCCCGGGGCCCTGAGCCACAGGTAGAACGTCGCGCCGCTCGCCTCGACCTTCCAGCCGCGGCGCGCGAACTCGGCGAGGAACAGCTCGCGCTTGGCGGCGTACCTCGCGCGCTGCCCGGCGGCGTGCGCGTCGTCGCTCCATGCCGCGGCCGCGGCGCGCTGCACGAAGTCGGGCGTGGCCACGCCCACGTTCGGGCGGAAGCGGCGCAGCGCCTCGATCAGGCGCGGGTCGCCGGCGATGAAGCCGGAGCGGTAGCCGGTCATCGCCGAGCGCTTGCTCAGCGTGTGCAGCGCCACCACGTTCTCGAGCCCGCACTCCAGCATCGAATGGGGCGGGCTCTCGAACCACAGCTCGGCGTAGGCCTCGTCGGCCGCCACCCAGAAGCCGTGCCGCCGCGCCAGCGCCGCCACGCGCTCGAGCGCCGGCTGCTCGAGCGTGGCGCCGGTCGGGTTGTGCGGGCTGTTGAGCCACAGCAGCGCGGTGCGGCGCCACACCTCGTCGGGCACGTGGTCCGGCTCGAAGCGCCAGCCGTCCTCCGACCGCAGCGGCGCGAAGTGCGGTTCGGCCCCGGCGAAGCGCGCTCCGGCCTCGTAGACCGGGTAGGCCGGCGCGGGGATCACCACGGTGCGCCGCGGGTCGGCTCCATCGCGGCCGACCACGGCGAAGGCCATCAGGAACACCGCCTCCTTGGTGCCGTTCGCCGGCAGCACCTGGGTCTCGGGGTCGAGCCTGACGCCGAAGCGCCGGGCGAACCAGCCGGTGAAGGCGACGCGCAGCTCGGGCTGACCCGGCACCGCGGGGTAGCTGGAGACCGGCGTGACGGCTCCCTTCAGCGTCTCGCGGATGAACTCCGGGGTCTCCTCGCGCGGGTCGCCGATACTGAAGTTGATGGGCTTGAGACCCGCGGGCACCAGCTCGCGCGCCTTGCGGTCGAGCGTGACGAACGGGTACTCGGCGCCGCCGGTGAGCAGCGGGTTGAGCGGTGCCGGGGTCACGCCGGCCGCTGCCCTGGGGTTCACGCGCCCTCCCCGGAGAGGAAGCGGGCCAGGCAGTCGTAGGCGCGGCCCAGGTTCGCGACGGGGCAGTATTCCTCGACCTGGTGGCACAGATCGGGGATCCCGGGGCCGAAGTTGAACGCCGGGATGCCGGCCGCGCTGAACTGCGCCACGTCGGTCCAGCCCTGCTTGCCCGCCACCTCGAGCCCGAAGCGCTCGACGAACTCGCGCACCTCGGGCCGGTCCAGGGAGACCCGGCCGGGCTCGGCGCGATCGGCGACCCGGAACTCGAAGTCCGCGGGCACCAGCGCGCGCAGCCGCTGCTCGGCCTCGGCCACCGTGCGGTCGGGTGTGAAGCGGTAGTTGAGGTTCGCCACCAGCTCGTCGGGCACCACGTTCTTGGCGCGCCCGGCCCGCAGCAGCGTGACCTGGAGCGTCTCGCGGAACTCGATCCCGTGCACCGCGACCGGGGTCACCGGGAAGCGCGTGACCTCGGCGAGCCAGCCGGCCGCGCGCTCGACGGCGTTGACGCCGGTCCACGGCCGCGCGCTGTGCGCGCTCTTCCCGGTCACGCGCACCTCGGCGTTCATCACGCCGTTGCAGCCCATCTCGACCTTGCAGTCGGTGGGCTCGAGCAGCACCGCGAGCCGTGCCTCGCGCAGCCACGGCATCTCGCCAAGCAGGCGGCCGAGGCCGTTGCCCTCGAGCGGCCCCTCCTCCGCGTCGTAGAACACCGCCGCCAGATCGTGGCGCAGCGCCGCCGGGTCGAGGGTCTCGAGCAGCGCCAGCATCACCGCGTCGCCGCCCTTCATGTCGGTCGAGCCCAGGCCGTAGAGCCGGCCGTCGCGCAGCCTGGCCCCGGCGTTCCCGTTCGCCGGCACGGTGTCCACGTGGCCGGCCAGCACCACCAGGCCGCGCCCGCTCCGGGGCCCGCGCCATACCAGCGAGTTCCCCGAGCGCAGGCACTCGCCGGTGGCGCGCTTCGCCAGCCGCGAGAGCAGCCAGTCGGTGATCGCCGCCTCGTGGCCGGTCTCGCTCGGGATCTCGACCAGGGTGCGCAGCAGCTCGGTGAGGTCTTCGACGGTCATGCGGAGCCTCGCGTGGAGGTTCGGTAGGACGCCGGAATCTATCACCGGCCCACAGGTTGCGCTACCGCGGCGCGGTCGCTAGCCTGACCGCGTGGAAACGGAAGGGACCGCCCGTGAGAGCGCGGCCGCCGCCTGCACCGTGCTGCGCCTCGAGGGGCGCGACGCGCTCGGCCTGCTCCACCGCCTCTCGAGCGCGTCGCTCGCCGATCTGGCGCCGGGACGGGCGCGCGCCACGCTGTTCTGCGATTTCCGCGGGCGGATGCTCCACCGTGCGGTGGCCGCGGTGACGGGCGACGGCGCGGTGTGGCTGCTGCGCGACGACGCGCCGGCGCCGGAGCTGGCCGCGTACCTCGACCGCCACGTGTTCCGCGAGGACGTGCGTCTCGCCGACCTCTCGGCCGGATGGTCCGTGGGGCGCGTGCCCGCGCGTGGCGTCCACCCCGCGCCCGGCACGTCGCACGAGCGGGACGGCATCCCGCTCGCGGCCGCGGCCGAGCCGGGCTTCGTGCTCGAGGTGCGCGGGGGCGCCGCGTCCGGGGTCGCACCCGCGCCGGCGCTCGCCGAGGCGCGGCGCATCCGCGCCGGGCTGCCGCGCCACGGCCACGAGATCGCCGGGGAGTTCAACCCGTTCGAGGTCGGCCTCGCGCGCGAGGTGCACCTGGCCAAGGGCTGCTACACCGGGCAGGAGGCCCTGCTGAGGCTCGTCACCTACGGCAGCGTGCGCCGCCGCCTGGCGCTGCTCGAAGGCGGGGGAGCGCCGCCCGCGGTCCCGGCCGACGTCACGTGCGGCGGCGCGTCCGCCGGCCGTGTCACAAGCGCGGCGCCCTGGGTCACCGACTGGGTGGCGCTCGCGGTGCTCACGCACCAGGCGTGCGAGCCGGGCGCGGCGCTCGCGGTTGCCGGCGCCGGCGCGGTCGCCGCCGTCCGTCCCTTCCCCCTCGAGCGGCCACCGGGCCTGCCGTGAGGGCGCAGCTCCCGGCGCCCGTGGCGGTCGGCTCGCGGCGCAGCCCCCGGCCTTCCCGACGGGTGTCAATCCCCGGCCGGCGGCTCCTTCGGCTCGCTCTCCACGACGATGGCGTCGGTGGTGAGCACCATCGCGCCGATGCTGGCGGCGTTCTGGAGCGCGCAACGCACCACCTTGGCCGGGTCCATGATGCCGGCGGCGTCGAGGTCCCGGTAGGCGCCCGCCATCGCGTCGTAGCCGAACGCACCCTCGCCCCGCAGCACGCGCTCCACGGCCAGCGGGCCGTCCTCGCCCGCGTTGGCGGCGATCCAGCGCAGCGGCTCCTCGAGCGCGGCGCTCACGATGTCCCGGCCCACCCACTCGTCACCCC
>JACRPT010000072.1:12186-43263 GCA_016223045.1 Candidatus Eiseniibacteriota bacterium
CCCCTGAGCTCGAGCCCCTCGAGCGCGCGGCGCGCACGCAGCAGCGCGACGCCGCCGCCGGTGACCACGCCTTCCTCGACCGCGGCGCGGGTCGCGGCCAGCGCGTCCTCGACGCGCGCGCGGCGCTCGGTCATCTCGACCTCGGTGGCCGCGCCCACCCGGATCACCACCACCCCGCCGGTGAGACGGCCGAGCCGCTCACGCAGCCACTCGCGCTCGGAGCCGGCGTCGCTCTCCGCCAGTGCGCGGGTGAGCGTGGCGATGCGGTCGCGGATCTCCTGCGCCCGCCCGCCGCCCTCGATCACGGTGGTGTGGTCGCGCTCCACCACCACGCGGCGCGCGCGCCCGAGGTCCGCGAGCGCGAAGCGCTCGAGCGTGCGGCCCAGGTCGCTCGCGAACAGCCGCGCCCCGGTGAGCGCGGCCAGGTCCTCGAGCAGATCGCGGCGGCGGTCGCCGAACTCCGGCGCCTTGACCGCCACCGACGCGATGGTGCCGCGCAGCCGGTTCACCACCAGCGTGGCGAGCGGCTCGGCCTCGACGTCGTCGGCCACGATGACGATCCCGCGCCCGGCGCGCGCGGCGTGCTCGAGCGCGGGCAGCAGCTCGTTCACGCTCGAGAGCTTGAGGTCGCTCAGCAGGACCAGCGGATTCTCCAGCACGGCCTCCATGGTCTCCGCGCGGGTGACGAAGTAGGGCGACAGGTAGCCGCGCTCGAAGCGCACGCCCTCGACCACGTCGAGCGTGGTCTCCATGCCGCGCCCCTCCTCCACGGTGACGACGCCGTGCTTCCCCACGCGCTCCATGGCCTCGGCCACCTGCGCGCCGATGCGCTCGTCGCCCGCGCTGCTGGTGGCCACCCGCGCCACGTCGTCACGCCCGCTCACCGGTCGCGAGCGCCGCGCCAGCTCCTCGACCACCGCCTCCACCGCGCGCTCGATGCCGCGCTTCACCGCCACCGGGTTGTGCCCGGCGGTGACCGCCCGCAGCCCGCGGCTCACGATGCCGTGCGCCAGCACCGTCGCGGTGGTGGTGCCGTCGCCCGCGATCTCGCCGGTCTTGAGCGCCACCTCCCGGGCCAGCTGCACGCCCATGTTCTCGAACGGGTCGGCCAGCTCGATCTCGCGCGCGATGGTGATGCCGTCGTTGGTGATGGTCGGGATGCCGCCGCCGTGGTCGATGACCACGTTGCGCCCGCGCGGACCCAGGGTCACGCGCACGGCGCCGGCGAGCTGCTCCACCCCGCGCCGGAGCGCGGCGCGCGCCGCGTCGTCGAACTCGATGCGCTTGCCCATGGGCCTGCCTCCTGGTCACTGCGGATGCGGCCGCGCGCGCCGCGGCCGTCGTGCTCCTAGGGATCGGCGGTCCCGCCACGGGGTCGCCGGCCCGGACGTGACGGCGCGCGCACGAACGGACATGCGGCGGCGCGGGATCCCGCGTCGGCCGACGGCAGCGCCGCCGCCCGCACCGGCCGGGTCACGGCCGCCACCGCGCCAGGAACAGGTTGGTCTCGTGGGGCTGCGTCCCGCCGCGGTTCGACGCGAACACCAGCCAGCGGCCGTCGGGGCTGAAGACCGGGAAGCCGTCGAACCCCGGGTCGCGGGACACCGGCTCGGGGGCCCCGCCTTGCACCCCCACCAGGTAGAGGTCGAAGTCGCGACCGCGCGGCTGCGCGCGGTTCGAAGAGTAGATGAGCGACCGGCCGTCCGGGGTGAAGTAGGGCGCGAACGACGCGCCCGGGTCGTCCGTGACCTTGCGCTTGCCCGAGCCGTCGGCACGCATCACCCACAGGTCCATCCGGCTGGGACGCACCAGCGCCTGCGCCAGCAGCGCGCGGTAGTCGGCGACCGCGGCCGAGTCCGCGGGGTGCGACGCGCGGTAGCAGATCCACTTCCCGTCGCGCGAGTAGAACGCGCCGCCGTCGTAGCCCACCTCGTCCGTGAGCCGCGCGAGGCCCGTGCCGTCCGGGCGCATCGCGTAGAGGTCGAGGTCGCCGTCGCGCACCGAGGTGAACACGATCCACCGGCCGTCGGTCGAGACCGTGGCCTCGGCATCGTAGCCGGGCGTCTCGGTGAGCCGGCGCAGGTCGGAGCCGTCCGGCCTCGCCGTGAAGATGTCGTAGCCCGCGTGGATCGGCCACACGTAGCCCTTCGAGTAGTCGGGCGGCGGCGGGCACGAGTCCCCGGCCAGGTGCGTCGAGGAGTAGAGGATGCGCCGGTCGCGGTCGTAGAAGTAGCCGCAGGTGGTGCGGCCCCGGCCGCCGCTCACGAGCGTGGTCCGCCCGGTCGCGAGGTCCATCACGTACATCTGGTCGCAGGGCCAGCCGTCACGCGCGGACTGGAAGATGAGCTCCTTCCCGTCCTCCGACCAGTACGCTTCCGCGTTCTGGCCGCCGAACGTGAGCTGCCACAGGCGCTGGAAGTGCAGCTCGCCCGGCCGGATCAGGCTGTCCCGCGCCGCCGCGCCGGGCGGCACCGGCAGCCCCGGCCGCCCGGCCCTGGCGGCGGCCGCCCGCGGTCCGGAGAACGCGCCCACGAGCAGGAGCGCGGCGGCCGCCGTCACGACGCCCACGGTCGCCACGGGCCCGACGCCGCGCCGGGCGACACCGGGTCCGCGCCGCGAGGCACGCGCGGACCTCATGGGCGCCTCCCGAGCGTCGCGTTCAGCGTCACCAGCACGCCGTCGCGCCTGACCGTGAGGGCCACCTGCTGCCCCGGCTTCCGCGAGCGCAGCGCGAAGGTGTAGTCGTAGATGTTGTCGATGCCGACGCCGTCGAATCTCACGATGACGTCCGCCTGCCGCAGCCCCGCCTGCTCGGCCGGGCTGCCGCTGCGCACGCCCGAGAGCAACACGCCGCCCTCGGTCTGCATGTAGTCGGGGATGGTGCCCAGGTAGGCGCCGTAGCCCCCGCCGCCCGCGATGCGGCCCACGTTGCTGTCGGACTTCGCCTGCACGAAGCGCGGCCGCGGGCGCGCGTCGAGCGACTCGACCAGCGCCGCGGCGAACCGCGTCACCCGCCACAGCCCGTTCTCGTTGATCTTGTCCCAGGTGTCGCTCGGCTTGTGGTAGTCGGCGTGGGCGCCGGTGAACAGCATGAGCACCGGGACCTTCTTCTTGTAGAAGGAGGAGTGGTCGCTGGGGCCGTAACCGTCGCTCGAGGTCTTGATCTGGAACCCGGCGGTCCGGTTCGCGCTCTCGATGAGCGCCGGGAACTCCTCGGCCGTGCCCGCGCCCATCACCATGAGCTTGTCGTCCCGCAGCCGGCCCACCATGTCCATGTTGAGCATGGCTTCGACGCTCCCGAGCGGCCGCGGCGGGTCGTCCACGAAGTGCGACGAGCCCACCAGCCCCATCTCCTCGCCGGTGAAGGCGCAGAACAGCAGGGTGTGCTCGGGCCGCCAGCCGCCCTTCATGCGCTGCGCCATGAGCCCGGCGGTCCCGAGCAGCGCCGCGGTGCCCGAGGCGTTGTCGTCGGCGCCCACGTGCGGCACGTGCTGGTCGGGCGCCAGCGAGCTCTCGCCGCCGTAGCCGAGGTGGTCATAGTGCGCGCCCACCACCAGGACGCGCGTGGTGTCGCGTCCCGGGATCGCGCCCACGACGTTGTGGACCTTCGAGCGCGTGCGCCGGAGTGTCACGGTGAGCGTCACCGAGTCGGGGAGCGTGAAGCTGTGCGGCTTCGTGACGTTGTCGATGTCCATCTGCGCCTGGGCCAGGCTCTCCCCCGCGCGCCGCACCAGCCGGTCGGCGATCGAGTCCGCGAGCAGCGCCGCGACGAGCCCGCCCGACATGTAGCCGCCGCCGTCGGCACGCGGGCGCCTGAGCGGCTCGCCGGCGTGCCAGCGCGGGCCGTTCACGACGATGAGGCCGAGCGCGCCGTGCTCGCGCGCGTTGATGGCCTTGGTGCGCAGCTCGGCGTGCGGGGTGTTGACGGTGCCGTCGAAGCGGCTGGTCGAATCCATCTCCCCCGGCTCGTTGGTGAGCACCAGCACGATCCTCTCGCGCGCGTCGATCCCGGCGTAGTCGTCGTAGTCGAACCCCGGGGCGGTGATGCCGTAGCCGGCGAACACCACCGGCGCGCGCAGCGTGCCGTTGGTCGAGAAGCCGAGCGGCTCGTAGTCCTCGCCCTCGTCGAGGCGCCGCCCCGCCACGGTGATGAAGCTGGGCGTCCCCACCTCGACCCCGGTGGTGACCTCGAAGGGCTCGCCCCAGCCGTCGCCGGGGCCGGCGGGCCTGAGGCCGATGCGCTCCATCTCGGAGCGGATGAGCGTCGCCGCCTTCTCGATCCCCGCCGTGCTCGCTCCGCGTCCCTCGAGCGCGGGGTCGGCGAGGCGACGGACGATCGCCAGCTCCTGCGCGCTGTCGGCGAGCGCGAGCGGGGCCGCGGGCCGCGCCGGCTTCGCCGCGGGCTTCGCGGCGCGCGCCGGTACCGGAGCCGCCACCGGGCGTCCCGCTGCCGGGGGCCGCGCGGCGCCACCCAGGCGCCCCCACTCCCCGATGGCCTGGGGGCGGGCCGGCGCGACGGACAGGATGAGCAGCGCGGCTGCGACCAGCGGCTTCGACGTCCTCATGTGCACTCCTCCCACAGGATCTTCATGCCCTTCAGGGTCAGTCCCTCGTCCACGGTGTGGACGGTCTCGCATTCCGGGGTCACGATCCGCGCCCAGCCGCCGGTGGCGATGACGTGCGGCCGGCCCTTCATCTCCTTCACCAGGCGCCGCACCAGGGCGTCCACCAGGCCGGCCGCGCCCCACAGCACGCCGGCGCGCAGCGACTCCTCGGTGGTGCGGCCGAGCGCGCGGCGCGGCGGGCGCAGCTCGACGCGCGGCACGCGCGCGGCGCGGCGGAACAGCTCCTCGGCCGAAGTGCCCACGCCCGGGGCGATGGCGCCTCCCAGGTAGGCGCCGTCCTTCCCCACGCAATCGAAGGTGGTGGCGGTGCCGAGGTCCACGACGATGGCGGGCGTGCCGTGGAGCGCGCGCGCGGCGACCGCGTTCGCGATGCGGTCGGCGCCCACCGCGGTCGGGTCGTGGTAGCGGATCTTGAGGCTCTTCGCGGTGTCGGGGCTGACCTCGACCGGCACGCGGCCGGTGACGCGCCGCAGCGCGTCGGTCCACGCCGGCGTGAGCGAGGGCACCACCGAGCACAGTACCGCGCCGTCGGGCGCGACGCCCTCCGCGCGCCCCAGCACGTAGCCGAGCATGAGCGCGGCCTCGTCCGCGGTCATGCGCCCGCTGCTCAGCCGCCAGAAGCCCGCAAGCCGCTCGCCGTGGAAGCGTCCCACCACGATGTCGCTGTTGCCGATGTCCACCGCTACCAGGTCCTGCGAGCGCCCGGTCCGTCCGGCGCGCCGGCGGGCCTTCTTCCGCTCAGCCACGATCGCCCTCCTCCGCTGCCGCCGCTGCCGCCTCGCGGCGGCGGCGGGCCACGAGCCACGACAGTCCCACGCTCAGGAAGTAGAGGCCCGCCATCGGCACGCCCATGATGAGCTGTGCGGTCACCACGTCGCCCGGCGTGATGATGGCGGTCACGAAGAACGTGACGACGATGGCGAATCGCCACTGGCGCAGCAGGAACCCCGGCGTCACCAGCCCGAGCGCGGTGAGCGTCATGGTGACCAGCGGGAGCTGGAACACCACGCCGCAGGCGAGCGCCATGTTGTAGACGAAGCCCAGCAGCGCGCCGATGCGGATCTCCGCCCTCATGCTCGGCGTCATGAAGCCGCTCAGCACCTGGATCACCATCGGCACCACGTAGCCGTAAGCCGCCCACGCCCCGAGCGCGAACAGGACCATCGAGGCGGCCACCATCGGCAGGATCATGCGTCGTTCGCGCCGGAACAGGCCCGGCACCACGAAGCTCCAGATCTGCCAGAGCACGATGGGGAGCGCGATGAGCAGCCCGATGATCATGGCCAGCTTGAAGCGCTCGTTGAACGCCTCGAGCGGCGAGAGCACGATCACCTGCTTGACGGTGCGCTGCACGACGTCCTCGAGCACGCGCGGCGCCAGCCACCAGCCGGCCACCGCGCCCACCAGCATCGCGATGATCGAGCGCATCAGCACCTTGCGCAGCTCGTCGAGGTGCGCGAGGAACGGCATCTCGCCGGTAGCGCGCGGGTCGGCGCTCATCGTCCCTCCGGCGCGCCGGCCGGCTCGACGTCGCCCGCCAGCACCGCGCGCTCGACCCCGGTCTCGAGCGCCAGCACCAGCGCGCCGTCGTCGTCGAGCCGCCGCGCCGTGCCGGTGAGCGGGCCGGCCGGCGTGCGCACGGTGAGCGGCGTCCCCCAGAACGCCGCGCGCGCGCTCCAGGCCTCGAGCAGCCGGGTGCGCGCTCCCTCCTGCAGCTCGTCCCACAGCGGCTCGAGCGCGTTCAGGAACCCGGCGGCGACCTCCTCGCGGCCGGCCGCGTGCCCGGCGAGCGCGAGCGAGATCGCGGAGGACGCCAGGTCCGCCGGGAAATCCTCCGCGCGCTGCGTGACGTTCACCCCCACGCCGATCACCGCGGCCTGGCCCGCACCGCCCGCGGACGACGGCAGCCGGCGGCTCTCGCACAGCACGCCGGCGAGCTTGCGGCCGCCCAGCAGCAGGTCGTTCGGCCACTTGAGCGCGGCCCGCACCCCCAGCTCCTCGAGCCCGCGCGCCAGCGCGAGCCCCGCGGCCAGCGGCAGCACGCCGAGCTGGCGGCGGTCACAGCCCTGGTGGAGCAGCACGGAGAGCGCGAGCCCGCGGCCCGGCGCGGTGTGCCACGCGCGCCCGGCGCGGCCGCGGCCCCGGGTCTGGGCGTCGGCCACCACCGCCGTGCCGTCCGCCGCGCCCGCCGCGAGCGCGTCCCACGCGGTGTCGTTGGTGGACTCGACCTCGGCACGCACCACCAGCTGGCGGCCCAGCCGGCGCGTGGCCAGGCGTTCCGAGAAGCGGGCGCGGTCGAAGGTGGGATCAGCCAACTTCTTCGATCTCCAGGCTCAGGTCGAGGGCGGGTGCGGAGTGCGTGAGCGCCCCGATCGAGAGGTAGTCGGCCCCGGTCTCGGCGTAGGCGCGCGCGGTCTTCAGCGTGATGCCGCCCGAGACCTCGACCTCGGGCCAGCGCCGGGCGCCCGGCCGCATGCGCGGGCTGTCGGGCGGGTGCTCGCGGCACCAGCGGTCTACCTCCGCCACCGCACGCCGTACCTCGTCGGGCGTGCGGTTGTCCACCAGCACGCGGTCCACCTCGGGGCCGCGCGGATGTGGTTGTCCTTGACCAGGTACATGTCCCACAGCGCGAGCCGGTGGTTCTCGCCGCCGCCGCAGCGGACCGCGTACTTCTCGAGGAAGCGCAGCCCCGGCGTGGTCTTGCGCGTGTCGAGGACGAGGGCGCCGGTGCCGGCGATCTCGTCCACGAAGCGGCGCGTGAGCGTGGCCACCCCCGAGAGATGCTGGAGGAAGTTGAGGGCGGTGCGCTCCGCCTTGAGGATGCCGCCGATGTCGCCCAGCACCTGCGCCACCGCGGCGCCGGCCTCGAGCCGGTCGCCGTCCTGCGCCAGCCGGCGGAACTTGAGGCTCGCCTCGGCCTCGCGGAAGGTGATCCGCGCCACGTCGATGCCGGCGGCCACGCCGGGTTCGTGCGCCACGATCGCCGCGCGCGCGCTGACACCCGAGGGCACGGCGTTGAGCGTCGTGATGTCCCCGGTGCCGACGTCCTCCGAGAGCGCGTATTTCACGAGCGACAGCGCGATGGATTCGAGCACGGGCTAGCGGTCCTTCCCGAAGCGGCGCTTGATGCGCCGGGGCTCTTCGGAACCCGGGCGCCGTCGGGCGCCGGGTGCGTCCGCCGCGGTCGCCGCGCGCACCCCCATCCGTTCGGCGCCGGCGAGCATACCCCGCACCTCCTCGATGCGGTCGCGCAGCGAGGCCGCGCGCTCGAACTCGAGCGCCTTCGCCGCCTCGAGCATCTCGGCCTCGAGCCGCGCGATGAGTTCCTGCGGGTCGTCGCGCTCCACCGCGCCGAGATAGGCGCCGACCTCTTCGCCCTCGCGGATCGCGTCGGCGACCGCGGTGGACCGCAGCACCTGGTCCACGCTCTTCACGATGGTCCGCGGCGTGACGCCGTGCGCCTGGTTGTAGGCGAGCTGCTTCTCGCGGCGGCGCCGGCTCTCCTCGAGCGCGCGGCGCATCGAGTCGGTCACGGTGTCGGCGTAGAGGATGACGCGCCCGTTCACGTTGCGCGCCGCCCGGCCCGCGGTCTGGATCAGCGAGCGCTCGGAGCGCAGGAAACCCTCCTTGTCGGCGTCGAGGATGGCGACCAGCGTCACCTCGGGCAGGTCGAGGCCCTCGCGCAGCAGGTTGATGCCCACCAGCACGTCGAAGTCGGCGAGCCTCAAGCCCCGCAGGATCTCGACGCGCTCGAGCGCGTCGATGTCACTGTGGAGGTAGCGCACGCGGACGCCCATCTCCTTGAGGTAGTCGGTGAGGTCCTCGGCCATGCGCTTGGTGAGCGTGGTGACCAGCACCCGTTCCTGCCGCGCCACGCGCCGGCGGATCTCCTCGAGCAGGTCGTCCACCTGGCCCGCCACCGGCTTGATCTCCATCTCGGGGTCCACCAGCCCGGTGGGCCGGATGATCTGCTCCACCACCACGCCCTGCGACTTCCGCAGCTCGTACTCGGCCGGCGTGGCGGAGACGAACACCGTGGGCCCGGTGAGCCGCTCGAACTCGTCGAACGTGAGCGGCCGGTTGTCGAGCGCCGAGGGCAGGCGGAAGCCGAAGTCCACCAGCGTCCGCTTGCGCGAGCGGTCGCCCTCGAACATGCCGCCGATCTGCGGCACCGTGACGTGCGACTCGTCGATGACGAGCAGGAAGTCGGCGCTGCCGTCCTCCCTGCGCGGGAGGTAGTCGATGAGGCAGCCCGGGCGCTCGCCGGGCGCGCGGCCCGAGAGGTGGCGCGAGTAGTTCTCGACCCCCGGGCAGGTGCCGATCGCGGCCAGCATCTCCAGGTCGTACTCGGTGCGCTGCTGGATGCGCTGGGCTTCGAGCAGCTTGCCCTCGCGGCGGAAGGTCTCGACGCGCCCGCGCAGCTCGGCGCGGATCGAGTCGAGCGCGGCCTGCACCCGTGGCTCGGGCGTCACGAAGTGCCGGGCCGGGTACAGCGCCAGCCGGTCCATGCGTCGCCGCACGTGCCCGGTCACCGGGTCCACCGCCGACAGGCGCGCCACCACGTCGCCGTCCAGCTCGATGCGCACGATGACGTCCTCGTAGGCCGGGTGGACCTCGATGACGTCCCCGCGCACCCGGAAATCGCCGCGCCCGACCTCGACGTCGTTGCGCGTGTACTGGATCGCCACCAGCTTCTCGAGGATCTCGCGGCGCGTGGCGCGCCCGCCGGCGGCGGCGTCGAGCCGCATGCCGCGCCAGTCCTCGGGCGCACCCAGGCCGTAGATGCACGAGACGCTCGCCACGATGATGACGTCGTCGCGCTCGAGCAGCATCGAGGTGGCCTGCAGCCGCAGCCGGTCGATGTCGTCGTTGATGCTGGCGTCCTTGGCGATGTAGGTGTTGGTCGCGGGGACGTACGCCTCGGGCTGGTAGTAGTCGTAGTAGGAGATGAAGTAGCCCACCGCGTTCTCGGGGAAGAACTGCCGGAACTCGCCGTAGAGCTGCGCCGCCAGCGTCTTGTTGTGCGAGATGACCAGCGCTGGCCGGCCCCATTCGGCGATCGCGCAGGCCACGCTGTAGGTCTTGCCCGATCCCGTCACGCCCAGCAGGGTCTGCCACCGGTCACCGCGCCGCAGGCCCTCGACGAGCTGGCGGATCGCTTCGGGCTGGTCGCCTTGCGGCGGGAACGGACGATGGAGCTGGAAGCCCATAGGGCGGCGATGCTACCCGAGCGGGCGGACGGGGTCGAGGGGGCGCGCAGGAGGCGCATCGCGCATCGCTCATCGTGCAGCGCGCGCATGCCCCCGCAGGGTGACCCGCGCCACTCCCTGCGGCCCCTTCCTCCGCCCGGCCCGCCGGCTCGCCCGGCGGCGCCGGATGCTCTAGTCTGTCCGCCCCGGAGGGACATCATGAGCCACAGGAAGAGACTCGCGATCCTGGTCGGCGGCGGGCCGGCGCCCGGCGTCAACAGCGTCATCGGCGCCGCCACCATCCGCGCCGCGCTCGAAGACGTCGAGGTCCTCGGCATCGAGGACGGCTTCGAGTGGATCATGCACGGCAACGTGGACCATATCCGGCCCCTCACGCTCGAGGGCGTGAGCCGCATCCACTTCCGCGGCGGATCCCACATCGGGATCTCGCGCGCCAACCCCACGACCAGTCCCGAACACCTCGAGAACGCGGTGATCTCGCTGCTGCGGCTCGACGTCACCGACCTCATCACCATCGGGGGCGACGACACCGCCTACTCGGCGATGAAGCTCGAGGAGAAGGCCGCCGGCCGCATCCACGTGGTGCACGTGCCCAAGTCCATCGACAACGACCTGGACCTGCCGCCGCACGTGGACACCTTCGGCTACCAGACCGCGCGCCACCTGGGCGTGGACATCCTGAAGAACCTGATGGTGGACGCGAAGACCACTTCGCGCTGGTACTACGTCATCTCGATGGGGCGGAAGGCCGGGCACCTGGCGCTCGGCATCGGCAAGGCGGCGGGCGCCACCGTGACGCTGGTGCCCGAGGAGTTCGCCGCGCGGCCGATCCGGCTCAAGACCATCGTGGACACCCTGGTGTGCGCCATCATCAAGCGGCTCGCCAGCGGCCGGCGCGACGGCGTGGCGGTGATCGCCGAGGGCGTGGTGCTCGCCATCGATCCGCAGGACCTCGAGCAGGTCGAGCACGTCGAGCGCGACGCGCACGGCAACGTGCGCATCGCCGAGGTCAACATCGGCGAGGTGCTCAAGACCGCGGTGCAGGAACGGCTCAAGGAGTTCGCGCTGCAGAGCACCATCGTCGCCAAGAACATCGGCTACGAGCTGCGCTGCGCCGACCCGATCCCCTACGACATGGAGTACACGCGCGACCTCGGTTACTGCGCGGCCAAGTGCCTGCTCGACGGCGGCAACGCTGTGACGGTCTCGATGCAGGGCGGGCGCTTCGTGGCCATCCCGTTCCACCACCTGGTGGATGCCGGCACCGGGCGCCCGCGCATCCGCATGGTGGACGTGCACTCCACGCGTTACGCCATCGCGCGCCGCTACATGATCCGCATCCGCCGCGACGACTTCGAGGACCCGCACGCGCTCGCCAAGTACGCCGCCACGGCGGGGCTCACGCTGCAGGAGTTCCGCGCGCAGTTCGAGTACCTGGTGGCGGACGAGCCGCCGCCCCTCCACCTGAAACCCTCAGGCCCCGAGGGCTACCAGCTCGAGGAGTCGGCGACCGGGACGGGGACCGAGGGCGGGACGGGCGGCGCGACGGGGACTTGAGCCGGAGCCCCGGAGCGGATCCGGAGGCGCGCCGGCGGGCCCGACGGCCCGCGCGTCGCGCTCAGTACCGCAGGCGCGCGGTGTAGCTCACCACCACTTCCTTCCCCGCCGCGACCGGCACCGCGGCTTCGAGCGTGCTCGCGTCCTTGCGGATGAAGTCGTGGCTCTTCTTCAGCAGCTCGACGTCGCCGCCCACGCTCTCCTGCACCAGGATGGTGGCGTCGGTCTTCTTGCGGTTCCTGAGCCTGACCTCGACCGCGACCTCGCGCTCGCGGTCGGTGATGCGCCGGTTGTAGAGCTCCTTGCGCTCGGCCGCGAGGTCGAAGGCCACGCCCATCTCGAGCGTCAGCTTCTCACCCTCGGGCGTGTGCCTGATGCTGGTCTCCCCCACGAACTGGAGCGCGCCCGCCGGATCGGCTTCGTAGATCCGCACGCGGCCGCCGGGGAGCGGCACGCCGAGCCCGTCCTCCCTGGTGTTCCGCACGTCCATCTGCGCCATCACGCCGCGCGGGTCGCCGCCGCGGTAGACGTAGCGCGGCGTCACCTTCACGGCGCGCGGGTCGAGCAGCGTGAAGCTCTGGCGCTCACGGTCGCGCAGCGTGGCGGGGCGGCCGAGGGTGTAGAGGTGGTACTCGGAGAAGCTCTGCTCGGAGAGGTCGGGCGCGGCCTTGGCCTCGGCCGCCATCTCCATCACCATGCCGCGCGGCATCGGCGGCACCATCGGCGTCTCGCGCCGCGGCTCGCCCGCCACCAGCTTGAGTTCGGCGTCCGTGAAGTCGCGGCCGGTGGTGTTCTCGACCGTGACCGCCGCGGACCACACCGCCGCGTCCTCGCCACGGCGCACCAGGGTGTGCTCCGCGCTCCACGACAGCCCGCCGGTCAGGTAGCTGAGCTCGGCCTCGGCCTTGCCGCGCCGCGCGCCCTCGACCGCGGCCTCGAGCGTGGGGCGCAGGGTGAGCGAGGCCGGCGGTGCCGCCAGCCGCACCTCCTCCACCGCGCCGCGCGCCAGCGTGCTCAGGCTGCCATCGTCGGCGCGCACCACCAGCCACGAGCCGTCGGCGGCCAGCAGCGTGCCCTCGGTGACGCGGTCGCCGCGCGAGGCCACGCGCACGCGCCGCCCCGCCGCGCTCTCGATGAACGCGTCCCCGCCCGCCACGTCCCAGCGGTACGCGAGCCGCGTGACCCGCGTGCCCTCGCCGAGCACCAGCCGCACCGAGGGGAAGTCGAGCCGCTCGGGCACGTCGGTGAGCCGCACGGTGTCCCGCGCGCCGGCCAGGTCGAGGGTGCGGGTCTCGCGCACCAGGCCGAGGTCGCGGGTGTAGACGGTGAGCGAGGGGCGGCCGGCCGGGAACGCGGGCGTGGCCGCCGCCAGCACGAGCGCCAGCGCGGCAGCGGGCCGGCGCGGCAGACGGACGTTCTTCATGGCTCCTCCGGGTGGTTGGGGCGTCGGCACAGGGTACGCCGGGCGGAGGTGCCCATTCCACCGGCACCGCGGCCGCGGCAATCGGGCGTCCTGAGCCGGAAGCTAGACGATCTCGCCGCGGTCGAGCCGGTCGCGGAAGGGCGCGGGCTCGAAGCGGGCGGCGATCAGCCGGAGCACGTCGTCGAGCGCCGCGAGCTTCTCCTCGAGCGGCAGCGCCATGCCCGGGTGCCGGGCCAGGCGCGCGTCCACGCCGTCCTCGGCCAGGCCGAGCGCGTCCACCGCGTGGAGCGGGTACGAGAGCGGCTCGCCGCGCAGCGCGAAGCCCTCGAGCCGGCGCAGGAACGGCGCGCGCGCGGTGAAGAAGCGCAGGGTGTGGTAGACGGGCAGGCGCAGCCGCGGCGTCACCGCGGTGGGGAACTCGGCCAGGCCCCCGAGCGCGCGGTCGAGCCGGTGCGGGTGGCGCGCGAAGGAGCGCGGCCAGGACCGCATCCGCAGCACCGCCCGCGGGTCGCCACTCCGGGCCGCGAGCAGGATCCGCGCGAGCAGCAGCATCGGCGTGGGGTAGCCGGAGGCGTCGTAGCGGTACCCGGCACTCGCCAGCCCGCGCAGCACGCGCGCGTCCAGGTCGAAGTTGGGCGCGCGGAAGCCCGCGATCTCCTCCCCCGCGGCCCGGGCCAGCTGCGCCCGCGACTCGACCAGCTCGCGCGTCAGCTCCTCCGCGGGCAGGCGCGTGAGGGCCAGCGGGTGCGTGAGCGAGTGGCTCGCCACCTCGTGACCGTCGCGCGCCAGCCGCGAGACGGCCGCGCCCTGCGTCCCGGTGTCCCGCGCCACGACGAAGAAAGTGGCGCGCACGCCGAAGCGGGCGAAGCGCTCGATCAGCCGCGGCAGCGCCGCGCCGTAGATCAGCGGGTCGGCGGCCAGGCCGCGCACCCCGTAGCCGGCGAGGTGCAGGTCCACCGGGTCCAGGTCCACGCTGACCGTGGCGGGCGGCCGCTTCATGGCGCGCGCGCCGGCGTGGCCGGGACCCCCGGCGGCCCGGCGTCCTCCCGCGGCAGGTAGAGGTAGGTCGGGGTGAACGAGTTGCCGGTCACAGGGCGCAGGGGCTCCGAGATCCAGCCCAGCGAGTCCGCCAGCCGGTAGGAGCCCGCGAGCGAGGCCCACAGCTTCCCCGACTGCGCCAGCGGCACGTCGGTGACGATGGCCGGACGGTCCGGTCCGTGGCGCAGCGGCTCGAACATCCGGTCGAAGAACCCGGGGTCGCGCGCCAGCAGGCGGTTGCCGCGCGCGCGCAGGATGTCGTCGAGCGCGATCAGGTGGAGGGACGCGGGCTTGCCCGCGCTCCAGCCGTAGAAGCCGTGATAGGGCATGATCACCCCGCCCGGGCGCGCCGCGACCAGCCGCTCGAGCGCGTCGTGCGCCTCGCGGGCCCGCGCGTGCGGCAGGTGCCCGTGGAAGGAGTAGAGCAGCGGCAGGAACTGGAGCGCGAGCACCGCCAGCGCGGTCGCTCCCGCGGCCGCCGCCCCGCCGAGCGCGCGCGTGACCCGCACGATCGAGAGCGGCCCCAGCACGGCGGCCACCATCAGCGTGGGCATCAGCACGTGACGGTAGGCGCTGGGATCGAGCGTCGCCATCAGCCCGGTGCCGAGCGCGGCCAGCCCGGCGAGCAGCCACAGCCCCGCGGGTCCGCGCCACGGCTTCTCCGGCAGCGCCAGCGAGAGCAGCACGGAGCCGCTCATCAGCGCCAGGCTCCCCAGCACGCCGTGCCCCAGATACTGGGCGATGCGCACCGGGCTCAGCTGCGACCAGCCGGCCGGCACCTGCAGCGTGAAGAACGGGAACCATGGCCCGAGCCACAGCGTCAGCAGCGCGAAGCCGCCGCCCGCGCCCAGCGCCATCGCCAGGGTGAAGGGCAGGAGGCGCGGGCGGTCGTTCAGCGCCAGGTGGGCGGCGGCGGCGAGCGCGAACCACGCGGCGTGCTGCTTGGTGAAGAACGCCAGCGTCAGCAGCAGCGCTGCCGCGAGCGCGCCGCGCGTGCCCGTGGTGAAGCGCAGCACGGCAAGGCCGGAGAGCGCCAGGAACAGCATGAGCGAGTCGGGCCGCGCCACGTCGTAGCAGCTCCCGGTGATGCCGAAGCCCATCAGGTAGAACCCGGCTCCCGCCGCGGCCACGGTCCAGCTGCGGGTCTCGGCGCGCAGGATGCGCACCACCAGCGCCGCGTTGCCGACCACCGCGGCCACCGAGAACAGGCGCGGCTCCCAGAAGTGCGGCCCGAAGGCGTGCGCCAGGAACGCGCTGACGGTGGCGAACAGCGGCATGTAGGCGAGCGCGATGAAGCGCAGGCTCGGCTCGACGTAGATGGGCTGGCCGTGCGAGAGGCGCACCACGTGGTCCATCATCACGCCCTCGATGCAGTCGAGCTCGAGCGGGTAGACCATGCGGCGCGCGGCCAGCGCCAGGAAGGCGCCCGCCGCCAGCGCCGCCAGGACCCACACCAGCAGCCGGAGCGCGCGGGTCAGCATGGCGTGGTTATCGGCCGCCGGCGCCGGCCGGCCCAGAGCGCAGGTCGAACAGCTCGAGCGTGCCCAGCGTCCGCCCTGCGTGCGTCACCGGCACGCGCGCGGTCCGCGCCGGCGCGAGGAAGGCGGGCGGCGCGAGCCCCGGGTGCTCCGGATCGGTGACCACCGCCAGCCAGCGCGCGCCCAGACCCGCGAGCCGCGCCAGCCGGGGCGGCGTCAGGTCCTGCATGCGCAGCGCCCAGCCCTCGCGGTCGGCGCGGAACAGCAGCCGCGGGTCCGAGTACTCCGAGCCGTGGTCCGAGACCGCCACCAGGTCGCCCGGCGGCACCCGCGCCGCGATGGCGGCGCCCGCCTCGACGCGCAGCCAGTCCACGCGGTAGTAGCCGGGCACGCGCACGTACCACAGCGCGACCGCCAGGAACGCCAGCAGCGCCACCACGCCCGCCGCCGGGCGGCGGCGCCACAGCGCGTCCAGCCCCAGCCCCGCGAACAGCGCGGCCGGCGCCAGGAACGGGATCTGGTAGTAGTCGTGGATCACGTTGAGCGGGAAGAACACCAGCAGGAAGAGCAGCGTCCCCGACGCCCAGGCGAAGGCGAACGCGCGGGGTCCCGGCCACGGCGCGGCCGCCGGGCGGAGTGCGGCGCCCGCCGCGGCCAGCAGCACGCCGGCGGGCGTGAGCACCTCGTGCAGCATCCGCTGCCCGATGCGCACCCAGCCCGCGGGACGCAGGCGCTGGGCGAGGTCGCCGAAGTACCACCACGTCGGGTTCACCTCCTTGTAGTAACCGGGCAGGAACGACCAGTCGGGCGCCGCGCCGTTCACCGCGTCCACGTGGCGCCGCCACAGCGCGAACGCCAGCGCCGTGCCGGCCAGCGGCAGCCCCGCGAGCGCGGCGGCAGCCAGCCCCGGCGCGGCGAGCCACGCCAGCGCCAGCGGCGGGAGCAGCGGCAGCACGTAGGGCGCCTTGATCAGCGCCGCGAGCGCCCCGCCCGCCGTCGCGGCGAGCGCGTGCGGGAGCGAGCGGGCGCGCAGCGCGCGCAGCGCGTGGTAGAGCAGCGCGTGCGCGAACGCCGTGGCGGCGAAGTCCACGTGCGCGGCGCGCGCGTAGTACTGCCCGAGCGGGAGCGCCAGCCATGCCAGCGTGGCGAGCGCGGCGGCGCGGCGAGTGGCCACCAGGCGGGCGATCGCGAGGAAGTAGCCGGTCGCGAGCAGGAAGAACGCCAGCGCGACCGCGCGGTCCCACACCACGCCCGGGCCGAAGGCGCGCTGCAGGAGCGCGCTCAGCGCCTCGGGCAGCGGGAACTCGAAGATCAGCACGCGGTGCTGACCGAGCCAGCAGACCGCGGGGTGCAGGAGGTCGATGCCGTGGCGGGCGAAGTCGAGGCTGTAGTGCGCGGTATCGCACTGGCGCCAGGAGTGGGGATCGTCGAGCGGTCCGCCGAGGTGCAAGAGGCGCAGCGCCGCGAGCGCCACGCCCAGTCCTGCCAGCCATGCCGGGGCACGCTCGCCTTCGGGCACCGTTCGACGGGTCAAGAGCACTCCTGCCATCGGGGGAACGGCGCCGCGCGGGCGCCGGCGGCCACGGCCTGCGCCCGCGCACCATAGGGTGCGCCACCGGCCGCAGGCAAGAGCGCGGCCGTCCCGGGGTTGCCGGACCCGGCCGGGCCGCCTATGGTGGCCGCGGCGGATCGTGCGATGGAGCCGCTCGGAACTCCAGAACCGCCGCCCGGATGCCGATAACCGGGGCTGGCGTTCCGTGACCACTACGGCTCGCGCTCCGCGGCGCCGGCGTCACCGTGGCCCACAACGACGACAGGGGCGTCCTGCGGACGCCCGGGAAAGGCTCGATGGCTCTCAACGCCGCCGTCATCGGCGGGGGCATCTCCGGGCTGGCCGCCGCCTACCGGCTGGGCGGCCTCGGCCACCACGTGACGCTCTTCGAAGGCGAGGACTTCCTCGGCGGGCTGGGCACTACGTTCCCCTGCCGCGGCGGCCACCTCGAGCGCTTCTACCACTGCATCCTCCCCGGCGACCACGCGCTGCTCCGGCTCATCCACGAGCTGGGGCTGGGTGGCGAGCTGCTGTGGAAGCGTACCGGCATGGGGTTCATGTATCAGCGGCGCATCCACCCGCTGAACGGCGCGCTGGACCTGCTGCGCTTCAGCCCGCTCACGTTCCACGAGCGGCTCCGCATGGGGCTGATGGGCCTGCGCACGCGGATCGCCGGCATGGACCCGGAGCTCGATCAGGTCACCGCCGCCGACTGGGTCAAGGCTCAGGCGGGCGAGCGGGTGTTCGAGATCCTGTGGCGCCCGCTGCTCGAGGCCAAGATCGGCGACCAGTACCCGGGACTCCCGGCGCTGTGGCTCTCGAGCCGCATGAGCCGCGAGAAGAACACCGCGCCCGAGGTGAAGGGCTGCCTGGTGCGCGGCTACCGCTCGCTCATCGACGCGCTCGAGCAGGGACTCCGGGAGCGCGGCGCCGAGATCCGCCTGCGCACCCGCGTCGCCGCCATCGAGCGGGACGGCGAGGGGATGGCGCTCCGCTTCGAAGACGGCCGGGCCGGGTCCTTCGACCTGGTGGTGGCGACGTCGCCGCTGCCGCAGTTCCAGCGCGTGACGCGCGGTCTCGGCCTCGCTCCCGGGCTGGCGGAGCTCCAGCTCGACTACCAGGGCGTGGTCAGCTCGGTGTTCCTCATGGAGCAGCCGCTCATGTCCTGCTACTGGATGCCCGTGGTGGACAGCGGCGTGACCTGCCAGGGGGTGATCGAGATGTCGAACCTGGTGCCGCTCGAGCGCTCCGCGGGACTGCGCGTCGTCTACCTGGTCAACTACACGCATCGCGACAGCGCGCTCTTCGCGAAGACCGACGACGAGCTGCTGGCGCTCTACCGCTCCGACCTGGCGCACCTGTTCCCCGGCGCGGGCGACCGGGTGGTGGAGCAGTTCGTGTTCCGCGCGCCGTTCGTGGAGCCGATCTGGACCCTCAACTATCGCGCGCAGTGCCCGCCGACGACCGCGATCCCGGGCCGGCTCTACCTGGCCTGCACCGCGCAGGTCTACCCGCGCGTGAACTCCTGGAACTCGTGCTGCGAGGTGGTCGAAGGTATGATGCCCGCGCTGGCCGCCGAGAGTGCAGCCGTGCGGCCGCGGGAGTCCGCAAAGAGCGCATGATCTACGTCGTCTTCCCCGCCTACAACGAGGAGAAGGTCATCCGGCCCACGCTGCTCGCGCTGGTCCAGGCGATGCGCGGGAGCGGGCGCGAGTACCGCGCCGTGCTGGTGGACGACGGCAGCGCCGACGCCACGGTGGCCGAGGCCGGGCGCGCGGCGGCCGAGAGCGGCGGGGCGCTGCCCCTCACGGTGCTGCGCCACGAGGTGAACCGCGGCCTGGGCGCCGGGCTGCGCACCGGGATCTACTGGTGCCTGGACCGCGCCGGCGACGCCGACGTCATCGTGACCCTGGACGCCGACAACACCCACCCGCCCGCGCTCATCCCGGAGCTGGTGGACAAGCTCTCCGAGGGCTACGACCTCGCCATCGCCTCGCGCTACCGCTCCGGCGCCGAGGTGCGCGGCGTCCCCGGCTACCGGCGCGCCCTCTCGGACGCCGGCCGGCTGGTCTTCCAGGTTCTCTACCCGATCCCGGGCGTGCGCGACTACACCTGCTGCTTCCGCGCCTACCGCGTGCCCGCGCTGCGCCGCGCGCGCCTGGTGTACGGCGACGCGCTGTGCACCGCCCGCGGCTTCGAGGCGGTGATGGACCTGCTGCTGCGGCTCGGGCCGCTCGGCGTGCGGGTCGCCGAGATCGGCTTCGTGCTGGACTACGGCGGGCGCGTCGGCCAGAGCAAGATGAAGGTGCTGAGGACCATCCGCAGCACGCTCGCGCTGCTGGCGCGGCGCCGCCTCGAGCGTCTCACCCGCTACTCCCCCGCGCGCATCCGCGCGCGGCTCGCCGCCGCCGCGGTCGCCGGCGGAGCGGGGCCCGGTCCGGGCGGGGCCGCGCCGTGAGGATCGCGGTCGTCGTCGGGACGCGCCCCGAGATCATCAAGATGGCGCCGGTGGTGCGTGCCTGCGCGGCGCGCGGCGTCGAGTGCCTGCTGCTCCACACCGGCCAGCACTACTCGTTCGAGATGGACGGCGTGTTCTTCCAGGAGCTGGGGCTGCCGGAGCCCGACGTGAACCTCGAGGTCGGCTCGGGCACGCAGAGCCGCCAGATCGCCGCGGTGATGAGCGGGCTCGAGCCGGTGCTGCTCGAGCGCCGCCCCGACGTGCTGCTGGTCGAGGGCGACACCAACTCGGTGCTGGCCGCGGCGCTGGCGGCCAACAAGGCCGGGGTCGCGGTCGGCCACGTCGAGGCCGGGCTGCGCTCCTACGACCGGCGCATGCCCGAGGAGATCAACCGCATCCTCACCGACCACCTGGCCGAGCACCTGTTCGCGCCCACCGGGCAGGCGGGCGCCATTCTGCGCCGCGAGGGGATCGCCGCGGAACGCATCCACGTCACCGGCAACACGGTGGTGGACGAGCTGCTGCTGCAGCGCGGGCGCGCGCGCCGCCCGGGCCTGCACGAGCGGTTCGGCGTGGCGCCGGGCGGCTACGCGCTCGCCACCGTACACCGCGTGGAGAACGTGGAAGACGACGCGCGCCTCTCCGGTATCCTGCGCGGGCTCGCGGACAGCGCCGCGGCGCTCGGCGTGCCGGTGCTGGCCGCGCTCCACCCGCGCACGCGGGGCCGCATGGCGGCGCTCGGTCTCGCCGCCGGCGACGGCGTGCGCGTGCTGCCGCCGCTCGGCTACCTGGACTTCCTCGGGCTCCACGCCGACGCCGCGCTCACCCTCACCGACTCGGGCGGCCTCCAGGAGGAGGCGTGCTGCCTGCGCGTGCCGTGCGTGACGCTGCGCGACAACACCGAGCGGCCCGAGTCACTCGAGGTCGGCGCGAACGTGCTGGCCGGCGCCGACCCCGAACGCATCGTGGCCTGTGCGCTGGCGATGCGCGCGAAGCCCCGCGACTGGCCGAACCCCTTCGGCGACGGCCGGAGCGGGGAGCGCATCGTCGGGCTGCTGCTGGGGGCCTGAGCCATGTCCCCGGCGCTCCCCGCCCCCGCGGCGCGCGAGCCCGGCCAGGCCGTCCCCGCGCTGGTGATCGCGGGCGCGCTCGCGCTGCGGCTGTGGCACCTGGGCGCGCGCAGCCTGTGGACCGACGAAGGCTCCACCTGGACCGCCGCCTCGAGTCCGCTCGCCGCGCTGGTGCGGCGCTGCATCGAGCGCGACGCCAGCCCGCCGCTCTACTATCTGCTCACCTCGCTGGCGCTGAAGCTCGGCACGAGCGAGGCGTGGCTGCGCTCGGTCTCGGCGCTGGCCTCGGTCGGCCTGGTGTGGCTCGCCTACCGGCTGGCGCGGCTCTGCGCCGGGCGCCGCGAGGCCGCGCTCGCCGCCGCGCTCGCCGCGCTCTCGCCCTACCAGCTGATGTACGCGCAGGAGGCGCGCACCTACACGCTGGTCGCGTTCCTCGCGGTGGCGGCGCTCTACCTGTTCGTGCGCGCCGTGCTGCTCGACCGCCCGCGCGCCTGGCTGCCCTACGCCGTGGTCTCGGCGCTCGCGCTCTACACCCAGAGCATCGCGCTGCTCGGCGTGGGCGTGCAGGCCGCACTGGTCGTGCTCACCGCGCCGGGCCGCCGGCGGCTCCGCCCCTGGCTGCTGGCCCAGCTCGCGATCGGGCTGCTCTACCTGCCGTGGCTGCTGGTGGAGCTGCGCCACGCCGCGCACCTCGGGCAGAGCCACTGGTACATCGCGACGCCCGACGGGCACGGCGTGTTCCAGGTGCTGCGCTCGGTGTTCCTCTCGCCGCTCTCGCTGGTGAGCCCGCCGCCCGGCTCGCAGGTGCCCGGGCTCGGGTCGTGGCTGCCGCGCCCGCTCGCGCACGGCGCGCTCGCCCTGGCGGTCGTGGTGCCGCTGGCCGCGGGGCTCGCCGGCGCCCGTGGCCGCGGGACGCGCCCGCTGATGCTGCTCGCGATGGCGGCCGGGCTGTTCCTGCCGCTCGCCGCGGTGCTGGCGGCCGCGGTCCGGGTGCCGCTGTGGCTGCCGCGCTACTTCGTGCTGCTCTCGCCCATGCTGTGCGTGCTGCTGGCGCGCGGGATCGGGACGCTGCGGCCCGCGGCGCTGGCCGGCGCGTGGGCGGCGCTGCTGCTGGCCGTCGCCGCGTACGGCTGCCTGCGCTACGAGCGCGACTTCACCAAGGAGCCGTGGCGCGCCGTGACGGCGCGCATCGCCGCGGCCGCGCCGGCCGGGCGCAGCGCGGTGCTGGTGCCGTTCGACGTGGACCCGTTCGCCTACTACGTCGCGCGCCAGCGCGCGCCGGTCGTGGCGATCGAGGTGTCGCATCCCGAGGTGCCGTTCGCCTCGCACTTCACCGCGCGGCAGCTCGACCAGCTCGAGGCGGCCGCCCGCGCGCGCACCGCGGGCTACGACGAGGTGTGGGTGCTGGTGCGGAGCCCGAACTCGCCGCAGCGGCGCGAGGTGGCGCGGCGCGCCGAGCGCGCGGCGTCCTCCGGGCGCGTGCTGGTCGCGCGCGAGCGGTGGGACTCCTACGGCGGCCCGCTGCGCCTCGCGCGCTTCCGCCGCGCCGGGAGCGCTCCGGCCGCTCGCTGAGCCGCCGCGCGGCGCGGCCGCCAGCCGCAGCGCTCGAGATCCACTCGGCCGCGCGCGTCGAACCGGACGCCCTCGCGCTCCAGCCGCATCCGCTGGGTGAGGGCGCCGTCGGGATCGAGCCGCGCCAGGGTCAGCCGCCCGCCCGCGCCGACCACGCGGTGCCACGGGAGCGGCGTGCCTTCGGGCAGTGCGTGCAGCGCGTAGCCGGCCAGCCGCGGAGCATGCGGGAACCCGGCGAGCCCGGCGACCTGCCCGTAGGTGGCCACGCGGCCGCGCGGGATACGGCGCACGATCGCGTGGATGCGGGCCCAGCCGCCCGGGGGGGAGCAGGTCGCACGGCGCGGTGCGGCGGCGACCTCTGCGCCACGCCGGAGCGGGCGCGAAGCGCCGGGAGCGCGCCGGACCCTGGCGTCGCGCGCCAGAGGTTCGCCTCCGATCGGACGCCGCTGCGCTCCCGGTCCGACGGCAGACCTCCGATTCGGGCCGCTACGTGCCGGCCGCACGCAGCGACTCCTGCGCGCGCTTGAGCTTCTCCAGCGTCTCCTCGAGCCGTGCCAGCCGCTGGCGCTCGCGCTCCACCACGTCGGGTCGCGCCCGGGTGAGGAAGTCCTGGTTGCGGAGCTTCTTGCGAGTCCCCTCGAGATCGGACAGCAGACGGTCGGCCTCGCGCACCAGGCGCTCGCGCTCGGCGTCGAGGTCCACCAGGCCCTCGAGCGGCAGGAACACCTCCGCCCCCTGCACCACCGCCGAGGCCGCGACGCGCGGGCGCGAGCCGTCGCGCGCCAGCGTCAGGCTCTCGATGCGGGCGAGCGGGCGGAGCTGGTCGGCGAGCCGCTCCACCAGGTCGAGCTGGGCGTCGGCGCCGCGCACCACCACCGCGACGGTCCGGCCCGGGGCGACCTTGTTCTCCGCGCGCAGGTTCCGCACCGCCACCACCAGCTCCTGGAGGAAGTCCACCTGCCGCTCGGCCTCGACGTCGAACCACCCCTTCTTCGCGCGCGGCCACGCGGCGAGCGCCAGGGTCTCGCCGTCGTGCGGGATGGCCTGCCAGATCTCCTCGGTGACGAACGGCAGGAACGGGTGGAGCAGGCGCAGGATGCCGTCCAGCACCTTCCACGCCACCCAGCGCGCGGTGCGCCGGTCCGCCGGGTCGGCGTCCTCGGCCCAGCGCGGCTTGGCCATCTCCAGGTACCAGTCGCAGTACTCGGCCCAGGCGAACTGGTAGGCCGCGTTGGCCGCTTCGTTGAACCGGTAGGTCTTGAGGTTCCGGGTCACGTCCTTCACCGCGTTGGCGTAGCGCGACAGGATCCAGCGGTCGGCGAGCGTGAGCCGCAGCGAGGCCTCGCGGACCTTCGCGAGGTCCTCGTCCCCGAGCCGCATCAGCACGAGCCTCGCGGCGTTCCACACCTTGTTCGCGAAGAACTTCCCGGTCTCGAGGCGCTTCTCGTCGAACAGCAGGTCCTGGCCGGTCGGCGTCAGGTAGATGAGCGTGAAGCGCACCGCGTCGGCACCGTAGGTCTCCATCATCTCGATGGGGTCGGGCGAGTTGCCGAGCGACTTCGACATCTTGCGGCCCTGGGCATCGCGCAGGATGCTGGTGAAGTAGACGTGCGGGAACGGCGCCTCGCCGCGGAATTCCAGCCCGGCCATGATCATGCGCGCGACCCAGAAGAAGATGATGTCGCTGCCCGTGACCATCAGCGCGTTCGGGTGGTAGCGCCGCAGGTCCTCGGTCTCCTCGGGCCAGCCCAGGATCGCGAACGGCCACAGCCACGAGGAGAACCAGGTGTCGAGCACGTCCTCGTCCTGGCGCCAGCCCTCGCCCGCCGGCGGCTCGAGCGACACCACCATCTCCTCGCCGCGGTACCACACCGGGATGCGGTGACCCCACCAGAGCTGGCGCGAGATGCACCAGTCGCGGATGTTCTCCATCCAGTGGAGGTAGACCTTCTTCCAGCGCTGCGGGTAGAACTTGACCTGGCCCTTCTTCGCCGCCTCGATCGCGGGCGCCGCGAGCGGGCCCATCTTCACGAACCACTGCTGCGACAGGCAGGGCTCGATCACGGTGTCGCAGCGCGAGCACTGGCCCAGCGCGAGCGCGTAGGGCTCGACCTTCTCCAGGTAGCCCGCGTCGCGCAGCGCCTCGACGATGCGCCGGCGCGCCTCGAAGCGGTCGAGCCCGCGGAAGTCGCCGGCGTTCTCGTTCATGACGCCGTGCTCGTCCATGACCACGACCTCGGGCAGGGCGTGGCGCCGCGCGGTCTGGAAGTCGTTCGCGTCGTGCGCCGGGGTCACCTTGACCGCGCCGGTGCCGAACTTCGGGTCCACCATCTCGTCCGCCACGATGGGGATCTCGCGGCGCACCAGCGGCAGCACCGCGGTCTTCCCCACCAGCTTCACGAAGCGCCGGTCCTTCGGGTGGACGGCCACGGCGGTGTCGCCCAGCATGGTCTCCGGCCGGGTCGTGGCCACCGCCACGGACTGGCTGGAGTCCTTGACCGGGTAGCGGATGGTCCACAGGCTGCCCTGCGTCTCGACGTGGTCCACCTCCTCGTCGGAGAGCGCGGTGTGGCAGCGCGGGCACCAGTTCACGATGTAGCGCCCGCGGTAGACCAGGCCCTTCTCGTGGAGCTTCAGGAAGGTGTGGAGCACCGCGCGCGAGTAGCCTTCGTCGAGCGTGAAGCGCTCGCGCGACCAGTCGGCGGAGATGCCGAAGCGGCGCAGCTGCTTGAGGATCAACCCGCCGTACTGCTCCTTCCACGCCCACACCTCGCGCAGGAACGCGTCGCGGCCCAGGTCGTGGCGGCTCTTCCCCTCGTCGCGCAGCTTCTTCTCCACCACGTTCTGAGTGGCGATGCCGGCGTGGTCCATGCCCGGCACGTAGAGCGTCTCGCGGCCCTCCATGCGCTGCCAGCGCAGCACCACGTCGCGGATGGACTCGCCCAGCAGGTGGCCCATGGTGAGCGACCCGGTCACGTTGGGCGGCGGGATCGAGATCACGAACGGCCGGGCCGCGCGCTGCCCGGGCCGCGGCCGGAACACGCCGAGGCTCTCCCAGGTCTCGAACCAGCGCTGCTCGACGCGGCGTGGGTCGTAGGGCTGCTGGAGGGCCTCGGGGTCGCCGGGACGCATGCGCTCTCCTTGCGGGACGGGGATCGCCGCGGGCCGCGGGCGGCCGCGCGGGAACGGAGCGACGGACCCTAGCACACGGTCCGAAACACGCTCAAGCGGCCCGCCGCGCCCCTGATTCCCCGATAAGAAGTGCACGGGGCAAGAGAAAGCACCTTGCCGGCCGCTCTGGGAGCGGCTAGAGAAGAGGCGAGCTCGTAACTCAACTCTTCACCAGCGAGGTGCACGGATGAACCTACGCTCCGGCCGGCTGCGGTTTCAAGTCCAAGTCGTGGATTCCCCCGCCGCGGTGACGGCCCACGCCGGGCTGCCACTGGTGATCGAGGCGTTCCGCACCCTGGGGTTGCGCGCCGCGGTGTATCGGCATCTGGGCTTCAAGCAGCGGGCGCGCGGCTACTCCGAGGCCACCTGCGTCGAGACCCTGGTGGCGTTGCTGGCCGCGGGCGGCGAGTGCGTGGACGACGTGCGGGTGCTGCAGGCGGATGCCGGGCTGCTGGAGCTGTGGGGGCACGCGGCGGTGCCGGCGGCGGAGACGCTGCGGGCGTTCCTGAACCGGTTCCATGACGCGGCCGCGGTGGCCGCGCGGGTGCCGCACACCGCGTTCATCCCGGCCGACTCCGCCGGGCTGCGCGGGCTGGCGGCAGTGCAGGTGCAACTGCTGCGGGTGGTGCAGCAGCAGGTGCCGCAGCCGCGGGCAACGCTGGACGTCGATGCCAACCAGATCCCCTCGGCCAAGCGCACCGCGCTGCCGATGTACGAGGACGGCCCCGGCTACCAGCCACTCGGGGTGTGGTGGGCGGAGCAGCAACTGTGGGTGACCAGCCAGTTCCGCGACGGCAACGTGCCGGCGCAGTGCGGGGTGCTGGAGCGGGTGCAGGAGAGCGTGGCCACCCTGCGCGCGCTGGGGGTGACCGAGTTCGCGCTGCGCAGTGACACGGCGGGCTACCAGCACGCGGTGCTCAACTGGGCGCGCGCCGAGCGCGTCCCGTTCGCGATCAGCGCCGACCTGAGCCCGGATCTCAAGGCCCGCATCGTGGTCCTGCCCGAGACGGCGTGGCAGCCGTTGCGGCAGTGGCAGGGCGCGGAACTGGTGCATCGCGATCGCGAGTGGGCCGAGGTCGAGTTCACGCCCAGCGACGGCAGCACCCGGAAGAACCTGCTGCCCGACCGCTACCTGGTGATCCGCGCCCGGCCGCGCCAGGGCGAGCTGTTCGCCGACGGCAGCGCGGTGCGCTACTACGCCACCGTCACCAATCGGTGGGACTGGGATGGCGAGCGCCTGCTGCGCTGGTCGCACGAGCGCTGCGGCACGGTCGAACTCGCGCATGATGTCTTGAAGAACGAGCTCGGCGGCGGCGTGCTGCCCAGCTACCGCTTCGGCGCCAACGCCGCGTGGTGGCAACTGGTGGTGCTGACCGCCAACCTGATCTCCGCGCTCAAGCGCCTGGCGTTGCCCGCGGACTGGCTGCCCTACCGCCCGCGCCGGCTGCGCTTCCTGCTGTTCCACGCCGCCGGACGGATCGTCCGCCACGGGCGCCGCCTGATCCTGCTGCTGTCCCGCGTCCATCCGGGGACCGCCGCGCTGGTGGGCGCCCGTGCGCGCCTCGTCCCGGAGACCTGAACCGGGATCTACTCCCGCGCCCACGACCCCCCACAACCCCGCGGGACAAAACCGTCTTCGCGCCTCTCGTCGCGCCCTGAACCCGTCGCTGCACCCGACGTCGACGCGCTCCAGGTGCTTCGGCCATGGACCCGCGAGACCATCCCCGCCCGATTCACCGGCCCCGGCACCTTCGCGCCACCGCCAGCTCACCTTACCGACGGATTAGGGCGCGCCGGCAGCGCTGCGCCGCGCGGGGTCCGCCCACGCGCACGCGGCGCACGCTCACAGGCAGGGCTCGCTCTGGCCGCGGCGTCCGGCTCCTGCTAGCATGCCGCGCGATGCTTCTCCATCGCACGGTCGGGCTCGCGTACGCGGGGTGCGTGGCGTTGCTCCTCGCCGCGGCCGCGCTCCCTCCAGCTTCCGCGCTCGCGTCGCCGCTCGAGTTCATCCCGGTCGGCGACCCGCTGGAGTCCGAGCTGCGCATCCTCGAGCTGTTCGACTCCCGTCCGCTCGAGCGCCGGCTGCGCCTCCCGCACCTCGGTACGCGCCCGCTCCAGCGCCTCGAGGTCGAGGGCCCGGGCGTGCCGCCCGCCGCGCCCGGAACGGCGCGCGCGATCTCGCTGGCGCGGCTCGAGCGCGCGCTCGCGCGCGACGCGGACTCCGCGTTCGCGCCGCATCCCACGCTGCGCTCGACGCCGCGCGTGTTCCGGTCCGCGGCGCCGGGCGACCAGAGCTTCGAGGTCTCGCTCGGTCTCGAAGGCACGGCGCTCAGCGACGACAGCCGCCGCGAGTACGTCTCGGGCTCCGGCGCGCACGCGCGGGTCGGCGTCCGGCTCGACCGCTGGCTCGCCTACACCCACCTGATCGCCGGCCGCATCGAGAACGGGCTCGCCTTTTCCGACCCGCTGGTCGCACGCAACGACCTGATCATGCACACCGAGGAGACGTACGTCGCCTACACCGCCGCATCGGCGCGCTGGTCGGTGCAGCTGGGGCGCAACCGCTGGCACTGGGGACCGGGCGAAGAGGCCTCGCTGGTGCTGTCGAAGACCTCGGCGCCGCTCACCGGGCTCGCCTACCGCCTGCGCATCGAGCCGCTCCACGCCGACGCCACGGCGCTCTCGGCCACGCTCGACCAGGCCGCCGGCGAGCAGCTCGCGGCGCACCGGCTGGAGTGGCAGCCGCGCGAGGGCCTCCGGCTCGGCGCCACCGAGGCGGCGCGTTACCACGCCAGCGGCTGGCAGCCGCTGTACGCGGCGGGCGTCGTGCCCTACATCATGGTCCAGCGCCTGCTGGTGTCGGACGAGCCCGACTCGCTGCGGGCGCTGCGCAACAACATCCTGGTGTCCTTCGACGCGGCCTGGCGCGTGGCCGAGGGGACGCGGGTCTACGGCGAGTTCCTGTTCGACGATCTGCACGCGAAGTCCGGCTCGGTCCCGAACAAGTACGCCTGGCAGTTGGGCTGGGAGGGCGCGGGCGCCATCGGCGGCAGCCGCGTGAGCTGGGGCGGCGAGCTCACGCGGCTCACGCGCTTCGTCTACACCTCGTTCTTCGGTCGCACCTACGCGGCGCAGGGACGCCCGCTCGGCTTCCCCACCGGGCCCGACGCGCGGCGCATCGCGCTGCGCGCCGCGTGGGACCTGAGCGCCGACGGCCAGCTGTTCGCCCGCGTCGCGCGGACCGACCGGGGCGAGAACACGCTCGACCAGCCGTTCCTGCCCGGCTCGCCGCGCGTCACGGTGGAGCGCTTCCAGGGGATCGTCGAGCAGACCCGCGACGTCGAGGGCGGCGTGCGCTGGTGGCCGGCGAGCGGCGTGGATATCCGCGTGCTCGGGGGCTACCGCTGGGTCGAGAACCCGGGCCACCTGGATGGCGCGCGCCACCGCGCCGCGCGCGCCGCGCTCGAGCTGCGGCTGGTGCGCTAGAGCGCTACCTCTCCGGCAGCGGGTTCGCCCTCGACCACTCCACCGTCTGCTTCAGCCCCGCGACGAAGCCGGTCGAAGGCGCCCAGCCCAGCACCTGCTTCGCGCGCGCGGCGTCGAGGTAGATGCGCTGCACCTCGCCGGCACGCGGCGCCTCGTAAATCGGCGCTGCCGCGAAGCCGAGGATGGCCTTGAGCTCGCGGAAGATGTCGTTGACCGAGGTGCCGACGCCGGTGCCCAGGTTCACCATCTCGCCGCTGCCGCGCGAGAGCGCCAGCGCGTTGGCCTCGACCACGTCGCCCACGTAGAGGTAGTCGCGCACCTGTTCGCCGGTGCCGAAGATGCGCGGGCGCTCACCCCGGAGCATGAGCCCGATGAAGATCGCGTTCACTCCGGCCTCGCCGTGCGGGTTCTGGCGCGGGCCGTAGACGTTCGGGTAGCGCAGCACGGTGTAGTCGAGCCCGTGGAGCAGCTTCCACAGGTAGAGGTAGTGCTCGAGGGTGTGCTTGCTCACACCGTAGGGCGACTCGGGGTTCACCGGGTGCTCCTCGGTCGCGGGCAGCGAGCGGCCCTCGCCGTAGAGCGCGCCGCCGGTCGAGGCGTAGACGAACTTGCGCACGCCGTGCCGGGTGCAGGCCATCAGCAGGCCGAGCGCGCCGAGGATGTTGATCCCGGCATCGTGGATGGGATCGGTCACCGAGCGGCGCACGTCGATCTGCGCGGCGTGGTGGTCCACCACCTCGGGCCCGAACTCGGCGAAGCAGCGCTCGAGCGCAGCCGCGTCGCGCAGGTCCATCTCGTAGAACCGGGCGCGCGGGTTCACGAACTCGCGGAATCCGGTCGAGAGGTCGTCGAGCACGGCGACCTCGTGGCCCAGCTCCACGAACCGGTCCGCGACGTGAGAGCCGATGAACCCGGCACCCCCCGTCACCAGGATGCGCATGCGTCCCTCCAGGGAACGAGCGGTGCGGCGTAGGGAGTGCGCACGTTAGCGGCGCGTGCCGCGTGGCGCAAGGCCAGCCGACGCGCGGGTGGAGGTCAGGCGTGCGGGAGCCGCGCCTCGGCCGCGCCGCGACCCTCGGCCTGCACGCGCCGCATCCACAGCAGGAAGCGCAGGCGCTCTCGCACCTGCGGGTCGCACGCCAGCACCGGCGGCCCCGCGGGCGAGGCGTGCGCGGGTTCCCGGTCGCCCGCGCCGCGCGCGGCGGCCGCGCACGCCGCAGCGAACGCTGCGGCTTCGAGGTCCGCGCCGCACGGAGCGGGCGGCGCGGCCGAGGCCCCGGCAGGGACTTCGAGCAAAGGCTCCACCCCGGTGGACAAGTCCATGCAGCAGAGCGCGATGCCGAGGCGCTCGGAGAGCGCTTGCGCGCTGCGCGGGAGTGCCGGGCCGCGCTCGCTCCACCAGCCTTCGAGCAGCCGGCCCGCCAGCGCCTCGCCCACCGCGCGCGGTGCCAGCGCGTCGAGCGCTAGCACCACGCGGGTGAAGTGCGGGCGCGCGTCCGCGAGCACCGCGCCCAGCCGGTCCCAGCGCTCGGCACGGGCGGGCGCGCCGTGCGCGAGCACGAACAGCCCGGGGTGCCCGCCCGACTGGAGCGCACCCAGCAGCGGCATGCCGCCCTCCAGGCATTCGATCAGGCCCCAGCGAGCGTCTCCCCCGTTCAGCCGGTGGAGACCCAGCCGGCGCCCGCCGTCCACCACGAGGACGCGCTCGCCGCGCGCGAGGAACAGCGCGCCCAGGTCTCCCACCGCGCGCGCGATGGCTTCCGCAGCGGGCCCGCTCACCACATGGAGCCACGACCAGGCGCGGTCCGCCGCCACCAGCCGCTCCGACACGGGATCCTCACGGCGCGGGCGGGCGCGACGCAGCCGCCGCGCCACGCGCGCCGCTACCGGCGACACGAACAGCGTCCCGGCCAGGGCGCCGGCCGCGAGCAACGCCGCCCAGGTCCCGGTGAGCGGTTGCGCGGGCCCCGGTCCCTCCCACGGAGCCGCGGCGTAGAGCACGGCCGCCGGGTCGGGGACCTCGCGCTCGAGTTCGAACGCGCGCTCGGCCGCGGCGAGAGCGACCGGCGCGCGCTCGGGCGGCGCGAGCGCCGCCTCCAACTCCGCCGCCAGGCCATGGAGCGCGGCGGCGCGGTGGCGCTCGTGCGCGCGCCACGCGCTCTCGAGCGCGCCGCGGGCGTCGCCCGGCAGCGCACGCGCCAGCGCGGTGAGCCACAGCCGTTCCTCGAGCGACGCCGCGGACAGCGCGCGCGCCAGCGAGTCGGACGCCGCGGCGCGCGCCAGGCGCTCCACGTTCGCGTCGGCGGCCGCGAGCCGCGCCGGATCGGCCGCGCGCAGCGCCACCCCCGGCACCTCCACCCGGGCGCCGCGCGAAGCCCGTCCCGCGGCGGGGCCGGCGAGCCCGCGCCCGGCCAGGGCGCGTGCGCGCAGCTCGGCC
>JACRPT010000073.1 GCA_016223045.1 Candidatus Eiseniibacteriota bacterium
GCCCTGGTCGCGTGTATGCGGAAGCTGCTGCTCGCGGTCTACAGCGTCGCCAAGCACCGCAAGCCCTTCGTGCCGATGCTCGCAGCCGCAGAGGTGCCCGCATGAAAAAAGCCCTTGACGGACGTGACGGTATCTCACCGCTCGCCCGGCCCAGCGGCACGCCGCCGCCCGTGGCCGGACCTGCTCCCGTGAAGTCGCCGCCGATGTAGATGACGTTGCCCGCGCGGACGACCGCGTCCACCGCGCCGTTGGTCACCCATAACCCGGCGTCCACGACCTGCGCTGGTGCGGGCGCGGGGCACCACAGCGTCGCCAGGGCTGCCACGAGCGCGGGCGCACCCGACAGAGAGCGGGCGAAGCGAGGCAGGAACCGCGTCCAGAGCGGCATGCGGCCTCCAGCGGCGGACGTGACCTGCACCTGCCGCGACGCCAGGGATTCGGCCCCGCGACCGATCACGCTCGCACGGGATCGAGGCTACTCGCCCGCCAGCGGGCGCTCAAGTGGCCTATCGTCACCCAGCGGGGTCTGCGACCGCTCGGGCGGCCGCGGCCGGGGGGGGGCGGACCGCTCGCCCTCCCTGCTTCGGACCCCACGGCCCGGGCACCCTCGGGCCCCGCGGCCGGGGCGGCCGGGGCGCGCCGTACGATTGGCACTTCACGGGAAGCGCCGTCCGTGGTGGAATGACCCGTCGTCTGTCCCGAGAAGCCCCCGCACGTCACCGGGATCCTGGCAACCGCCAGGGCGCGCGGGCATCAACGATTCCCTTGCCCACCTGTGAGAGTGCCGTGACCGATCCGAACAAGCCGGACCAGAAGCCGGCTGGCCAGGAGCCAGCCGAAGCACCCACGCCCCCCTCGGGCGCCTATCTTTCGCCCAAGCTGCGCGAGAAGCTGGAGGGGGCCAAGGAGACGGACGCCGACTGGGAGCCCAAGAAGGGTTCGCCGCTCCCCGCCCTCATCACCACGGTCGTGATCGTCGCGGTCGCGATCGGCGGGTTCATGTGGTGGCGCTCCAGCGCCGAGAAGCAGAAGGCGCACGAAGCGGCCGTCGCCACCGCGCGCGCCGATTCGCTGGCCGCCGCCGCGCGTGCCGATTCGCTGGCGGTCGCAGCGCGGGCCGACTCGCTGGCGCGCGCGGCCGCCGATTCGCTGGCGCGCCAGAAGGCCCTGCTGGCCGCCGGCCCTCCGGCCCCCCACGGCTACGGCATCGCGGTGGGCACGTTCCTGGTCGAGGAGCGCGCGAAGAGCGAGCGCGACCGGCTGAGCGCCGCCACCGGCCTGCCCGGCATCGTGGCGCCGACCGCCGAGGGCGGATCCACGAGCTACCGCGTGATCCTCGGCAGGTTCGACAGCCGCTCGGTGACCGAGAGCAAGGCCGCATCGCTGCTGGAGTCGAACCGGGTGAGCGAAGCGCTCGTCGTGATGCGCCCGAAGTAGGCGCCCGGCGGCACGCCGCCCGAACGCCGTCCGTGCCCGGGGCCCGCGACCTCGCGGGCCCCCCTCGCGCGGCACGGTCCGCCCGGCAGGCGCCCCGGCGCCCCACGAATCGCGTGCCGTGAGGGCCCGTATCTGCGATGATGCGGCCGTCGGCTGCGAGTGCACCGGTCAGGGCTCTTGCCCCCGGTCGCGGCGCGAGAGCATTCGAAAGGAGCCATGCATGGCAAGGAACAAACGACCGTCTTTCCTCAAGCGACAGAAGGAGCAGCAGCGGCGCGCCCGGGCCGAGGAGAAGCGGGCCAATCGCCGGGCCCGCCGGCAGGGAGAGGCGGCGGCGCCCGCCGACGCCGAGGCCCAGGATCCGGCGGCGGACCAGTCCGAAGAGCGCGAGCAGACCGAGGTCTGACCGCTCCGCCCCCGGCGTCGGGGCGGAGCGCCGGCAGCATCCGGTATCGCTCCCATCACCCCCGCGATATCTTCAGGTCCGCTCCGCCCGGCGGAGGACGACGCCGCGTCACCGTCCCGACGAGGGGCAGAGGCCCCAGAGGGCGCGATCGGGCGGGACCTATACCTCTTCCCCATTGACCCTCCCGAGAAGGCGGCGTCATCATATCCGTGGCGCCGGGCGCTGAGACCGCCTGCGCTCCCTCACGGCACGGATTCCCCGCCGCCCTCGGACTCCCTGCTCGTCCGCCACGGCAGCGGCCGCATGTCCGCGTGGACCCAACGCACCTGGAGGAGGCATCCATCCATGAACCGGAAACTGAGTGGTGTTCTGGCGGCCGTGGCGCTCACGGCCTGCTTCGCCGCGGCGGCTCACGCCTGGCACCTGGACGGCCGGGTCTACTGCGAGGGGACCGGGCTGCCCCTCGCCAACGTGCAGATCACGGTGGCCGCCACCGCGGGCGGCATACCGTTCACGGGCTCCGCGATCACGGACGAGACCGGGTTCTACACGATCCCGCTGCTCGAGGTCCCCAACGGCTACCGGGCGGCGCCGACGCTCGCCAGCAGCGAAGTGGTCGTGAGCCCCGCCTCGGGTGAGTTCCTGTTCGCCACCGACGCGACCCACGTCGTGTTCCAGCAGGACTGGGTGATCGCCAGCCCGGCCTGCGCGCTGGAGCGCTGCTGGCTCACCGGCGGCGGCACCAAGTTCAGCGCGATCACGGGCACCCAGCTGGGCGAGGCCGGCCGCGAGCAGAACTTCGGCGGCAACGTGAACCCGGGTTGCAGCCCCACAGCCGGGCAGGGCGGCGAATGGAACGACATCGCGGCGGTGCTCAAGCTCCACTTCAAGGGGACCGCCATCGAGGTGCTCCGCTGCGGCAACGTGGACGGGATCCCGCCCGGCTCCACCTCGCCGGTCACGCCATTCAACTTCATCGAGTTCCGGGGGACCGGGACGCTGAAGGGGATCAAGGGCAACAAGGCGGACTACGGCACGGTCCACTTCTTCGGACACGTGCAGGATCGCAACGAGCCGGGCAGCAGCGGCGCGAAGGCCGGGGCGCTGAAGGACCGCTACTTCCTGCACGTCTACGCCAACCCCGCCGACCCGGCGGGCACCACGCTGCTGCTGGTGGATGTGGACGGGGACCCGACCACCGTGGACCCGGTCACCATCACCGACGGCAACCTGCAGATCCACGTGAGCAGCTGCGACACGCCGCCGGTGCAGAACGCGGCGCTGGGACAGGCTCCCGTCGAGCCGGCGGCCCCGTCGGCCCCGACCCGCACGAGCTGGGGCCGGCTCAAGGTGATCTACCGCTGAGCCGCGACGACGCGGCCTGACCGCCGCGCGGCGGCACGGAACACCGCCGGTCACGAGAAGCCGGGGCCCGGGAGCGCTTCGCCTCCCGGGCCCCGGTCCATCAGCAGCGCGAGCGCCGGGTGGACCGCGGCGGGCCACGAACCGCCAGAGCCCGGGAGGAGCCCGGGAGGAGTGTGAGCGCCGCGGGGACGTCTGCTAGGATGCGCGGCATGAACGCCCATCGTCGTGCGCCGCTGCTGCTGGCGCTGGCCGGCGTGCTGGCCCTGGCGGCCGGCCCCGTCCGGGCTGCCGCGAAGCCGGTCCTGCCCTTCATCAAGGACGACTACGCGCGGGCGCTCCACGAGGCGCGCGCCCGCCAGGTGCCGCTCTTCATCGGGGCCTGGGCGCCCTGGTGACACACGTGCCGCTCGATGCGGGCCTTCGTCTTCACGGACCGGTCCCTCGCGCGGCACGCCGGGCAGTTCGTCTGGCTCGAGATCGACACCGAGAAGGCGCGGAACGCGGCGGTCAGGAAGCGGCTCAAGGTCCAGGCCCTTCCCACCTTCTTCGTCCTGGATCCCGCTGACGAGCGCGTCGCGCTGCGCTGGGTGGGCGGCGCCACCGCGCCCGAGATGGTGCGACTGCTCGACGACGGCGCGCTCGCGGTGTCCGGGAAGCGCGGGCCCTCGACGTCCCCGAGCCTCCCCGACGAGACCCGGGCCGCAGGGGCGATGGACGTGCGCGACGACTCCGCTGCCGTGCGCCGCGCGCGCGCGGCCGGCCCGGCGAACGCGGCGCTGGCGCGCGCCGACAGCCTCTACGGCGCGGGCGATGACGCGGCTGCGGCCCGGGCCTACGACGAGGCGCTGGCGCTCGCTCCCGAGGGCTGGCCGCAGGATGCGCGCGCGGTCGGCTCCGCGCTGTTCGCGCTCGCCAGCGCGGGGGACGACCTGGCCGCGGCGCGGCTGGCGCGCGCGGCGTTCCCGCGGCTCGCGCGGACGTCAGCGGCGGCGAACGTGGCGGCGAGCGGTCTCGACGCGGCGCTCTCGCTGGCGGATTCGCTGCCGGGCCGACCGGACCTGGTCGTCGCGCTGGAGACCGACGCCCGCGCGGTGGTCGCGGACACGGCGCTCGCCATCGCCGCCGACGACCGCTCGAGCGTCTACATCTCGCTACTGGATGCGCGCAAGGACGCAGGCGACGACGCCGGCGCGCGCCAGGTCGCATCCGCGTGGGCGGCATTCCTCGAGAGCCAGGCCGCGCGGGCGCCCAACCCCGACGCGCGCGCGGTCTTCGATTCGCACCGGCTGAGCGCCTGCCTGGAGCTGGGCGTGCCGGAGCGCGCGCTGCCGATGCTCGAAGCCTCCGAGCGCGACCTGCCCGGCGACTACAACCCGCCGGCGCGGCTCGCGGTGGCGCTCAAGGCGCTTCGCCGCTGGGACGAGGCGCTGGCCGCCTCCGACCGCGCGCTGGCGAAGGCGTACGGCCCGCGCCAGCTCGGCATCCTCCAGACGCGCTCGGACATCTACGCCGGCCGGGGTGACGCAGCCGCGGCACGCAGGACGCTCGAGGACGCGCTGGCGCTGGCCGAGTCGTTCCCGCCCGGGCAGCGCTCCGAGGCCACCATCGCGGGGCTCAAGAAGAAGCTGGGAGCCCTGAAGTAGACGCTCTTCCGCGCCGGGTAGACGCTCGTACCAGCCTCCCTCCTCCGCCGGGCGGTGGTGCTAGGATGCCGCGGCGCGAGTCCTGCCACACGCTGCATCACCACCGGACGCTCCGGCGTCCCCCAACCCACGCACAGGGGCCAGCCATCATGAAGATGATCCGGTCGTGCCTGATCCTCGCCATCCTCGCGGCAACCGTCGCCAGCGTCCCGCCGGCGCGCGCCGAGGAGCGCGCGAACGTCCCCGACAGGTACAAGTGGAACACCGCCGACCTGTACGCGTCCGAGGCGGCGTGGCAGTCGGCCAGGGAGGACCTGGCCAGGCGCACCCCCGACATCGCGAAGTACCAGGGCAGGCTCGGTGAGTCGGCCGCGACCTTCGCGGCCGCGCTCGCCACGCTGATGGACCTGGACCGCGGCCTCACCCGGCTCGAGGTCTACGCCAGCATGCGCAAGGACGAGGACACGCGCGTGAGCAAGCCGCGCGAGATGCTGCAGACGGCGGAGCAGATGGTCGTGCAGTTCCGCGCCGCGGCCGCCTACATCCAGCCGGAGATCCTGGCGCTCGGGGCCGCGAAGGTGAACGGCTTCGTGGCCGCGGAGCCGAAGCTGGCCGAATTCCGGGTCTTCCTCGACGACATCCTCCGCCGCGCGCCGCATACGCTCTCCCCCGAGGAGGAGAAGGTCGCGGCGCAGGCCGGCACGCTCACCGACGCGCCCCACTCGACCTACAGCGTGCTGACCGGCGCCGATCTGCCCTACCCCGAGATCACCCTCTCGACCGGCGAGAAGGCGAAGCTCGACAACGCGGGCTACACCCGGTACCGCGCGCTGCAGGACCGCGAGGACCGCATGAAGGTCTTCCGCACGTTCTGGTCGTCCTACAAGGACTACGAACGCACGCTCGGCACCACGCTCTACTCGCAGGTGCAGGCCCACATCTTCAACAAGGACGTGCACAAGTTCGACAGCTGCCTCGAGGCGGCGCTGTTCGGTCCCAACGTCCCGCCGGGCGTCTACAAGCAGCTGCTCGCCGACGTGCATGCGAACCTGCCGACGCTCCACCGCTACCTCGGGCTGCGCCGGCGCATGATGGGCGTGGACACGCTGCGCTACGAGGACCTCTACGCCCCGGTGGTCAGGAAGGTGGAGATGAGGTTCACGCCCGAGCAGGCCATGGACCTCACGCTCAAGGCGGTCGCGCCGCTCGGGAAGGACTACGTCGCGACGCTGCGCCGGGGCTTCGACAGCCGCTGGGTGGACTTCGTGCCCACGACCGGCAAGCGCTCGGGCGCCTACAGCACGGGCGCCTACGGCGTGCATCCCTACCAGCTCCAGAACTTCACCGGGCTCTACGACGAGGTCTCGACGCTGGCGCACGAGTCCGGCCATTCGATGCACACGTGGCTCTCGGACCAGAGCCAGCCCTACGTCACCCACGACTACGTGACGTTCGTCGCCGAGGTGGCCTCGACCCTCAATGAGAACCTGCTGCTCCACCACATGCTGGGGCAGACCAGCGACCGCGACACGCGCCTGTTCCTGCTCGGCAGCTACCTCGAGGGCATGCGCACCACGCTGTTCCGCCAGACCATGTTCGCGGAGTTCGAGCTGAAGATCCACGAGCTGGCCGAGCACGGCGAGTCGCTCACCGGTGAGACCCTGTCGGAGCTCTACCTGGGCCTGCTCAGGCAGTACTACGGCGACGCGCAGGGCGTGTGCCGGATCGCCGACCTCTACGGCGTCGAGTGGGCGTACATCCCGCACTTCTACTACAACTTCTACGTCTACCAGTACGCCACCAGCATCGTCGCCTCGAGCTCGATCGCGAAGGGCATCCGCACCGAGGCCGAAGCGAAGAAGCCGGGCACCCGGGCGCGCGACGCCTACCTGGCGATGCTGTCCTCCGGCTCGTCGAAATACCCCATCGAGCTGCTCAAGGCCGCGGGCGTGGACATGACGACCTCCGCGCCGTTCACCGCCGCGATCCAGGAGATGAACGGCATCATGGACGAGATGGAGAAGCTGCTGACGCAGTAAGCGCGGCGCCCGGGTCGTCCGAGCCGGACGCGGGGCGCGCTCCGGATGCGCCCCGCGCCGCGTCCACGGCGCCTCCGCCATCCTGCATTCCGTGACGGGTGTCGCAGCGCGCGCCGGTTCGCTTGACGCGTTCACCCCCGCGGCGTGGTGCAGACGGGCGTCCGCTGCCTGGCGTCCTGCGGACGCGCGGCACGCGATGCTGCGGAGGCTGCCGCGCCAGGGTGGGCGATGGCGGCTGGCCGCGCCGCGGCGCGACGGCACGACGCGAATTGACTTGCCGCGCGCGCACCGGCGGAGAAGTCTGCATCCAGACCTCGCGCGGGCTTTCGCGATCCCAGGCGCCAGCACGATCCTCGGACGGGCGCGCTTCCCTCGTCCGGCCCTGAGACGGTGCCCGCGTGTCGGAGCGGAGTCCTGTCCCTCAGGCCCGTCGGGACTCCCGCTCCCGCCCCTCCCCTCGGGCCCGAGGAGGACAGGAAGATGCGCTCATTGCGTCTCCTGCTTGCTGTCGTCTTCTGCGCCTGCGCCGTTCCGCTCCTCGCCACGTCTGCTCACTCCGTGACGGTCACGGAGATGAACCTCAGCCTGGAGACCGGACCGCAGACGATGTTCGGCGCCACGCCGAACAATGGCATCCCGGCCACCTGCTCGACCTGGCACGAGCTCTACCCGTCCTACTGCACCCCGCATCACCAGTCCGGCTACATCGACAACGGTGACGGCGTGGTGTCGGTGTGCGATTTCATCTACCTCGACGGGGTCTGCTTCCACATCGACTGGGTGGGCCCCACCTACTACATGACCCGCCTCACCCCGGCGCCGCAGGTGCAGGGCGCCGCGGAGCCCGTGCACACCAACACCGGAGAAGACCCCGTGTGCGAGACCTGGCACTGGGTCTGGCCGAACTACTGTGACGAGTTCCACGTGGACAGCTGGTACGACAACGGGAACCAGAGGTTGGACCCGTGCGACGAGATCGACATCCAGTACCCGACGTTCACGGAAGTCTGGCACATCGACCGGATCGCCCTGAACATCAAGGTGTCGCTGGGTCCGACCGAGACCCGGCCGAGCACCTGGGGTCGGATCAAGACGCTGTATCGCTAGGATCAGGTCCTGAGGGAGGCGCGCGGCGCCCGCCCGGTGCGTTCCGGGCGGGCGTTTCCCTTCACTCGCGGCAGGTCTTCACGACGTCCAGGCCGGCGCTGCGCCAGCCCATCGTGCCGTCGCGGAACCACAGCAGGTTGCGGAACCCGTGCCGTGCGGCGATGGTGGCGCCGTTGCGGCTGCGCACGCATCCCGGGCCGTAGCAGTAGAGGATCATCGGGATGCTGGCCCGGTCCGCGTCAGGCCAGTGCGCGCGCAGCGTGTCCTCGAGCGCCGATTCGATCTCGTACAGGGGCAGCCGCACCGCGCCCGGCAGGTGGCCGATGTCGTAGTCCGGCTCCCCGCGCAGGTCGAGGAGGATGACGCCGCGCGGCGGCGCGTCGTCCGCGGGCGTGCCGAGCAGCCGCGCCACCTCCGGCGCATCCACGATGCGCACCTGCGGGAGCCCGGCACGCCGCTCCCAGCCCGCGAACCCCTCCGGGTAGCAGCGCACGCGCGCGATGCCGGCCAGCCGCGCCGCCAGGTAGGGATGCACCGGCGCCCCGTCCGCCGCCAGGTCGCCGCACACGATGAACTCGTCATCGAGGTTCACGTAGTCGTTCTCGCGCGGTCCGAAGGTCTCGAACACTGCCCGCGCGCGCAGGCTGTCGAGCAGCGTGCCGTCTGCCCGCACCAGCCTCGCGAGCGGGAACGGCAGGCTGTGCGGGATGTGCCCCGCGGCCCACGCCCCGGGCGGGCGCCAGTCCATCACGGTGTGGCCGAAGGTGCCGAAGGTGTCCATCACGTAGCGGAAGTCGGCGAGGCGCGTGGTGTCGGGTGCGACCTCGAAGCGCGCCGGCCGCGGAGCGCGCGCCCCGCGCTCGATCCGGCCGCGCGCCGCGCGCCATCCCTCGAGCCCGCCGTCGAGCACGCGCGCATCGCGGTGCCCGGCGAGCTCGAGCAGCCAGTAGAGCCGGCCTGCCGCCGCCGGTCCGTCGCGATCGGCGTAGCACACCACCGTGCCGCCGCCCGGCACGCCGGCGGCGGCGAAGCGCGCCCCGAGCGACCACGGATCGGGCGCCAGCGCCGCGGCGTCGAGCTGGAGCGCGCCCGCGATGTGACCGCTGCGGAAGCGCTCGAGCGGCCGCGCGTCCACCACGCACACGCCGCGCGCCCCGAGGTTGAGCTCCAGCCACCGCGCCGACACCAGCGCCGGCGGGTAGACCGGGCGCTTCGTCTCGCGGCGCTCCCACGGCGGGATGGAGGCGAAGGCCGCGCCCGCCAGCGACACGGCGAGCAGCACGCCCGCCGGCAGCAGGCACGGGTGCCTTGCGGGGCGGGCGGGTGGCGCGCGGTCGGGGACCGGTGACGGGTTCATGGGGCTTCCCGCGCGGGCGGACCCTCCAGGCGAACCCCCGCGCAGGTGGAAGACTACACCTGCGGCGAGCCGCCCGTCAGCGGTTCGCGGGAGGTGGACCCGTCCGCTCGCGCAGCGCCTCCCGCGCCGCACGCTCCTCGGCCGCCCAGCGGGCGCGCGTAGCCCGCGCCCGCGCGCGGCGGCGCAGCCCGGCGAACAGGGCGAGCAGCGTGATGCCGATCCACAGCGGGCTCGAGGTCAGGAGGACGGCGAGCCAGCGGTAGCGCGCGAGGCTCTTCGCGCGCCAGATCGCCTCGCCGCGGGCGAGCGGCTCGCCGCAGGCGGCCTGCCACGCCTCGACGAAGGACCGGGCGCGCGCTTCGCGCAGCACGGCGGGGAGGAAGCCGGGGCCGTAGCGGCGGCTGCTCCACGCCACGAATCCGAACGCGGCGGCGTAAGCCCTGCGCGCCTCGCCGCTCGACGCCTGGAACGACGCGTCGAGCGAGTCGAAAGCCGGCAGGTCGCCGGTGAGCAGCGACGACGACAGCACCGCGATGTCCTGCAGGCTCCAGCGGCGCTCCTCCCCCATCGCCACGCCTTCTTCGAACCAGCGCGGCAGCCGGCCGCCCGCCGCGTCGTGGAGCAGCATGTGGGTCGCCTCGTGCGCCAGCACCGCCTCCACGGTGCCGTACGGATACTGGCTCGCCGCCGCCAGGCGGATCGCCCCGACACGCCGCCCGGGTACCAGGAAGCCGGCCGCCCACGGCGGCGCCGCGGCGTCGAGCGCGCGCAGCTCGGGATCGCGCGACCCTGCCGGCGGCACGAGCAGGATGCGGAAGGGCGCAGCGTAGCGCGCGCCGAGGTCGGCCTCGAGCTCCGGGAGGATGCCGCGCGCCTGCACGGCGAGCGCTCGCAGCGCGCGCTGCGAGCCGGCCGGGGCCTCGAGCGCGCACGGGCCGACCCTCACGCGCAGCGGAAGTGCCGGGGCGGAGCGCGCGAGCGCCGCGCACAGCGCCAGCGCCGTCAGGAACGCGCGCCTCACGGCGCGCCGTCCGGGCCGTGATGCGCGACCACCATGTCCCAGTGCTTGAGCCCGGGCAGCACGAACTCGAGATAGGACCCCTGCGCATCGCGGCCGCGCGTGACCGGCAGGCGGTGGAATCCGCCGTCGTCCGCGTCGGGCGACGCCCATCCCACCCACGCGACCGTGCCGTCGTCGGCCAGGCGCGCGCGCACGTTGGCGAGCAGCGGCGCCTCGGGGCAGGACGCCGCGTCGTCGCGCCAGCGGTCGGAGGGCACCGCGGTCAGGTTGATGAGATGGACGATCTCGTCGGCGCCGCGGCGGCGCGCGAAGGTCCATACCGTGCCGGGCGCGCCCTCCGCTCCCGCCGCCCGGCCGGGCAGGGTGAGCCCGCAGGGCGCCGGGCTCACGCCATCGCGCAGCCAGTTCTCGTAGGCGACGAGGAAGTCGTAGGAGCGGCGCAGCGCGCGCGCCAGCGCCGGCGTCACCTCGAGCTTGAGGTCGTCGGGGAAGTACTCGGTCGAGAGCATGCGCCCGCCGTCGCCCAGCTCGAGGTGCGAGGCGCCGGCGGCGAACATCGCCGCATCGGCCAGCAGCACGCTGGCGGTGCGGAACGGCGCGCGGTCGCCCGGCGCCATGCCATGCGCGCGCGCCCGGTGCAGGTAGGCGGCGAACACCAGGCCGCGCGCGGGGTCGGCCGCGTGCACCGCGTCGGCGGCCTCCAGCAGGCTCGCCCAGGTCGCGTGGTCCTCCCACAGCTCGGAGTACACGATGTCGGCACGGGAGGCGGCCATCTCCTCCTGGCCGCGCGACCCCACGGTGTTCGCGACCACGCGACGTCCCGTGGCCTCGCGCGCGCGGTCGGTGAAGGGACGCAATCCCTCGACGTAGTCCACGGGCGATCCGTCGAAGGCGAACGCGCCGCGGTCGCCCCAGGTGTCGATGTGCCAGCCGTCGAACGGGTAGACCGCGAACAACTCGCGCATGCGGGCGAACAGGTAGTCCTGCCACTGCGGGCTCGCCAGGTTCATGAAGAGGAGCCGGCGCGTGGACCAGCCGACGGGGAACGGACCCAGCGACTTGATGGTGGACTCGACGCGCGGGTCGGTGGCGTTGCGCCACGCCGCCCACTCGAGCCGCACGCCGCTGCCGTCGCTGAGCGCGTCCTCGTGGGCGCCGTAGCAGGCGTCGTACGCCAGGCACACCATGCCGTGCCGGTGCGCCGCGGCGAGGAACTCCTCCACCGTGGCGCGCGCGGTCGGGCGCCCCGCGATGTCGCGCCACTCCGCGGCCGGAGCCTCGACGGTGCCGGCGAGCGGGCGGTGGTGCCGGTACTGGAAGTCGTAGAACTGGAGCCCGCTGACGTGGAACCGGTTGAGCGCGGCGACCCAGCCCGCGGCGTCGAGACCCGGCCCGAAGTGCGCGAGGTAGCCGTAGCGGGGGAAGCGCGACCAGTCGGACGAAACGTCCACCGCCGTGGCGGCGCGGTCCAGCACGCGGCCCGCGCTGTCGCGCACCACCAGGCTCGCGCGGTAGCCGCGGAAGTCGGGCCGCGGCGCGTCCCACGACAGCGACAGCGCGGCGCTGTCGCCGGCGGCCAGGTCGAAGCCCCGCGCCAGCTCCGGACCGGCGGAATCGGCAAGGTGGCGGATCGAGAGCGCGAGCACGGCGCCGTGCAGCGCCGCAGCGCCCGCGTTCCGCAGACGGACCTCGAAGTGGACCGTGTCGCCCGGGGCGTAGCGGGCGCGGTCGGTGCCCAGGTCGGCCACCAGGCCGGGCGGCGGCGGACCGGCGGCGGCGGTCGCGGCCACGACCGCCGCCAGCGAGGCGAGGATGGACCGCGGACTCACGGCGTACCTGGATCGTGGGCGTCGTGCAACGGGTGCTCTCCGATCGGCTTCGGCTTCCGGCGGCGGGAGGCGGGGGTCCCCGCGCCCGCAGTCTACTTCACACCGTCTGGACGCCGTGAAATGAGCCGTGAAATGAGCGCTTGCGTTCGGGCCGCCGCTGGCCGATACTACGCGCGTCTTCGGTCGCCAGTGGATGTGCGAACAAACGTTCAAAGCCACCCGGGACACGCGGTGGCTTTTCTGTTTGGTCGGCGTTGTTGGAGAACGAAGTACCGGTCAACGTGGCCGGACGTGGCCGTCGCAGCCTGACGGCAGAACAGGGGTCTTCGGACCCGGATTCAAGGAGTGTCAAGTGGCTCGTGGTACTGTGAAGTGGTTCAACGAGGCGAAGGGTTTCGGTTTCATCTCCCAGGAGGGTGGCGAGGACGTGTTCGTGCACTTCTCGGCCATCCAGGGCGACGGGTTCAAGACCCTCGCCGAGGGCGAGGCCCTGGAGTTCGACGTGAACCGTGGGCCGAAGGGCCTGCAGGCGTCCAACGTCCGCAAGGCGTAGCCGCCCGGACACCACTTCACGCAGCGGGAGCGGCGTCCATCCGGACGCCGCTCTCTGCGTTTCACCGGGTTCCGTCGCCGTGGGCCACACGGCACCCCGCGGGATCCTCCCGTGATCCGCAGGAGGAGCGCATGGCCACCGGTCCCCCCCGCAGCGCGAGATGACGCTCGCGCTCTGAGGTGGCGGCGCCTCACCAGGGCACGCTCTGCACCTCGCACAGCACCGAAGCGAGGTCGTTGAACACGACCTTCCTCGGCTCCATCGGCACGGGCACCTCGAACTCGGTCTTCGGGCCCTGGACGAGCACGCGGACGCGCGCGACCTTGTCGCCCGCGAAGCCGATGGCGACGGGCACGTACATCCTGAACGTGGCGGGCACGCCGGTCTGCTCGACCCGGCAGCGCAGCTTGAACTTCCCCTCGCCCGCCGGCGCCGCCTGCCAGGCGAAGCGGTAGGTCGGGACGTCGGTGCCGTAGACCCACTGGTCGAAGAACCAGTCGAGGCTCTGTCCCACGTGCTTCTCGGCCAGGAACTGGAGATCCGCGGTCGAGGCCGCGCTCTCGCGGTAGGTCGCGTAGAAGTCGCGCATCAGCCGGGTGAAGCGGTCGTCGCTCATGGTCTCGAGGTCGAGCAGCATGTTGCGCAGCATGTGCAGCACCCACGCGCCCTTCTGGTAGATGATGAGGTCGTAGTCGCCGCGCGTGGAACTCATGCTGGTGCGGCGCCCGAGCCAGACGGGCCCGGCTTCCTGCCCGCTCCCCAGCAGGTACCTGCGGTTCGACAGCACTTTCTTGCGCCAGTCCTCGAGCATGGCGAAGAACTTGCGATTGTCGTGCAGGGCCGCCTGCATGTACCAGAGTCCCGAGTACTGGGCGAACGCCTCGCTCAGCCACTGGTCGTGGTAGGTCTTGTAGTCCACGCCGATCGCCCACCACTGGTGCGCCACCTCGTGCGCGCGGAACAGCTGGTCCTCGCCCGAGGACCCGGTGCGCTGGAACGTGATCCACGAGAGGTGGACCAGGCCCGGGAAGGCTTCGCCGTGCCCGCCGGGGATCTCCGTGGCGATCGCCGAGCTGTCGGACGGCGGGCCGAACAGCTGCGAGAAGAAGGCCAGGCTGTTCGCCACGTCGGCGGCCACCTGCCTGTCCATCGCGCCCCCCGAGGCGATGCCCTCCTTGCCCAGCTCCTCCGCCAGCTCGCGATGGCCCACCGAGGACATCTGGACCAGCACCGGCGGGATGCGCGCGTCGCGCACCTCGAGCTCCTTGAAGAAGCCCAGGTTGAACGAGGCGTTGCGCACCGGCCGCGCGGTCACCCAGCGCGAGGTCACGACGTTCCCCTGTTTCGCGCTCTCCACCCTGCGGCCGATGCTGGCGAACTGGAACTGCGAGGGTACGTGGAAGGTGAGGTCGAAGAGCGCCCGGTCCTTCCCGTCGTGCCGCGGGTACCAGCCGATCGAGCTCCTGAGCGTGATCTGGTCCGCGTCGCGCTCGAGCAGCCGCCCGTGGTAGCGCAGCCTCAGCGCCAGCGGCTGGCCGCGCGCGAGCGGGCGGCCGGTGCGGACCCAGAGCCGCGGGCTCTTCTCGCCCTTGAAGAAGCTCACGGCCGCGCCGTCCACGGCGGCCGAGTCCACCTCCAGCTCGTCGCACAGGAGGAACGGGAGCCAGCGCTGCCCTTCCTCGAGCGAGACCAGCTCCACCGTGGCCGTAGCCGTGAAGTCCAGGTCGTCCTCGATGCGCGCGTCCACGACGCAGCGCCGCGCATCGAGCGAGGCGCGCGCGTCCGCCGCAGGGTCGGCGGTGAGCTCGCCCTCGCGCGGGAACTGGCTCACCACCTCGCGGCCGCGCCCCTGCAGGAAACCCTGCTGGTCGTCCTCCGGCCGGCGCAGGAACCGCACCTCCTCGCTGGCGCGCGGGTCGATCTCGAAGAACACCGGGTCGCCCTTCGCTCGCACGAAGTGGGCGTAGAACATGCCGTCCGTGCCGCCCTCGGCCAGGCTCTTCGCCACCACGGGGTCCAGATCGCGCTGCTTCTTCTCCGGCCCGAACAGGTAGCGCACGCACTCCGCGGCCGCCGCCTTCGCCGCCGGCTCCGGCGCGGCCGGCCCGAAGCGGGCCAGCGCGCGCAGCTCGGCCAGCGTGCTGTCGCCGAACACCAGCACCGCGGCGGTGAACTCCTCGGCCAGCGAGTCCGAGCCGGACACCCGCTCGAGCTGCTCGCGCTCGACCCGCGTGGGCGGGCGCATGCCGAACACACCGCGGCCGGTGTAGAGCGCGGCGCACACGCGACCGGCGACCGGCGCGCACAGGTGGAGCATGCCGGGGTCGAAGCGGAGCACGCCGGCCTCCCGGCGCAGCGTGAAGGCCGGCACGCGCGCCCCCTGCCCGGGATCGGCCGCGAGGGCGGCGAACTCGTCGAGGAAGCCGGCGAAGGTGAGCCCCGTGTCGGCCGGCGCCGCCGCCGGCGCGGCGGCCCGCGCAGCGCCGGCCGCGAGCAGGACGCACCCCGCCACCCACAGACCCGACAGCAGCCGGCCGCCCAGGCGCCGACGGCCCTTCCATTCCCCGCGGCGTTCCCTCATCATCGCGCGCCTCCGGACCCGGACGACCCGACCACTGCCGAGCACTTCGAGGGCGCATCATAGCAATGCCGACCGCACGAGCGCAGTGCCGACCGTGACCGCGCGCAGCGCCGCCCTGGGCCTCGGGCTGGCCGCGGTGGCCGTGTTCGCGGCCACCGTCGCCGCGGTGTGGCCGTTCACCGTGGACGACGCGTTCATCACGCTGCGCTACGCCCGCAACCTGGCGGCCGGCCACGGCCCCACCTTCAATGCCGGCCTCCCGCCGGTCGAGGGCTGCACCGCCTTCCTGTGGATGGTGCTCCTGGCCCTGCCCCACCTGCTGGGCCTCGACGCTCCGTCCTGCGCGAAGCTGGCCGGCGTCGCGGCCCTGCTTGCCACGCTGGGGGCCACGGCCCTGCTCGCGTTCGAGCTGTCCGCGTTCCTGCCGCGCGGGCAGCGCGCCCTGCCGGCGGCGGCGGCCGCGCTGATACTCGCCGCCTGGGCGCCGAGCGCGGTGCACGCGGTTTCGGGGATGGAGACCGCGCTCTTCAGCTTCCTGCTCGTGCTGCTCGCGCTGCTCTGCGCGCGCCGGCTCGGTCGTCCCGCGGCGCCGGGGGTGCGGGGCCTCGCCCTCACCGCGCTGCTGCTCGGCCTGACGCGTCCCGAGGGGAACCTCGCGGCCGCGGCCGCGCTGCTCGCCACGCTCGGGCTTTCGCCGCACGGCGCGCGCGCGCCGCTCGCCCGCGCGGCCGC